>SVKU01000022.1 GCA_015068245.1 Oscillospiraceae bacterium
GGTAACTTGCTGTCGATAATGGTGGTGGAGGAGCAGTTGCCTTCCATGTTGGTGCCGCGGGAGTTGCCGCCGATACCGAGAACCCAGGGAGGAGCAACCATGCTTGCCTGGTTTGCGGAGTTGATGTAGCCATCATACAGGGTGCCGCCCTTAACGTTGAAGCGGGAGTTTTTGAAGATAACATCGCCGTACTCGTCAGCAAACAGAGCGGGACGAGCAACACCGGTAGTGTTGATGGTGACGTTTTCAAGGGTGACGGTAGCGTCGTTAACAGCGGTAACAACAGCGCCGAAGCCGGAGAAGTCGTTAACATCGTTGCCATCGCTGTCGCCCAGGATGTCAAAGGTGGAGTCCTTGATGGTGTAGTTGACCTTGCCGTCAACAATGATGGAGTTGAGGTTGGGGGAGGTGGACTTAACAACGAGACCTTCAGCGGAAGATGCGCTGTAGGTGCCGCCGGTGATAACGGAAGCAGCAGACTTGGCTTCGTTAACGCCCATTTCGTCGATGTACAGACCGGTGCGGAACTCATAGTCGCCTTCACCGCCGCCACCAAAGCTGCCCCACTGGCCATAAGCTTCGGTCAGGTCGATCTGGACCTTGCCGGTGTAGGTGCCGGCCTTGATCTCAACTTCAACGCCGTCAACGATCAGAGTAGCTCTCTGGCCGCCTTCGCCCTTAACAACAGCGCCTTCGGGGATAACAACTTCTTCGTATTCGCCTTCAGCCAGGACTACCATCTGAGGCATGACCTTGGAGCCGTCGGCCTTGACAAGAGCGTTGTAGATCATAAGAGCAGCTTCGTCACGGGTGATAGCCTCGTCCTGTGCGCCCTTGATACCTTCAAGGATGCCCTTTTCTTCAGCAGCTGCCCAGGAAGCTTCCTTCCATGCAGTGCCGGTGTACTGCTCGCCGGTCAGGGCAGCAGCAAGGATCTTTGCGGTTTCGGCAACAGTGATGTTGCCTGCAAAATCAAATACTTCGCCGCGGCCGTTGATGATGCCTGCGTCAGCGCAGTAGTTGACATAGTCGGCAGACCAACGATCGTCGATGTCGGCAAACTTGCCGGACTTGCCAGTGATCTTTTCATCGCTGGCCAGAGTAACAGCAACTGCTACCATTTTGGCCATGGCTTCGCGGGTAATGTATGCCTTGGGGTCAAAGTTGTAGGAACCGTTGTCCTGCTCGATGCCGTTGATAACACCGGCGCTTACGAGCACGTCAACAGCGCCCTTGTTTGCGATGGAATCATAGTCTTTCAGTTCCTTAGCGGTTTCAACGCCGGTCTTCTTGGCACCGCCGGGACCACCGGGACCACCGGGGCCGCCGGGACCGCCGGGACCGCCGGGACCGGCTGCCATAACGCCAACGACGCTGACAGAAAGTACCATAGCGATGACGAGGGCCACAGCCATGATCTGCTTAAAAAGCTTCATACTTGTTTCTCTCCTTGTTTGAAATAGTGTATATGCGGCCATTCATAGCCGAAATCAACGTATATTTTAGTCTTTTGTCAAAAGATTGTCAATCGAAAGACGGTGAATTATATGTGTTAAATATAACCTGACCCAAATAACACATTTTTACCATTTTATTTGGGTCTATTTTATCTCTATCCCCAGCTTTGCAGCCAGTGCTGCTGCCTGATACAGATCTACCACTGCGCCCCTAAGCTCCGACAGGCTGTCTGACACAATTATACCGTCAATACGGCAGCTTCGCAGATCCTGTCCTTTCAGGGGAGTTTTGAAGAAGTCAGCTCTTGTCAGGTCGGCGTTTTCAAACTCAAAACTTTTGAGCTGACACTCCGCAAAGGAAGCGTCATGCAGCTCACCTGTTATTGATGCCCGTTCAAATTTCGACTTGGCAAAAGAACAGTAAGAGAAGTTGCTTTCCTTTATCCCAAGGTTTTTGAAAACAGACTCGCCAAACCCTGCCCCCACTGCCTTTACCTGCTCAAACCTCACCCGTTGGAAATATCCTTCCCTGAACCGGCAGCCGGACAGGTCACAGCTGTCAAAAACCACATCTATAAAATCACTGTTGGAAAAGTCACAGCCGGACAGCCGACAGTGATCAAACACTACCTTTGAAAACCCCATGCGGGAAAAATTACCATTCAAAGCCGTGCCTGTAATGCGCAGACCTTTTATATCTTTCTCTTCCTCATAGTAACGGGCGACTGCATCGGAAATGTCCATGGTCACCAATTCATTTATGGCAGGCTGAGTAACATTCATCGCTTTTCTCCCATTGAATAATTTGAAATATAGGTTATAATATAATAGATAAAACAAAAAATAAAGGAGCAATTCCAAAATGAGCGATTGTAACCACAACTGCAGCAGCTGCGGCGAAAGCTGCTCTGAACGCACCGCCGAAAGCATGCTTGCTCAGCTCAACAGCGCATCCAGCGTTAAGAAAGTTATCGGCGTTGTAAGCGGCAAGGGCGGCGTTGGCAAGAGCATGGTCACCTCCATGCTGTCTGTACTTATGCGTCGCATGAATTACAAAACTGCCATCCTCGATGCCGACATTACCGGTCCCTCCATCCCCAAGGCATTTGGCCTGACCCAGAAAGCCACCGGCAACGAAATGGGCATTTTCCCCGTTATGACAAAGACCGGCATTGAAGTTATGTCCGTCAACCTGCTTCTGCCCAACGATACCGACCCCGTTGTCTGGCGCGGTCCCGTCATCGCAGGCACCGTTACCCAGTTCTGGACCGACGTTGTCTGGAATCAGGTGGATTATATGTTCGTGGATATGCCTCCCGGCACCGGCGACGTTCCTCTGACTGTGTTCCAGTCTCTGCCCGTAGACGGGATCATCGTTGTTACCTCTCCTCAGGAGTTGGTTTCCATGATAGTTGAAAAGGCTGTCAAGATGGCAGGAATGCTGAACATTCCTGTACTGGGCATCGTGGAAAACATGTCCTACTACGAATGCCCCGACTGCGGCAAGCGTCACAACATTTTCGGTGAGAGTCATCTTGAAGACATCGCCAAAAAGCACGGCGTTGAGCATATTGCCCGCCTGCCCATCAACCCCGATCTGGCTTCCATGAGCGACAAGGGTCTTATTGAGCTGTTCGAAGGCAATTGGCTGGACGAAATGGCTGAAATGATAGAAAAAATATAAGGATGCGAAAGCATCCTTATATTTTTAGGGATTAGGGTCTGGGCTTTAGGGATTAGGGTTTTATTGCGGAGGTTCCAATGAAAAGAAGAACTGCAGTTACTTTATGTTTGGCAATGGCATTAATCATGGGTATCTGTCTGATAGGCTTTTGCACTTCGCCCAAAGAGGCTTATGAGGACACCGGGCTTAAGGCAGAGCTTTACGCCGCTGCGTATCATAATATGATTGAATACTTTGATTCCCGGGGCGAAATAAGCAATAATTATGTTTTTGCAGTCAGCGATTTGATGTTGGACGATGAAACATATACCATATTTGCCGCCGAAATGAAGAACGCATACGGCATGGATGTAGGACTTACTGACCATCACAACACCCCCGAAAATACATACGTTGCTGAATTCCAGATCTACAGCGTGTCCCGCCCCAACATTATCTATACCAGACTGTACGGCATGGAAAACGAACGTTGGCTGCGGCAAAAATACCGCTACAGCAGCAAATCCGGCTGGGTGTTGGAAAATATTCATTTCGATTAAAATAACGGAGCATACCGATAACGGTACGCTCCGTTGTTTGTTTATCAAATAACCGACTCTATCCAATCCATCATCTCAAACTTATCATCGTCAGCGCCGTGGCCGCCGTCCCACACAAGGCGGGCATTGACATTTGCTCCCGCATTTTCAAGAGCTGTAGCCAAATTGGTGATTATTGGCAATGACGTATCCTTGTCACAAGCACCATGACGTATCCACCAATGCTTTGCCATATCTGCCTTGCCCGGCAGGAAATACATGGCGTTCATCATGTTTTCCAACTGGACCACCTCATCCTCAACCTTTGCGTCCGGATCGCCGGTTGCATATTTGAGACCAAAATCGGTAAAATGACGTCCGTTGACCTTTTCTGTTCCAAAAATAGCCGGTTCCATCTGCATTTCCTTGTCATCGAATGCGGGCTGCGTTTTGGAACGTCCGCAATGAACAACAAAATCTTCGAATGAAAACTCGACCTTTTCACCATCCCATTTTATCCACGGATTCTCCGACAAATATGCGGTCCTTTCACCCTCGTCCTTTTCTTTCAGGAACCGTTCACATGAGGGAACAAGATACTCTTTCAGAATGTAATCTGCCAGATTATCGCTGCTGATGGTTCCAAAACCATTTTTGCCCTTCAATCCCTTACCGTTGATATACTTGCGGAACTGCTCTGCAAGCGTATTTGTTACTTCGGCATCCATCTCAAGCGGCTGCGGAGCAAACATGGACTCTGCCTTAAGTCCGCCATACTGCCATTCATATGCGCCGTCGGCATGGCTCAGATCAGTGATCGGGCAGAAAGACAGACAGCCAAACACATCGTCGCGTTCATCTGCGGCACCGATCTCTTTCAGATATGGCTCATACCACGGATAGTTGCCCGAAACCGCCATGAGAGATGCCAGTGCGCCTGCGGCACTGCCGCCGGAAGCAAAGATTTTCTCGGGGTCTCCGGGAACAATACCCCTGTTATATCGCAGATATCTTACAACTGCTTTCAGGTCAACGATAGAAGCAGGAGCTTTCCCGTAATATCTGCCATCGGCAGACTGATTGTCGTGGCCGCGAACACCGGGAATAACAACGACCCACCCCTTTGCCAGCGCTTTGGGTCCGCCGTCGGTACCGGCCTTTTCGTATGTATCACCAAAGGGTTTGTCGATGCTGGGGAATGCATGCATGGGAATACCTCCCATATCTCCGCCGGGTCCGCCGGGACCACCCGGACCGCCCGGACCGCCGGGACCACCGGGGCCGGGGCCGCGGAACAGCTTTGGGTCGTTTGGAATGGCAGTATATCCACCGATGCCAATGAGTATCAGCATCGGCATGTGGGAAGGATCAACGTTGACTCCGTCAACGCTCACAGGCACATGGATATTAAGACTCTGATAGCCAATGTCAACAGGCTTTGAAACATAAGGTATATGTGCATATTCCTTATATACAACTGTTTTTTCACCCTGAGCGGTGAGTACCTTTTCTTCCTTCAGTTCAAAAACCTGAGGATCGAATTTTAATGAAATTCCCATATTTATCTCCTTTTTCCTGTTTTACTGAACTCTGCTTATGCATCGCTCATATGCTGCCTGATAAATGCTTACACAGTCATTTATACCCATACCTTCAAGGTCTGCGCTCAGAGAAGCCCACGCTTCTTTTGTGAGTTTTTCTTCACCTGTGATCCACTTCAGTATGCATTCGCCGGCATAGGTACAAATATCCGGTATCAGATTTGTGTATTGCTCACTTTCTTCCGTGGTCAGTGTTATTGATGCAGGCAGTGTGTTGGCAGAATCAGCCTTGCCCCACTGATCATAAGCAGAGATTACCAGATCGGAATAATGCTCCTGCAGGTTTGCCCGCTCGATATACTTGGCACAGGGGGACCACATATAGAAGTCATACATCAGAGTGATATTGAATACACCATCCGTGACCGCCTCTGTGAAAGCTTCTTTTCCGCCTTCATCATAGTTAAATGTTTCTCCCTCAACGCCCCACAGGCAATAATGTCTGCCTTCTTCGGTGAAAAACCAGTTGATAAGCTGCATTGCCCCCTCAACATCCTCACAGGAAGATGAAATACAGGTGCCTTTTGTGTCAATGATGTTGACCGCAGCTGCGAAGTGATAAGCGTCACCTTCATTCATGACAATAGCTCCAAGGCCGCCCAGCTGATATTCCGGAACTTCCTTTTTGCCCGTAGCAGTCATTGAATCTATCAGCCCACCATCGCCGTTCCAGATAAACGCACGCCCCAGAGACAGGCTGTTCATAAGGCTGGCACTTCTCACCTGAGTATAAAAGTCCTTATAGATAACGCCTTCGTTATACAGTTCGATAAAGTATTGCAGATAGTCATAATATCCATCTGACAGCAAAGCCGCCTGCACCTGTCCGTCGGACACATAGAATCCGGGATCGGAAGTGGAGCCGGTTACGTCAAAACCAGCGCTTCCAAAGGCACCCACCACATTTCCCATGTTTCCATCGGGATCAAGATAAAACGTCTGTTCCGTTCCATACTGCTCATGGACAGCCACAAGAGCTTCTTTAAGCTGGGCAACAGTAACCGGAGCAGTCAAGCCAACACCCTCGAGCATATCCTGTCGGATAAGCAGACCTTGGGTTGCGGAGTTGTTTTCGGTTATGTCATTGATGGAATATATCTTCCCATCGTCGCTTATCAAATTTGCTATCTGGATAGGCTCCTGCTCCTGCACCAGTGCCCAATAATCCGGCATGTTCGCAGCCATCAGGTCGGTCAGGTCCGCAATGACACCATCGTTGTATGCCTGAGTTGTTCCGCCGCTGTATAACGAACCTTCAAACATATCTGTCATTTCGTCCGATGCCACCATCAGATTAAACTGCTCCGTTGCAGCCGTTTCACCGGGGGATACGAACTCAAACTCAAAGTTGATGGTTTCCTGGAGATACTCCAAGGTCGGCATACTGTACCAAACAGGCTCCTTTCCCATTTTGCTCAACAGCATTGTGGTCATGGAGTCCTGCGGGCAGTAAACCGTAAAGCTTTTTCGTTCCTCAAAGGGATAGCTTATAAGGATCGGTTCTTCCTCGGCCGCTTCATCAAAGACTTCTTCAGCGGTCTCTTCCTCGGGTCGTTCCATTTCAGCAGCTTCCTCTTGCTCAACTGCAGGCGATTGCGCGGGCTGTTCGCTCTGTACCGGCTCTTCCGTTTTAGAAGAGCAGCCGGAAACCAGACACATCAGCATGGCAAAAGTACAGATAAGCGCCAGTATTTTCTTCATTCTGCTTCATCCTTTCAAATAATCTATATGTTATATTATAAAATCAAGGCTTCTCAACCGCAATAAAACCGCCGAAGAAATCGTCCCTTTTCGCTATGTCATTTACTTTTTGGGTCACTTTATTCCATTGACCCCATTGTCCATGTGTGTTATTCTTAACTCGTCCCTATCTCCGCAGCGCAGCCTTTGCTTTTTTTGACTGTTACTTTTTTTGTCTACAGGTGATCTTATGACAAACTTTGATTTCATGCAAACCCCTCCGGAGCTCTCGTCCTCCGCCGAGCTCATCCCTTCCAAACCCGAGCTGACAGCATTCATCGAAAGTCTGTATAATCTGATTGAAAAACAGCGTTCTGAATTGACCAACCAGCGGGCACTGCTTCGCAGGATGTCTGCCGAACTGATGTTGGAAGGCCGTTGGAAACCTCTGGAACAGGCAAATGAAATACTGGGCTTTACTCATAGCGGCTATGCCGTATGTCTTTATAATTTCGCACCGGGCTCAAATTTGACTGACGAAGAAACCAAAGCCGTTTTTGATCTGAAACTGAGGATCAGTGATTGTTTTGAATCTGTTTTTGCACGTTTCTGCCATTGCTGCAGCTGCGAAGGCGACAACAGTCTGGGCGCAGTTCTTTTAAACTTTCCACATGATGATGTGTCCGACCATGATCTTTTGGATATGCTGCATCACGCTGTAACCAACGTCCGGGAACAGCTGGGTGTCGTGGTAACAGCATCCTTGAGTGCCCGCCGCAAGGACATTCGCGAGCTTCCCGAAGCAAAAGAAGAGGTGCTGGCTTTGCTTCTGCTCCAATCAAGACTTCCCGGCATCTCTCCTGCGCTGTGTTCAAGCGCACTGAAACTTTATGATTCCGCTTCTCCGGACCCGAAGTCTCTCGATACCCTGGCCAGAAATCACAATATTGAAGGCATCAATCGTCTGCTGTGTGAGAATTTTCTTGACGAATTAAAAAGCTGCGGCATTCACACCGCAGCACTTGGTCTTATCGAAAAGCTGGAAGACATAAAAAATGCCCTTGGACTGGGAAAGCAATATGAAAGTCTTTCCATATCCTCAGGCGAAAAACTGCGTAAAGCAAAATATCCCGGTGACGCTATAACCGTTATTATCGATTTTTTGGAAGCACTGAAACCGGCACTTGGCTCTCAGCTTCCTCACTCAGACAAGTCCGACAGGGATCTGTCTGATCAGATCCGCCGAATAATCGACATTTCTTTTGCACGGCCTGATATCTGCCTTTCATTCATTGCCTCTGAACTGAACACAACCGAAAACCGCATAACGAAATCCTTTAAAAACGCATTTGGCATTGGTGTACTGAATTACATCCACCATCTTCGAATACAGCGTTCGAAAGATCTGCTTTTGTCTACAAAATACCCTATAACAAAAATCTACAGTCTTTCCGGCTATACCAACCGCAGGACCTTTGACAGGGTGTTTAAGCAATATACCGGAATGACAGCTTCCCAATTCCGCAGCTGCGGAACATCCCTCTCCTGACCCCGACATCTACCCCCCTACATAAGAAAAAAACCGGCTCTGATGAGCCGGTTTTTTCTTATGTATTATTCCATGCCGTCGCTGCCGAGGGAGGGGAGCTTCCAAACTTCGGTTTCGTGGTAAACGGAGAGTTTGTTGCTCTTGGCGAAGGCTTCCATCTGGGACTTGATGTTCTCCCAGTTGCCGGCCTTTTTCTTTTCAACAGCGATCTTGTCGATCATGACAGGCATTCTCTTGGTTTTAACAACGATATGCTCGGAAATGCCTTTGCTCAGACCGAACAGCTTCTTGTATTCGCAGGGCTCAAAGGTAATGGAGGTAATATCCTCAGCCTTGACGTTCATGCTCATAGCCTGCTTGTCGGCGATCTGAACGATAAACTCAGTTTTGTCGAAAAGGACATCTGCTTTTGCCATTGTATTCTTCTCCTTTTAATCAATTTCTGTGCAATTAAAATCGGGCAACAACCCCGAACGATTACTGCTAAACATTGTAATTATAACAAGCCTTTTCCTTTTTCGCAATAGTCATTTAATGCTTTATATGTTTCCAATGTGGCGTTGTTGCAGTGTGATGCGCAACCATTTGGTTTTTCTCTCCGGAAAAAACGGTTTTGTTGGCACAAAAATTGCTAAATAAATAATATCCGCATAAACTGTTGCCCGGTGTTCAAAATCGACACATCAGCAACAGTTGCAGTTCTAACAAATGTGTGGGATAATTATATTATGTTCAGAAAATATTGAAAGGAATGAAAAGAATGATCAAGGAAAAATACGAAATATTTTATCCCGGTGTTTACTCTGCCGAGGAGCAGGCAGCAATAGACCGACTGCTCAGCGGTAAGAATGAAGGTCCCGGTGGACCCGGTGGTCCCGGTGCCGGCGGCCCTCCCATGATGAAGGAGCAGGTTTATCAGAAGGAAAAACTCAACGAAGTTATCATGCGTATGTATGCCGAACGCATTGTGCCTGAAAACCCCCTGTATAACGATGTTGAGTATGCAAAGAACACCTGGTACGGCGGTCTGCCTATCGTTCCCGGTTATATTGAAGCCCTTGCCATGGCTATGCTGCCCCGGGAACTGGGTGATATGTGCATGCCCGACGAGCAGCTTGCAGGCGACGCTTACGACCATCAGGTTGAATATTTTGCCCCCATTCTCGCCGGTGACAAGCTGAGCAACAAGCCCGGCCCCGTGGAACTGATAGACACCACTCCCGCCGAAGGCAGCATTGTCCGCTGCTTTGTGCTTATTGCTTCTGCAGATATCATCAACCAAAGGGGCGAAGTTGTTGGCCGCAGCACCACCCGTTTCCCCAACTTCCGCTGCCGTCTGAAACCCGGCATGGAACCCGATCAGTTTATCCATCCCTTTAACAGATATATGCACCCCGCTCACCAGTATACCGATGAGGATTATGCTGTGCTGAAAGGCATTTGGGAAAAGGAAAAGGTTCGCGGCTCCGAGATCCTTTACTGGGACGATGTAAATGTTGGCGACTACACATGGACAACTGCTGAGCCTCCCTTTACTCAGATGGACATTATCCGTATGCACGGTCAGGAACTGGTAGGCTGCGAATCCGTCAAGGGGCAGGTTCTCAGCGGCCGTATCCGTGGTGACAAAAACGAATACGGTGTTTACGACAATGTTATCTCCCATTACAAGCCCGGCAGAGGCCCCTTCTACAACTACACCGGTCGTGACTTCTGCGTCCGTAATGTCACCAACTGGGCAGGCGATGCCGGCTTTATCACCATGGTCAACTGGCGCATGGTCAACGACTTCGAACCCGAAAAACAGGCCAACCCCTTCCCCGAAGGCTTCTATCGTGAAAGCTATATGCTCAAGGTGCCTGAACTGAAAGAAAAAGGTGCCCACATCAACACCCACGGTATGTGTCCCGATGCCACCATTACCAGGGGCTACGTATACGACAAGTACGAAAAAGACGGTCAGTACTACGTTGATATTGCCCTGTGGTGCGAAGATTTTGACGGCAACTACCACACCGAGTGCGGCATCACCGTAAGGCTGCCGAAGAAATAAAAGGAAAGGAAATTCAAAATGAAGAAACGTCTGATTGTCATGCTCCTCGTGGCAGCAATGATGCTTTCTCTGCTGTCCGGCTGCGGCTCCAAAACCGAAGAACCCGCTGCCGTTGAGGAAAGCACACCGGTTGAGGAAAGCGCACCCGCCGAAGAAGCTCCCGCTGAGGAAGAAGCACCTGCCGAAAACGAAGATGCTGCTCCTGCCGAAGATGAGGCTCCTGCCAAACCCGCCGAATACGATATGCCTTTCTATGAAGAGCCCGCTCAAATCAGTATTTTCTACCCCACACGTTCAGGCAATCATCCTTCCAAGTCTGAAGACGTTGTTGTGTTCTGGACCCGCCTCGTTGACAAACTGGGTTACGACATCACCTGGACCGAGCCTTATCAGTCCACTGCTGCCGAACAGTTTAACCTGACCATCGCCGGCGGCGATTATCCAAATATCGTGTTCGAATCCATGATCGCCATGTCCGGCTCTGCCTACACAGGCGGCTATGACCTTGCCGTTGAAGAAGGCGTTTATTTGGATCTTACTCCTTATCTTGAAGAGTATGCCCCCCACTACAACTACCTGCTGCAGGATCCCGTAATATTTAACGATATCGTTACCGATGAAGGCAGGGTCGTCAGCTTTTCCACCATCAACTCCGAGCTGCAGAAAACCGGCATGGGCCCGGTTATCAACAAGGATTACTGGGAAGCCACCGGTCTTGAATTGCCCTACTCCATCAGTGATCTCCACGATGTAGCAGCAGCAATGAAAGCAAACGGCGTTAAGGCCCCCCTTGCTGTTACTGCAGAGGGCGAGATCGTTGAAGGCCTTGTTTCTCAGGCTATGGGTGCCGGTATTGCCGGTGAAATGGTGATCGACAACGCTTCCGGTCAGCTGGTGCTGGACGCCATCACCGAACAAACCAGAAACTATATTGAACTGTTTGCCGACTGGTACGCTGAGGGAATCCTTGACCCCGATTTCCTGTCCATCACCGAAATGGACTTCACCGGTTTCAACAACGGTGAGATCGGTACCTCCTCTGCCATGGGCTTTGAACTTGACAAATATTTCGACCGCTACGGCGTAACTCCTCAGCCCCTGCCCGTTATCAACGGCGATGGTCTTGAAAAAGGCCAGCTGTACTTTGCCGCAGCCGCAGCCTCATATGTAAGCTCAATGCCCGGCATTGCTCTTTGCACCTCCTGCGAGGAAGAGGACGTTGTTGAAGCCTGCATGAAGCTTTGTGACTTCTTCTACAGCGACACCGGTTATCTGGCCTGCAACTATGGTTGGGAAGAGGGCGAGACCTACGACATCATTGACGGCAAGCCTATCCCCAACGAATTCTTCAGTGCCAGAGATGAAGCCCTGGGCGTTGCCAACAAGAGCCTGTATACCAACGACGGCGACTTTGGCTATGTTTATCCCAACTTCAACTTTGATACCGGTTCCGAAACCCTTATCAAAGCATCCGAGCTTTGGACTGTTTCCACCGATCAGCCCAGCGCACTGTATACCGGTCTGCCCGGCAACATGAAATTGACCGCCGACGAGTCCGACTCCATCGGCAGCTCCTACACCGACCTGCAGACCTACATTGAGAGCACCGTCCTCAAGTGGATGGTGGGTGAAGCCGAACTTACCGACGCTGCTTGGGACGAATTTGTTGCCACCTGCCAGTCTCTTGATCTGGATAAAATCATCGAAGTATACACCGGCGCATATCAGAGATATATCAGCAAATAAAGCAACCAAAAGATGGCGGCAATCATGCCGCCATCTTTTTTTGCATTTCAGAGGCAAAGTTCAACGCAGTTACCTGCCCTTATATTCCGTTTCGATTATCTCCGCCATTTCCTCGGGAGACTCCACGCAGCCGTTTCTCAGCCACATTTTTATTATAGCGTTTATGCCGCTGCGGAAGAATTCAATATGGTAGTCAATATGCTTATTATCGAAATCCTGCTCCGCCCTGACAATATCGTACACCAGCACCTGATGGGATTCATCGTAACCCAGTTTGAAATAGGTGCTATAAAACAATTGGTTTTCCTTAATATGGGTGAACATTTTCAGTGCACTGCCGCTTTCGTGATAATTACCTTCCGCACGGAAAACTTCTGCAAATTCAGTTTCCAGCTTGTCTCTGATCTTATCCGCCAGGTCATAGATGTCCATAAAGTTTGCATAGAAAGTACTGCGGTTCATGCCTGTCATGGCGCATATATCCGTAACTGTTATGTCTTTAAGCTCCCTGTCCTGCAGCAGCTGTGCAAAGGCTTTTTCGATTTTTTCCACTGATGCACGGCGGCGGCTGTTGTTTTTTGTATTCAATATGCTTCTCCCTTTTTATTATTCCAACACTTGTTGCAAAATTGATGATTGTTATTAGTCCTGCTCCAAAGTATACTATAAACACATTAAAAAGACAACTGTTGCGATAATGAAAGGATGAACAACATGAAAAAAAGCAGTTTTGTTGCAATGGTACTCGGTACAGTCAGCGGTGTAATGTTTGCTTTGGGCATGTGCATGGCACTGCTTCCGGAGTGGAACGCCTTTAAAGAAGGCATTGTGCTGGGCGCAGTAGGCCTTGTTATGGGGTTGGCTACCGTTATCATCTGGCGCAAAATGGAAAACAAACAGCCCGTCCGGCTGAATCTGCGAAACGTACTGTTTGTAATTCTTGGCGTTGTTGGCGCCCTTACCCTGGGACTGGGTATGTGCTTCTGCATGGTTTGGGAAAACATAATTCTCGGCACTGTTATTGGTCTTGTGGGTATTGTTATGCTGCTTTCGCTTATCCCCATCGTTAAGGGCATCAAATAATGACCGGGCGCACGGTGCAGTCAGCGAGGCTCAGCCTTGCCATGAATCTGGCATACAGTTTTTACACCGCTGTTTTCGGTATTATGGGGCGTTCATGGTGGTTTGTTACTTTGGCTGCATATTACATTATTTTAAGCGTAATGCGGTTTGCCATACTGATGTCGGCAAAAAAGGCTGACAGCGATACCGGAACTTTTATTATGCGGTTCACCGGCCGGATGCTGATATTTCTGTCAATAACAATGGCAGGTACTGCTTATCTTGCCGTTTCGGGAGACCGTGGTACAAAACACCATGAGATAGCAATGATTACCATTGCGCTGTACTCCTTTACCAAGCTCTCTTTAGCGATAATCAACCTTGTCAAAGCAAGGAAAACGTCGCTCCCCATTTTGAAATCACTTCGAAACATTTCTTTGGCAGATGCGGCAGCATCCCTGTTTTCTCTACAGAGGTCAATGCTGGTTACCTTTGAAGGGATGGGGGCTGACGATATACAGCTTATGAATATCTTGACCGGAACAGCAGTGTATGTTTTGGTGTTTCTTTTGGGAATGAATCTTATTGGAGGAAGAATAACTGTTATGGCAAAAACAAAACTTGCCGCTGCAGGCGAAAAAATCGCAGACAGCGTAACCGACGGATACAAAAAAATCGAATCCGGCACTGTGAACGGTTATAAAAAGATAGAATCCTGCGTTGTGGAAAGCTACACCAAGGTCGAAGACCGTTTCATTGAGCAATTTCTTGCTCATGACGGCGAAACCCTTGAGGATGCCAAAGCAAGGCTTAAAGGCAAAAACAAATACTGAGTGCAAATGTTAAATCCGGGATAACGGTACAAACCTCCGTTATCCCGGATTTAACATTTTTATTAGTTATTTTACCCAAGTTTTACCTTGTAAAGATGTCAGATTTCACAATCAAAAGCTATTATATTGCCGTGATCGAGAAATAATAGAATAGTGAAAAGGAGTTAATCAAATGAAAAAAGCAGTTTCATTTATCATCACAGCAGCAATTATGGCAATGTCCCTGGCAGGCTGCAGCAGTACATCAGACAATATAACCGTTGTCTCCCGTGAAGACGGTTCCGGCACAAGAGGTGCTTTTGTAGAGCTTTTCGGCGTTGAAGTCAAAAATGACGGCGGAGAAAAGGTTGACATGACCACCGACTCCGCAGAGATCACTAACAGCACCGCAGTTATGATGACCACCGTGGCCGCCAACGAGAACGCTATTGGATACATCTCCTTAGGTTCTCTGAACAGCAGTGTCAAAGCCCTGAAAATTGACGGAGCTGAAGCCTCTGCCGAGAATATCAAAAACGGCAGCTACAAAGTGTCCCGCCCCTTCAATATCGCCGTAACCGACAATGCCGGCAAAACCGCAAAGGATTATATCAGCTATATTCTCAGCGCTGACGGTCAGTCCATCGTGGAAAGCAAGGGCTACATCAGCATCGGCTCCGGCGAAGCTTACGAAAACAGCGGAGTCAGCGGCAAGCTGACTATCTCCGGCTCGTCCTCTGTATACCCCGTAATGGAAAAGCTCACCGAGGCATACTGTGCCATCAACCCCAATGTTGAGATCGAGCTTCAGCAGAGCGACTCCTCCACCGGGATCAGCGATGCAATGGGTGGCATAAGCGATATCGGCATGGCCTCCCGTGAGTTGAAAGAAAGCGAACTGGAAGCCGGTCTGACCCCAATCACCATCGCCATAGACGGCATAGCCGTGGTAGTAAGCCCCAACAGCAGCATCGACAGTCTGACCACTGAACAGGTAAGACAGATCTTCACCGGTGAAGTCACCGCATGGAGCAACGTAAGATGATGAAGCTTAAAGAAGCAGGCATGAAGTACATCTTCATGCTTGCTGCCTGCATATCCATAGCAGCCGTGGTATTCATCTGCCTGTTTCTGTTCGGAAGCGGTATACCTGCCATGCTCAAAATCGGCGTGGGTGACTTTCTCTCCGGTACACGCTGGAAGCCGCTAAATGAGCTGTTCGGCATTCTGCCCATGATAGCCGGCAGCATATATGTCACTGCAGGAGCCATCGTCATCGGCGTTCCCATCGGCATTCTGACCGCAATTTTCATGGCACGATTCTGCCCGGCAAAGCTGCATAAGCTATTGAAGCCCGCCATTGACCTTATGGCAGGCATTCCATCTGTTGTATACGGTTTCTTCGGTCTGGTAGTGCTGGTTCCTATGGTACGAAACCTTTTCGGCGGCAGCGGCAAAAGCATACTGACAGCCTCCATCATGTTGGGAATAATGATACTGCCCACTATCATTTCCACAGCGGAAGCCTCTTTGAGGGCAGTACCAGACAGCTACTACGAAGGTGCTTTGGCATTGGGCGCAACCCATGAACGAAGCGTTTTTACCATTCTTGTACCCGCCGCAAAATCGGGTATTACCTCGGGTATCATTCTGGGTGTTGGCCGTGCCATCGGAGAGACTATGGCAGTGGTCATGGTGGCAGGCAATCAGGCGGTAATGCCGGGAAGCCTGCTGGACGGAGTACGCACTCTGACAGCCAACATCGTGTTGGAAATGGGATACGCAGCCGACCTCCACAGAGAAGCCTTATTTGCTACAGCCGTGGTACTGTTTGTGTTTATTCTCATTATCAACGTCAGCTTTTCACTGCTGCGAAAGGAGAAGTCTAAATGAAAAACAGGCATTTATCTTCCACCCTGCTCAGAACACTTGTATGGCTGGCAGCCGGTATCACAGCTGCAGTCATGCTCTGCCTTGTGGCTTACATTCTCATAAAAGGCATACCCAACCTGAAGCCCTCTCTGTTCAGCTTCCAATACACCAGTGAAAACGCATCTATGATGCCGGCCATTATCAACACGTTGATCGTCGTCGGCCTGACTCTGCTGGCGGCGGTACCTCTGGGCGTGTTTTCTGCCATTTATCTTACTGAATACTCAAAGAGAGGAAGCCGTCTTGTAACCATCGTTCGTATGACTGCCGAAACACTTTCCGGTATCCCTTCCATAGTTTACGGTCTGTTTGGCTATCTTGTGTTCAATGTAACTCTTGGCATGGGTTACTCCCTGCTGGCAGGCATATTCACCCTTACCATCATGGTTCTGCCCACCATAATGCGCACCACAGAAGAAGCCCTGAAGGCTGTGCCCGACATGTACCGCGAAGGCAGCTTTGGTTTGGGTGCAGGACGATTAAGAACCGTTTTCAGAATAATTCTTCCTGCGGCAGCTCCGGGAATACTGTCCGGCGTAATACTTGCCATAGGCAGAATGGTTGGCGAAACTGCGGCGCTTATCTTCACCGCCGGTACGGTGACGGGCGTTGCCAAAGGGCTGCTGTCCTCGGGACGCACACTTTCGGTTCATATGTATGCCCTGCTGAACGAAGGCCTTTATATGGACGAAGCATATGCTACTGCCGTGATGCTGTTGATTCTGGTGGCAGGACTGAACGCACTGTCAGGGCTTGCGGCAAAAAGGTTTGAAAACAACACTTAAGGAGAAATAATGTATAAATTTGAAATAGATTCGCTGAAGCTGAATTACGGAGATTTTCAGGCGCTTAAAGGCATCAACCTGAACATTCCCGCAAACGAGATAACAGCTTTTATCGGCCCGTCCGGCTGCGGAAAATCCACACTTTTGAAAACGCTCAACCGCATGAACGACCTGGTGGAAGGCTGCCATATAACCGGCAAAGTATTGCTGGACGGTCAGGATATATACGGCAGTATGGATGTAAACCGGCTCCGCCGCCGTGTTGGTATGGTGTTTCAGAAACCCAACCCCTTCCCCATGAGCATATACGACAACATAGCCTACGGTCCACGCACCCACGGCGTGCGCAAAAAAGCGGAACTTGACGAGATCGTTGAACGCTCTCTGCGAGGTGCCGCCATCTGGGACGAGGTCAAAGACCGGCTGAAAAAAAGTGCGCTGGGCATGTCCGGCGGTCAGCAGCAGAGGTTGTGCATCGCAAGAGCTTTGGCTGTGGAGCCGGAGGTACTGCTGATGGACGAGCCAACTTCCGCACTGGATCCCATATCCACCATGAAAATCGAGGAACTGGCTGAAGAACTCAAAAAACGGTACACCATCGTCATGGTTACTCACAATATGCAGCAGGCCGCCAGAATATCCGACAAGACTGCCTTTTTCCTAATGGGAGAGATCGTTGAATTCGGCGAAACCCAGCAGCTTTTCTCTGTGCCTAAAGACAAACGCACGGAAGACTATATTACGGGGAGGTTTGGCTGATGAGGACACGGTTTGACCAACAGTTGGAGCTGCTTAATCAGGAGCTTACCCAAATGGGAGCCTTGTGCGAATATGCCATTTCCGTTGCCGCAAAGGCTTTTTTGGATAACGACAAATCTCTGCTGCCCGCAGTTTTTACTGCCGACAGCGAGATCGATCAGAAAGAACGGGACATAGAAGCTCTGTGTCTGAAGCTGCTGCTTCGTCAGCAGCCGGTGGCAAAGGATCTGCGTTCCATCTCCTCTGCCATGAAAATGATATCCGACATGGAACGTATCGGCGATCAGGCAGCTGACATTGCCGAAATAACCCGCCATCTTGACGAACTTGATATCAAGTCACGAATCCATATCGGAGATATGGCCCGTTCCACCATCAAAATGGTGACAGACAGCGTGGCAGCCTTTGTGCGCAAAGACCTGGTGGCGGCCAGAGCCGTTATGGAATACGATGATGTGGTTGACGAACTTTTTGACAAGGTGAAAAGCGAACTTGTGGAGCTTCTTCGTGAGGACAGTTCCGTCAGTTCATTGTGCCTGGATATGCTGATGATTGCCAAATACTTTGAGCGTATCGGCGACCATGCCACCAACATTGCCGAATGGGTTGAGTTTTCAATAACCGGCGAGCATTTTGGCTGACCTCAAGGGGCAAAAAGCTTCCGGCTCTTAGGAGGTTGTGAAAAGGGATTTTCGCAACCTCCAATGATATTTTCCCTGACGGGAAAGTGAAATATTTCCTCCGGAAATGTTAAATATTGCTGACGCAATGTGATATACCCCGGTGCGGCATGTTGATGTATCACTTCGTGATAATTAAATATTAAAGGACGATATCCGAGGATATCGTCCTTTTTATCTATCACACGCCATCAGCGTATATCACAGATTTGCTTAGCAAATCTATATAGCCGGGAGTTGGTCATATCCCTATGACCAACTCCCTTTTCGAGCCGGGTTTATAAATTATCAGTTGTCATACATCTCTTTCTTCTTGAGCAGATCAGCGTAACGCTTCTTGGAGTTCTCTTCGGCGATGGCGAAGAGTTCCTTGGCGCGATCGGGGAACTGCAGACCCAGAGAGCTGTAACGGACTTCAGACATGATGTAGTCGTTGTAGCTGGCGGTGGGTTCCTTGGAATCCAGAGTGAAGGGCTTTTCAGCCTCGGGGTTGAAGCGGAACAGGTTCCAGTAACCGGCATCAACAGCACGCTTCATGGTTTCCATGCTCTTGCCCATACCGGCCTTTGCGCCGTGGTTGATGCAGGGAGCGTAAGCAATGATGAGGGAGGGACCGTCGTATGCTTCGGCTTCCTTGATAGCCTTGATGGCCTGCTCATAGTTGGCGCCCATAGCGATCTGAGCAACATAAACGTAGCCATACTGCATGGCAATACCTGCCAGATCCTTCTTCTTGGTGACCTTACCTGCGGAAGCAAACAGTGCAACCTGACCGGTCTGGGAAGCCTTGGAGGCCTGACCACCGGTGTTGGAGTAAACTTCGGTATCGAGAACGAAGATGTTCACGTTTTCGCGGCTGGCAATAACGTGGTCCAGACCGCCGTAACCGATATCGTATGCCCAACCGTCGCCGCCGAAGATCCATACGGAAGGCTTGACCATCAGATCCTTCATGCTGAGGACTTCCTTGCCCTTTTCGCAGGTGCACTTGGTTTCCAAAGCCTCAACAAAGGCTTTGGCAGCGTCCTTGCAGGCTTCGCCGTCGTTGCGGACATCATACCATGCCTGAGCAGCTTCTCTGACATCGGCGTTGGCGTCCATGTCGACCAGCAGTTCTTCAACCAGGGAAACCAGGCGGTCACGACGCTGGGTAACGCCGGTGTACATACCAAAACCGAATTCGGCGTTGTCTTCAAACAGGGAGTTGGCCCATGCGGGACCTCTGCCTTCCTTGTTGGTGGTGTAGGGAGTGGAGGGAGCGGAACAGCCCCAGATGGAGGAGCAGCCGGTAGCGTTGGCAACCATCATGCGATCGCCAAACAGCTGGGTGATGAGCTTGATATAGGGAGTTTCGCCGCAGCCTGCGCATGCGCCGGAGAACTCGAGAAGGGGCTGCTTGAACTGGCTGCCCTTGACAGTGCCGGCGTCGAAAGGCAGAGCCTTGACGGTGACATTCTTCTTGGCATAGTCGAACATTTCCTGTTCGGGAAGCTGCTGCTCCATGGGCTTCATAACGAGAGCCTTGTTCTTGGCGGGGCAGACGTTTACGCAGCTGCCGCAGCCGGAGCAGTCGTAGGTGGAGGTCAGAATGGAGAAGTTCAGACCTTCGGCACCCTTGCCGTTGAGCTTGACAGCCTTGGTGCCCTCGGGAGCAGCGGCCAGTTCTTCGTCGGTCATGGCGAAGGGACGGATAGCAGCATGAGGACATACATAAGCACAACGGTTACACTGGATGCAGTTTTCGGGGATCCAGCTGGGTACGTCAACAGCGATGCCGCGGCGTTCGTAAGCAGCAGAGCCAACAGGCAGAGTGCCGTTGATCATATCCTTGAAGGTGGAAACGGGGATAGCGTCGCCACGCATAGCGTTGGCAGGCTCCATGATGTTTTCAACGAAGTTCTTGAGGTTTTCGTTTTCGTATTCCACGTTGGATACCTTGGGAGTGTCCACAGCGTCTGCCCAGTCAGCGGGAATCTCCAGCTTGACAAGGTTGTCCAGACCGGCATCAACAGCGGCCTTGTTCATGTTGACGATGTCTTCGCCCTTGCGGCCGTAGGTGGAAACGATGGCAGCCTTCATGTACTCAACAGCATCGTCGATGGGAATGATGTCTGCCAGCTTGAAGAAGGCGGACTGCAGGATCATGTTGTACTTGTTGCCAAGACCCAGTTCCTTGCCCAGCTTAACAGCGTCGATGGTGTATACCTGAACATTGTTTTTGGCTATGTACTGCTTTGCAGCGGCAGGCAGGTGCTGACCCAGCTCTTCAACGGTGTAACCGCAGTTGATAAGGAAGGTGCCGCCGGGCTTACAATCCTGAGCCATGTCGTACTTCTCAAGGTAGGAAGCGTTGTGGCAGGCTACAAAGTCGGAAGCGGTAACATAGTAGGTGGACTTGATGGGGCTTTCGCCGAAACGCAGGTGAGAAATGGTGACGCCGCCGGACTTCTTGGAGTCGTACTGGAAGTAAGCCTGAACCTTGAGGTCGGTATTGTCGCCAATGATCTTGATGGAGTTCTTGTTGGCACCAACGGTACCGTCGGAACCGAGACCCCAGAACTTGCAGGCCTTGTTGCCCTTTGCCTGGCAGTCGGGATTTTCGTCCATGGGCAGAGACAGATGGGTAACGTCATCGTTGATGCCGATGGAGAAGGAGTTGATGGGGCTGTCGCTCATGATGTTGCGGAAGGCAGACAGATAAGCGGCAGAGCCGGTATCCTTGGAGCCCAGACCGTAACGGCCGCCAACGACCTTTACGCCGGCGAACTTGCTGGAAGCGATAGCGGTAACAACGTCCTGATAAAGGGGTTCGCCCAGGGAGCCGGGCTCCTTGCAGCGGTCGAGAACAGCGATACCCTTAACGGTATCGGGAATAGCGTCGATGAAACGGTCAACAGCGAAGGGACGATACAGGCGAACCTTTACAAGACCGACCTTCTGACCCTGCTCGTTGAGGTAGTCGACAACTTCTTCGATGGCGTCGCAGGCGGAGCCCATGGCGACCATAACGTATTCGGCATCGGGTGCGCCGTAGTAGTTGAACAGCTTGTAGTTGGTACCGATCTTCTCATTGACCTTGTCCATATACTCCTCGACAACAGCGGGAATGGCGTCGTAATGAGCATTGGAAGCTTCACGCAGCTGGAAGAAGATGTCGGGGTTCTGAGCGGAACCGCGCATGGATGGATGCTCGGGGTTCAGAGCTCTTGCACGGAAATCGGCAACAGCGTCCATATCCACCATCTTGGCCAGTTCGTTGTAGTCCCAGACTTCGATCTTCTGGATCTCGTGGGAGGTACGGAAACCGTCGAAGAAGTGAACGAAAGGCAGCTTGCCGGAGATGGAAGCCAGATGTGCAACAGCGCCAAGGTCCATAACTTCCTGGGGGTTGGTGGAAGCCAGCATGGCAAAACCGGTGCCGCGGCAGGACATAACGTCGCTGTGGTCACCGAAGATGCTCAGTGCGTGGGTAGCCAGCGCACGGGCAGAAACATGGATAACGCAGGGCAGCTGTTCGCCGGCGATCTTGTACATGTTGGGAATCATCAGCAGCAGGCCCTGGGATGCGGTGAAAGTGGTGGTCAGAGCACCGGCCAGCAGGCTGCCGTGGACAGCACCGGCTGCGCCGCCTTCGGACTGCATCTCAACAACCTTAACAGGCTGGCCAAAGATGTTCCTGGTGTCAGCAGCGGACCATTTGTCTACCAACTCAGCCATGACGGAGGAGGGAGTTATGGGGAAAATACCCGCGACCTCAGTAAAGGCATAAGCTACATGGGCGGCTGCAGTGTTGCCGTCCATTGTCTTGAGCTTTCTGGACATTAAATTGCCTCCTTAAAAATTATGTGAATGTTATATAATAATAAAAATTACATTATCTAAATAATGTTATCATTATTTCCGTTTAAAGTAAACTGGAAAAACAAATAAAAAACCAAACAAGCCGCAACCTCTAACCGTCAAAATGGCGGATAGAGGTCGTTTTTTGCCACAATTGAGAACAAAATGGAGGTTTTTGATTTTCTATTCTCCAAACAGGTAACCCATACCACGGCGGGTGATTATGTATTTGGGTTTGCCGGGATCGTCTTCGATCTTTTCACGCAGGCGGCGTACAGTCACGTCAACAGTGCGCATGTCGCCGAAATAATCATAGTTCCAGACCTTTTCCATAAGCTCCTCACGGGAGAAAACAAAACCCGGTCGGGCAGCCATATACTTCAAAAGGTCATATTCTTTCTGGGTCAGTTCAACAGAAGCTCCGTTTTTCTTCACCCGGAAACCGTCTTCTTCGATCTGAAGATCACCATAGGTCTTGAACTCACTTTCCACCTTGCCTGCGTCCATGGCGGTGCGGCGGACGTTTGCCTTGACTCTGGCCATAAGTTCACGCATGGAAAAAGGCTTGGTGATATAGTCATCAGCACCGACCTCAAGACCAAAAACCTTGTCGGCCTCTTCTTCACGGGCGGTAAGCATGATTATGGGAGTGGTTTTTCCTTCATCTCTGAGAGTTTTACAGACGTCAAAACCCGTCATTTTAGGCAGCATAACGTCCAGCAGTATAAGGTCGGGGTCGCAGGTACGTCCTTTTTCCAGACCATCTGCACCATCGAGAGCAAATTCGGTTTCGTATCCTTCTCTTTTCAGATTGAATACAAGGATATCAACGATAGCTTTTTCGTCTTCAACGATAAGCACTTTTTTGCCCATGTTCATCTCTCCTGTTCACGGGATTTGCAAGAGGTATCGATTTTACCGCATACACGTTGATTATAACACAAGGTCGAATTTTACGCAAGGAAGATAAACAGGAAGATGGCGGTAAAAAATAATAAACCCTAATCCCCGGATTCTAATCCCTAAACAAAAAAGAACCGTGCCTAAGCACGGTTCTTTTTGCTATATGTAAGTTAGCACTTTTCCCAAACGGTAGCAACACCCATGCCGCCGCCGATGCAGAGAGTGGCAAGACCCTTCTTGGCGTCGTCTCTCTTGGCCATTTCGTGAACCAGAGTTACGATGATACGGGCGCCGGAGCAGCCTACGGGATGGCCGATAGCCAGAGCACCGCCGTTGACGTTGACCTTGCTCATGTCGAAGTCCAGCTCACGGGCAACAGCGATGGACTGTGCAGCGAAAGCTTCGTTGGCTTCGATGAGGTCGATATCAGCGATGGTCAGGCCAGCCTTGGCGAGAGCGTTGCGGGAAGCGGGGATGGGACCGGTGCCCATGATCTTGGGATCAACGCCGCCCTGACCCCAGGAGACCAGCTTAGCCATGGGCTTCAGGCCGTACTTTTCAACAGCTTCGCCGGAAGCGAGAACGATAGCGGCAGCGCCGTCGTTGATGCCGGAAGCGTTGCCGGCGGTAACACGGGGAGTGCCTGCGTCTTCTACGTTGCCCTTAACACCGTGGGTCTCGTAGCCGATCTCGACCTGAGGATTGGGAGATTCGGGAGATACAGGGAAAGCGCCCTTCAGCTTTGCAAGGGTCTCAACGGTGGTGGAAGCACGGGGGAATTCGTCCTTCTTGAATTCAACGATTTCCTTCTTGACCTTTACGGGAACGGGAACGATCTCGTCGTCGAAACGGCCGGAAGCCTGAGCGGCAGCGCACTTGGCCTGGGAGTCGGCAGCGAACTCGTCCAGCTCTTTACGGGTGATGCCCCAAACGTCGCAGATGTTTTCTGCAGTGGTGCCCATGTGGTAGTTGTTGTAAGCGTCCCACAGGCCGTCCTTAACCATGGTGTCGACCATCTTGGTGTCGAACATTCTGGCACCCCAACGGCCGGAAGGCATAGCATAGGGAGCAGCGGACATGTTTTCGGTGCCGCCGCAGACGATGATGTCAGCGTCGCCGGAAGCGATAGCGCGGGCAGCTTCGATAACGGACTTCATGCCGGAACCGCAGACCATGCCAACGGTGTAAGCAGGAACTTCAACAGGCAGACCGGCCTTGATGCCGACCTGACGGGCAACGTTCTGGCCCTGACCGGCGGTCAGGATGCAGCCGAACATCAGCTCATCAACATTCTTGGGATCGACGCCTGCACGATTCAGGGCTTCCTTAACAACGATAGCGCCCAGATCAGCAGCGGGAACGTCTTTCAGAGTGCCGCCGAAGGAACCAACAGCGGTACGGCAGCAGTTGACAAGATACATATCTCTCATGGTAAATTTACCTCCAATTATTTGCACGAACAAGCTGTTCGCGCTGAATTTGTACATACAGAAATTATTATATACTTTCATTTCGGCACAGTCAACTAAAATATGCGTTTGAATGCTTCGCACCCAAACGCATATTTTGAGGTTAGGATTTAGGATATAGAGCTTAGGGAGCGTTGTCATTCCGAGCGAGCCGTGTAAGGTCAGCTTTGCTGACCTTGGCGACTGAGGAATCCCCATCTTGGTATGCAAAACGTAACAGCTTGCACATCAAGATGGGGATTTCTCAGCGGCGTACCGCCGCTATCGAAATGACGCTCACTGCACAAACAACGTTCTCGTCTCCTGCACGTTTTTCGCAACGGCGGCTTTCAGTTCGTCGGTTGAAGCGAACTTGCGCTCCGGACGGAGGAACTTGTAAAAATCAAGTCTCAGTGTCTTGCCGTAAATGTCACCATCGAAATCCAAAATATAAGGCTCAACGGTAACTGCTCCGGATTCGTCCACCGTGGGACGCACTCCGATATTGGTGACGGCAGGATATACGCCGTCGTCCACATAGGCTTTGCAGGCGTATACACCGTGGACAGGCTGAAGTATGCCGTCCTCGATAAGTATGTTTGCAGTGGGAATACCCAGGGTACGTCCCAACTTGCGACCATCGACGACAGTGCCGCTTATGCGGTGGGGATGCCCCAGAAAACGGGCAGCAGTCTCCATATCGCCGGATTCGATAAGGGTTCTGATATGGGTGGAGCTTACTGTAACTCCGTCCAGCTCCACCTTGGGAATAATATCGCAGCCCATGCCACGGTTTTCGCAATACTCTTTCAGCATTTCAGCGGTTCCTATGCCCTTGTAGCCAAAGCGGTAGTCGTGACCGCAAACAAGATGGACGGCACCGTAACGGCGAACAAGAAACTCATCAACAAACTCCTGCCAGGGCACCTTCATCATGGTCTCGTCAAAATGGGTAAAAATGACCTCGTCCACGCCGTAAAGCTCTTTCATCAGCGCTTCCCGGTCAGCCATGTTATTTATCAGGGGCATGTCCCTGCCGAAAATAACGGTTTCGGGGTGGACATCAAAGGTCTCGGCGGCAGCCACAGCACCCAGCTGTGCTGCACGCTTTACCGCCATATTCAAAAGCGCTCCGTGTCCGATATGGACACCGTCAAAAAATCCGAGCGCAATAACTCTTTTGCTCATGTGGTCAAACCTCGAAAAAAGATTTTATTGTATACATTTTCCCTTTTTCGGCTCGTCCGGCCATAAGGAATGTGCCGTCTTTGGCATAAACGCGGTAGTTTCCATCCTCCACATTGGCGGAAAAAGCGTTGCCGTTGCGGCATTTCTTTTCGTTTTTTTCGGAAACAGTCAGCTTGGGGTAGTCGAAAAGCGTATCCACCGACCTCAGCAGGCTTTCGGCTGTACCGGCTTCGCCGTGGGCGATTATTTCCTCCATGGTAAAGGCATCGTCCAGCGTATATTCTCCGGCTCTTGTGCGCACAAGGCTGCTCATGCAGCCGCCGCAGTCAAGAGCATCGCCGATATCTGCACATATTGTGCGGACATAAACGCCTTTGGAACAATCGATATGCAGCATATACTCACTGCCGTCACCGGAAAGAAGGTCGAGAGCGAAAATCTCCACCTGACGGGGCTTTCTTTCCACTTCCCCGCCTTTTCTGGCTATCTGATACAGCTTCTGACCGCCTATCTTTACAGCTGAGTACATGGGAGGTATCTGGGATATCTGCCCTCTGAACCGGGGCAGCACGTTTTCTACGTCAGCGCGGGTAACGGTGACCGGCTTTCTTTCCAGTTCCTCACCGGTGGTGTCCTGAGTATCGGTGGTCAGCCCCAGAAGCAAACCTGCATCATATGCTTTGGTGGCAGTTTCCATGAATTCCACAGCTCTTGTGGCACGCCCCACAAAAACCGGCAATACGCCTGTTGCCATGGGATCCAATGTTCCGGCATGACCGATGCGTCTTTCGTGGAAAATTCCCCGAAGTTTTGCCACCACGTCGTGGGAGGTCCAGCCTGCGGGCTTATTTACGATGATTATTCCGTTGGGCATTGTGGTCCTCCTTGTGGGTTTATTTGGCTCTCCCGGAGGGAGAGCTGGCAGCGAAGCTGATTGAGAGGGCCCTCTCCGCCGCCTGCGGCGGCACCTCTCCCAAAGGGAGAGGCCGTATTATTTGTTCTTGCTGGCCTCTCTCATACGGGCAGAGTGATCCAGCAGGCGTTTTCTTATTCTGAGGTTGCTGGGAGTTACTTCAAGCAGCTCATCGTCGGCAATGAATTCCAGGCACTGCTCAAGGCTGAGGTTTTTGGGAGTGGTAAGGCGCAGCGCATCATCACTTCCGGAAGCACGCATATTTGTAAGCTGCTTTTTCTTGCAGACGTTGACACTCATATCGTCGTTCTTGGCGTTTTGTCCGACCACCATACCTGCGTAGACAGGAGTGCCTGGACCGATGAACAGCACACCACGTTCCTGAGCATTGTACAGGCCGTAGGTAGTGGCGTCACCGTTTTCAAAGGCTATCAGGGAACCTCCGCTGCGGCGGGATATCTCGCCTCTGACGGGAGCATAGCTGTCGAACACGGAGGACATTATGCCTTCGCCCTTGGTGTCGGTAAGGAATTCGTTGCGGTAGCCGAAAAGTCCTCGGGACGGTACAAGGAATTCGATACGGGTACGGCTGCCCATTGGATTCATGGACAGCAGGTCGCCCTTTCTGGAGCCCAGCTTTTCGATAACGGCTCCCACGCAGTTGTCGGGCACATCTGCAACAAGACGTTCCAGAGGCTCGCACATTTTGCCATCGATTTCCTTAGTCAGCACTCGGGGAGTAGACACCTGGAACTCATAGCCTTCACGGCGCATGGTTTCGATAAGGATAGACAGATGAAGCTCACCACGGCCTGCCACGTTGAAGGCATCGGTTCCCATTTCGGTGACACGGAGAGAAACGTCTTTCATAAGCTCTCTGGTCAGGCGGTCACGCAGGTTACGTGAGGTAACAAATTTTCCTTCTCTGCCTGCAAAGGGGCTGTCGTTTACTGAGAAGGTCATTTCGATAGTGGGGTCGGAAATCTTAACGAAAGGCAGCGGCTCGATGTTATTGATATCGCAGACGGTTTCGCCGATGGTGATATCGGAAATGCCGGAGATACATGCAATGTCGCCGGCGTTGGCAACTTCCACCGGCATACGGTTCAAACCATCGTAAACATATAGAGCAGCTATCTTTGCCTTGACCTTTTTATCGCTGTCGTGATAGTCGCAGACGATGATCTCCTGATTCTTTTTCAGCTGGCCACGTTCAATGCGGCCAACACCGATACGTCCCACATATTCGTTATAGTCAATGGAAGATACCAGCATCTGGGCAGGGCCTTCGGTGCTGCAGGTGGGTTCGTCAATATATTCAACGATGGTTTTGAACAGAGGTTCAAGGTTCACACCCTCGGTATGGGGAGAATATGTCGCTATTCCCTGCTTGGCAGAGCAGAACAGGGTGGGCGAATCGAACTGATCCTCAGTGGCGTCCAGATCAAGCAGCAGTTCAAGGACTTCATCACACACTTCGTCTATACGTTCGTCGGGACGGTCGATCTTGTTGATCACAACAATGACCTTGTGGCCCATTTCAAGAGCCTTCTGAAGAACAAATCTGGTCTGGGGCATAGGGCCTTCGGCTGCATCGACCAGCAGCAGAACACCGTCCACCATTTTCAGTATGCGTTCGACCTCGCCGGAAAAGTCGGCATGACCCGGGGTGTCTACGATGTTTATCTTAACGTCGCCGTACTGAACGGCAGTATTTTTGGCAAGGATGGTTATGCCTCGTTCACGTTCAAGGTCGTTGGAGTCCATAACACGCTCCGCCACCACCTGGTTTTCGCGGAAAATACCGCTTTGCTTGAGCATTTCGTCAACAAGGGTGGTTTTACCGTGGTCAACGTGAGCTATAATGGCTATGTTTCTGAGGCTTGGCATAAATATGCATCCCTTTCAGTAATAAATAACAGATTGATGCGCAAAAAGACGCACCCTATATTTTTACACAAATTCTTCCATAATGCAATATATATTTGCGCAAAACTTGACATCTTCGAACAAAAAACATACAATGTTAATTTGGCAACAGAAAAAATTAATAGTTAATAAGTAATAATTATTATTCTTGATCATCCATGTTTTGCGTACTTACTGTCAACCGTATCTGATAGCTGTTAATACGATCAGTTTTTGCATGCTGTATCAAAAATAACGCACCGCAATTACTCCAACAAGTTTTGATTATTAATTGTTAATTATTTACTACGTCTATCGATCGTACCTTCATGGAATCTGACCATCAAACCGATTTGAGGGAGCTCTTATTATGCATTATCTTGATAACGCTGCCACAACAAAGCCTTGCGAGGCTGCCATAAACGCTGCCACAGCCGCCATGACCGACTGTTTTGGCAACCCCTCCTCAGTCCATGATCTGGGTTTCATGGCCGAAACTGCCCTGAAGACCGCACGCAAAGAAGTGGCAGCTGCCATGGGGTGCGATCCGTCTGAGCTGTATTTCACCTCCGGCGGTACGGAAGCAGACAACTGGGCTGTGATCCGTGGTGCCGAGCTGGGCCGTCATCGCGGAAAGCACATCATAACCACTACCGTTGAGCATCACGGTGTGCTGGAACCTGCGGCATATCTTGAGTCTCAGGGTTATGAAATCACCTATCTTGAACCCGATGAAACCGGGCGCATCAGCGTAGACAGCCTGACATCTGCTCTTCGACCGGACACCATACTTATTTCCGTTATGATGGTCAACAATGAAACCGGTGCTGTCAACGATATAGCCGCCATGGTCAAGGCTGTGAAAGCTTCCGGCTGCCCTGCGCTGTTTCATACCGATGCTGTGCAGGGACTTTTCAAAGTGCCGTTCAAGTTCAAGACTCTGGGCGTTGATATGCTGAGCTTCAGCGGTCACAAGATCCATGCGGTCAAAGGCATCGGCGGACTTGTGGTAAAAAAGGGCATTAATTTAAAACCCCTCATTCTCGGAGGAGGACAGGAATCGGGCAAACGCTCCGGAACGGAAGCCATGCCTGCCATTATGGCACTGGCAGCTGCATGTAAAGAAGGCAGCAAAACTCTCCGGCAGGATCTCGATTCCATGGCAAGGCTGAAAGAGCTTGTGATAGCAGGTTTACCGGAAAAGGCCGTGGTGGTCGGTGCCCATGACGCTCCCCATGTGGTAAACGTGGCAGTTCCCGGCGTTCGCAGTCAGGGACTTATCAACTGTCTGCAGGAAAAAGGCGTTTACGTTTCCGCAGGAAGTGCCTGTTCCAAAGGCAAGCGCAGCCATGTGCTGACCGCAATGGGGCTTAATCCTCAACTGATAGACGGCTCTGTCCGTGTGTCGCTCTCGAAATACTCCACAGAAGATGATGCTGCCGCATTTCTGTCCGCACTGGACGAAGCCATAAACCGTTTAAGCAAATGATATAAGGAATAGCAAAATGAAAAAACTCGGTATCAACAAAGCCTTTATGAAGGCATTCATGTCCATATTATTACCCATTACCGCCCAAAACCTCATATCTTCCACCCTGTCTGTCATCGACTCTTTTATGGTAGGTATGCTGGGCGAGACCGAACTGGCAGCCGTCACCATGGCAAACACTCCGTTTTTCGTAGTTATGATAGTCATATTTGGTGTCCAGAGCGGCTGCGGCGTTTTGATTGCCCAGTACTGGGGCAAGCAGGACGAAAAAACCATCTCCCGTGTTGTGGGTGTTGGCATTTATTTCGCGCTGGCAGTATCCGTTACTGTAACCATAGTTTCTGTTTTCAACGCAGAATGGTTGGTGGGCATTGTAAGCAACAATGATGAACTGCTGCCCTATGCTGCAGCGTATGCCCGCATTGTGGCTGTTTCCTATGTGTTCAACGGCATATCCGGCATATTGATCAACGCCTACCGCTGCGCCGGGGACACCAAGCCCGGCCTGTACATTTACGCTTTTTCCACAGCACTGAACACTTTTCTGAACTGGATATTCATTTTCGGTAAGCTGGGCGCACCCGCTATGGGTGTTGAGGGTGCCGCACTGGCAACCACTCTGTCCCGTGTTGTGGAGCTTATTGTCACCATCATTGTTCTCAGACGACGCAAGTCACTGAAACTGCACATGAAGTACATACTGTGTCCCGGAATGATCATTACCAAGGACTTTTTCAAGTACGGTTCCTTTGTTGTCCTTAACGAAACTTTGTGGTCTGTGGGCTATTCCATGTATTCCGTCATTCTAGGTCATATGCCCGGATCCACTGCCATTCTGGCAGCCTACACCATCTCCGGCAACGTAGACAGGCTTTTGCAGGTAGTGACCTTTGCCTGCTCCAACGCAGCTGCCATCATGGTCGGCAACGAAGTTGGCAAGCGGGATGCCGACGGCGCTTACAGAACCGCAGCCGCCATCAACGGCATTTCGGTATTTCTTGGAGCAGTAGCAGGACTTCTGCTGCTGATCATTCGCTTTACCATTATGGAACCGTTGGTCTATCCCCTGTTCGACCTGTCCGCCGAAGCTGCAGCCATTGCCAACACCATGCTGATTATAATGGTCATCGCCAGCCCTGCCAAGGCCTTTAACACCACCAACGTTGTGGGCGTTCTTCGTGGAGGCGGCGACGTCAAGTTTGGTGCCATACTGGACGTGAGCGTGATGTATCTGCTGTCGGTACCGCTGGCAGCTCTCAGCGGCCTTGTGTTCAACTGGGGCATCACCGCCGTTTATATCTGTCTCAACGGCGAAGAGGTTCTGAAAATGATAATCGGCATACCTCGATTCCTCAGTAAAAAGTGGATAAAGAATGTCACAAGAGATATGGACTAGAAAAAAGCCTGCCGGGTTCCGGCAGGCTTTTTTCAGGGGTTAGGATATAGGATTTAGGGATTAGGGAAATGTGTCCAACACGCTAAATCCTAACCCCTAAATCCTAATTCCTAAACAAAAGAAGACTCGCCAAAGGCGAGCCTTCTTTTGTTTATATCTGGCTTGCTGCGGCGTAGGCAGCTCTGGTACACTGGTAAACTCTTCCGGGGCTGTCGCAGTCGCCAACAATAAAGAACTGGCGGGCGCAGCCTGCGTAAGCAAGGGCGGCTTCCTGTTCGGGAGCAACACCACCGCAAACCACCACGCTGTCACACTCGATGGTATACTGACCATCGGCATCGTAGGGGCCGGGCTTACCCATTGGCATGGGAGGCAGCATCATTCCGGGAGGCATACCCATTCCTTCGGGCATGGGAGGCTTCCTTACGGTGAAGGTGACAGACTTGTCCGTAACGGATTCGGTGGAAGCATTTACGGCATATGTAAAGTTGTCTTTAGCGTTGTAATACTCTTTCAGCGAGCCAATGTAATGGATCTGGTTGGCATCGGATGCCAGCTGACCCTGACGGGTTATAACGGTTACGTCATGACCATTGTCTGCAAGATACAGCGCAGTTTCAACGCCAGTCTCGCTGCCGCCCACCACCACGACCTTTTTGCCAAGCTCGGATTCATGACCGAACACGTCGATGGGGCTCCAGATGCCTTCGCTGCTGTCGCCGGGGATACCGGGCATTTTGGGTTTTGCACCTGTGGCAGCTATAACAGCGTCAAATCCGGCAGCAGAAATTTCCTCGGGAGTGGGAGCGCAGTTCAGTTTGACTTCAACGCCCTGTTTGTCCAGCTGGTATACAAGCCAATCCTTGTAATTTTTCAAAGGCCACTTGAATGTGGCGTAATCTGCATGGATAAGCTGACCGCCAAGGACGCCTTTTTTCTCAAACAGAGTGACCTCATGACCTCTCTGGCGCGCCACCAGTGCTGCACGCATGCCGGCAGGGCCGCCGCCGATGACAGCGACCTTCTTTACGCTCTTTGCGGGAGGTGCCAGCAGATCCAGACGGCTCTTGATGCCCATTTCCGGGTTGACGGAGCAGAAGCTGTGCCATGGGCCGTCAAAGTTGATGCCGTGGCAGTTGTTGCAGCGAATACAGGGAGTGATGTCGTCGCCTCTGCCGTCCAGCATTTTTTCATAATAATCAAAATCGCAGATAAAGCTGCGGCACATGGCTGCCATATCCATTTTGCCTTCGCCTATCCATTTGTCGATAAGGTCAGCGTCCTGATAGCCGCCGTTGGGAGCGGTAATGACCTTGACCCCGGCTTTCTTGATAGCTTCGGAGTATGCCAAAGTAATGGGAGCTTCCTTTTCGGAGTTCAGACCGGTGGGGTGAGCCAGATCGCCGTTGATGGCACGGATATGTACGATATCTATAATGCCTTCGCCACGGCGAAGCAGTTCGATGGTATCGTCAATGGTGTATCCTCCGGGTACACCTTCCTCACCGCTGAACTGCAGTTCGGTCAAAAAGCTCTTGCCGCATGCTTTTTTGATTTCCTCAAAGGCTTCGAGGATAAGGCGGCAGCGGTCGCCGTACTCATCGGTACGTTTGTTTATAAGGGGTGAGAATGCGTTGGCATAAATAGACGCCTGATAGCTGGCGTAGAGGTTAACGCCGTCAAATCCCAGATCCTGATAGAATTTGCAGGTGTCCACCAGATCGGCGATCATCTTTTTGATTTCTTCGACTGTTATCTCGCGTCCGGTGGACATTCCCATGGGGCTGCCCAGCTTCATGGCATCTTCACGGGTCAGTTCGCTGATGTTCACTCCGTCAGGCTGCTGACGCTGGATGTTGATAAAAGCCTTGGAGCCGTAGTAGTGAATGACTTCAGCTATCTGGGCAAAATAGTTATGGGTAGCGGGATCGTTGATATCCCACATAGTCATATGTCGGCTGTCACCCTTGAGCTTGGATCTGTCCCTCAGGGGAGCCATACCCTTGACCGTTACAACAGCGGCACCGTTTTTTGCCAGACCCGCATAGTAACGAATGACGTTTTCAGAGGGATATGTTTCGGGACCCTGCTGAAAATGGGGCAGCCCCTTTGTGCCGTAAAGACGGTTTTTCAGCACCACACCTTGAACTGCCAGAGGGCTGAGGGCATTTTTATACTTCCTGTCCATTTTCTTTCCTCCAATAGTAAGTATTGATAGTATTATGGATGGGAATTCAATATTTGTCAATGTGTTATTGGTGCATTTTCAGCACAGCGTGTCAAAAAGCAAATGTGGCTCCGGCTTTTCGGAAACCACATTTGCTTAACCTTATCAGCTTTCCATTTGTTTGCCGAGGAACCCTGCCACCGTCTGCGCCAGCTTGTATTCTGTTTCCCCAAGGGGCTGGTCTCCATCGTGGATCAGGAACATAACGCAGCCCATCAGATCGCCTTCGGAAATAATGGGCGCAGCCACCGCAAGTGCGTATTTGTCCACGCCTTCCACTGCTGAAATAAGGCTGTCTCCGGCAGCATACTGGTATACCTGGCGTTCTTCCATGATCCGTTCCAGTTCTGCGCTGTTGGGCTTATCCAGAAGCTCACGCTTTGAAACCCCGGACACCGCAATAATAGCATCTCTGTCAGACACAGCGGTGATTCGTCCCGTGGTTTTGGAAAGGGTTTCACAGATGGAAGCTGCAAATTCCGAAAGTTCTCCCATAGGAGAATACTTTTTGAAAATCACTTCTCCGTCCTTATCTGTATAAATCTCCAGCGGGTCGCCTTCTCTGATGCGCATGGTACGGCGAATCTCTTTGGGTATGACCACGCGCCCCAGGTCGTCAATGCGACGCACGATACCTGTTGCTTTCATATCACATTTTCCTCCATTGCTGTTAATGCTTTGCCTAAGTAGTGTTTGATTATTTGTCGCATTTATACCCCAAGTGCAGTTTTGCGCATATTTGGAAATTTGTGATCGCCATAAGGTTCATGTTATCCGTATCTCTGGATACAGGTTTTAAAAATAAAGTGAATTTTATGTGAAGATTGCACGTTTGTGTGCAATTATTGGCATATTTCCGCTATTTATGAGGACTATTTTTTCAAGAGGTGCTTATGAATAGCAGAATTGACAAGGTTCTCAACAGGTCACAAAAGGACAGGGACAAGCTTTGTTTAAAACAGCTGTATCAAACTACAGGAGATAACTACTTCAAAGGATTATCGGTGGATAGCAGAATACCATATCGGCTGAAAGCAGACTTCATGGATGCAGGACACAATTTCTTCGGCAGACTGTCGGAAGAACTGGCAAACAGGGTGGATAAGGAAATATCAAACACCCGATACAGTGAAACTGCTGTCATGAGAATGATGCTCAAATCTGCGTCGGACGTAGTGACAGAGCATACGCAACAGCTGCCCGGAATCATTGGACGATATGACAAGGAGTTTAGCCAATACATAGGCTTACAGCAGGAAAGTGCGGCACGGTATCTCTTTGTCAGCGAACAGGGCGACAACACCTGTGACGGCTGCCATGCTCTGCATGGAAAAACCTTTTCCCTTCGGGATATTCCCATGCCGCCGCTGCATCCAAACTGCCAATGCTCGGTGGTGGCACTGGACAACGCTTCTTCGTTGGTATATGATTTGAACAGACAAGGCTTCATGTCCGCCGTGGAAGTCATGCTGGAAAACGGCGACGGCGGCATCTGGACAATGACAAACTCAGAAACCAACGACAATATGCGAGTCGGGTTTGTCCCCTTTGAGATTCGTCCTATAGCCGTTTCCGAAGAACCAACGATAACAGATGACACAGGACAATTTCCCATCATAGACAGTGTTATCAACTGGGCAAGGGACTTTGGTGAAGATGCCGCTGAGTTTTTGCAGCAGTTTTGGGATTCTGCCCGGCAGCGAGCAGACCACAGATATGATGACTTCTGGAGTTTCTGGGACTGGGTAAGCTCAGGCATAATAAGTGGCATTTGGAACAGTGCCGAAGCAAGAGCGGAGCTGATGCTGTCAGACCCGACGCTGTACAACATTATCAACTGGCTGATGCTGGGTTTGCCTGACTTGATAGGGAGAGTCTTTGACTCGGACAAGCCTTTGTCTTTTGAGCATTGCCTTGCCAATCTGGAACTGGCGTCCATACTTTTCGGAGCCTATAGCGTTTACCAACATCACGCCGCAGCCATGGCAGACCCAATGCTGGATGATCCCGGCATGCCCCATGTGTCGCCGGATTATGATTTGCCAATCATTGATGATAACAAGTTGAATCACATATTTGGAAATCCTCGGCACCAAATGAGTTCATATTTAGATTCATTTGGTGGAGACAAACGGCAGGCATATTATGCACTGTATAGCGCCACAGAAAAGTATGTGAGATCAAACCACATTATGGGCGTCTTTAATGACATTGCAGTAAATGTTAATGGATACAACATCTTAGTCAGAGGGATCATAATTGATAAAGAGCTGCGAATCGGAACAGCTTTTTTGAGTTGATGAAAGGGAAAAACATAATGGTACATAACGATTTTATTTGCAAGGTTATGCATAATATTTTATTGTCGTCCGGTTCTGATTTACAGAAGTTGAAACAGCAATTCGAAAACAGCAACGGCTTTTTTAGAAAAGCAGATAATGCAGGGTTTGAATACGTGTTTACAGACATAAGCGAAACTTTTCAAATTAATAACGTATGCAAAGACTATCATCTTGGAACGTTGACGGGACACTTGAACGATACTCCGGATGCAGTTGGTTTTGTTCTCTTTATTAAAAGCGGATACATTGATACCCTTGAAGGGTATTGTATGGCGGCTGACAACTGGCCCGACAACAATTTCGACATTTTCTTTTAGCTTGCCAACCCGGAACGGCTGTCCACACTTTTCGGAGCCTACAGCGTTTACCAACGTCACGCATCAGCCATGGCAGACCCAATGCTGGATGATCCGGCCATGCCCCATGTGTCACCGGATTATGAGGTCAATGAGAGAGAAATTGTCTATGGAAGTGAGACAAAATCTTCAGCCAAACTATTTCGACAGATGCGAAACAGAGGGTGGTCGTTTAGTGATGTGGAAGAGGTTGTACGCCGTCCATTTACGACCAGCAGAGTATAAATAAAGCAACGGGAAACCCTGCTACTGTCTTTTATAACAGAGATGGAACATACATAATTGTCGATGATGTAACAAATGCGCTTGTTCAAATTAGTGATAAGTACGATCCCAATTGGGTACCGGATGCGAGCATAATCAATCCGTATAGACCGTGAGGTGGTATAATGAGAGTTATTGATTTGTTGAATAAAACAAAAAAACTATATGATAGAAAAATTGAATATTACAATGCTGAGAACTTTATTGCACTTGTCTACAAACAATCAGCTATAGAGGCAGAAGATATGGTATTGCTGCCATTTTATAAAACAGACAGCATTACATATGAGCTATATGATTATGAGTTCAGTATAACAGTCACAAACGACCCTGATATGGAAAAATACATTTTGAAACGTACAGGTTGTTCCTCGGTGGAAGAAATTAACAGTAAGATTTTTACAAAACTTACTAAATGTCATGCAGAGCTTGAATTCGGACAAGATGAGGCTACAGCATCAGCAATTATTTCATACTTGAATTATATTCTTGAAAACCATGATTTGAAGGCGGATGTTATCTCTGCTTGTGGTCACTTCGATTCGGCAAATTTATACTTTGAGTATTTTTAGCAGTTTTGGGATTCGACCCACCATTGTATGCTCCCGGTATGCCACATGTGTCACCGGATTATGAAACACAATTCACATTTGATCCCAACAAGATTGGAAAACAGATGAGCAAGCGTGGATGGACAGAAAAACTCATTCAAGACACGCTCGATAATCCCAGAAGGGTCGTTAAAACAAGAGATACCCGATGGCTGCCGGGGACCGATGGTCCGCTCAACGAACCCGCTACGGCATATTTTGCTTCTGATGGCAGTTATGTTGTTAGGAATGATTTGTCTGGTGAAATAGTGCAAATCAGCAACAAATTTGATCCCGATAGGGTATGCCCGTGGGATGCACAATAATAAGGAGATTTAAATGGAGCAATATTATTCTATCGATTGTTTGCAAGAAAAAATCGAAGAACAGAGTTCAAAGAAAAACCCCATAATGAGCATAGAATTCTTCCTGCATAATGACGGGAAGTTTACGCCATTTCACAAAATATCCAGTCTTGACAGTTCTGTACTGTATGTTGAACATGAACCGCTTGAAGTGAATGTACACAGATGCAATAGCTTTCTTTTATCTTGCTTGGATAAGATCCCTACTGATGAAGACCTGTATTTT
>SVKU01000023.1 GCA_015068245.1 Oscillospiraceae bacterium
GTAGGTGCGCTTTCTGCCTTCCACCTCTATCTCTGTGATGTATTTTTCCTTTTCAAACTTGCCTAAAATGGTATACAACGTAGCGGGGCCAAGTATTACTCTCCCGGACGTCTTGCGTTCAATATAGTCTGCCACGTCGATACCGCACATGGGCTCGACAGAAAATGCCATGAGAACATAAAACATCGATTCCGTCAAAACCTCCATAGACTTCCTGGGCATTTCGGCACCTCCAATATCATATATTGATATCATATAACGATATTATAGCATGAATACGAATGTCTGGCAATAGATTGAGGAAAATTGCAATTGATTATAAAAGATGTTTTTGATAGAATGAGTGGAGCGTATTGCTTTCAAAGACGGGGCTCACCCGGAATTACAGGATAGTTTGGGAGATTTTATGAACAAGAAGAGTTTTATGATAGGACTTGCCAGTTACGTTATATGGGGCATACTGCCTGTTTACTGGCATGCGCTTGACGGCGTTGATTCCCTGCTGATACTGGCTAACCGCATACTTTGGTCGGCGGTTTTCACCGTTGCGCTTATGAAAGCAACAGGAAAGCTGCAGCTGTTGAAAGACGCCTTTAAAAGCAAAGAGACCATGAAATACATGATCCCTGCAGCTTTTGTTATTACATTAAACTGGGGGCTTTATATTTGGTCGATCGGTTCTGCGCATCTGCTGGATTCCAGCTTCGGCTATTACATTGAACCGCTTATAGTGTCCCTGTTTGGCATTGTGTTTTTCCGTGAGCGGTGCACGAAAATGCAGATCATCGCCTTTGCTTTTGCCATAATCGGCGTTGCATATTTCACCATTCGCCTTGGCAGAATGCCCATGCTGTCGCTGGGTATTGCAATGTCTTTCGCCGTTTACGGTGCTTTGAAAAAGAAAGTCCACATTGACCCGACAGCCGGAATAGCAATCGAAACTCTGATCGTATCTCCTTTGGCATTGGTTTACATAATTTATTCTTTTGCCAGCGGTACCACCGGGATCACCGCACCTGTTCTGCACCCTGTGCTGTTGGTGCTGGCCGGCGTGGTTACTGCGGCACCTCTTATTCTGTTTGCCAGCGGAGTCAATGACCTTCCCCTTTACATCATGGGTTTTTTACAGTACATCAGCCCCACCCTGCAAATGGTCATCGGACTTTTCTACGGCGAAAAGCTGACGACAGATCAGATGATATGCTTTGTGCTGATATGGATCGGCTTTGGCATTTTCTCTGCATCGCTGATAAAGGAAAGCAAAAAAGAACAAACCAAAATCTCCTGATAATGGAGGTTTTGGTTTGTAATAATGCGTAATCAGCGGAACGGTCTCCTGCTACATCGTAAGGCGGGGGCTTGCTCCCGCCGTCCAACATTTTTGCAATATGAAACAAACGGCGGGAGCAAGCCCCCGCCCTACATTGTTGTTTGAAAGGCTCACACCACAACAGAGGTATCCTTTCGTACCTTATCCCAACTGAACTCGCTTACCAGCTCCCGGGCGGATACCGCTTCGGGAGCATCTATTATCCCCGCAATGTGAGCCAGTCTGCCCACAAGCTGCTGAGGTGTATAGTTCTTTTCAAGCTCACTTAGATCCATGTCCTTATCTCGCTTGGAAAGCCGCCTGCCATCGGGTGCAGTCAGCAGCGGAAGATGGTAATATGAGGGTATATCATACCCTAAGAGTTGGTTAACATAAATTTGCCTAGGGGTAGAGTCCAGCAGGTCACAGCCACGAACCACCTCGGTAACTCCCATCAGCGCATCGTCCACCACCACAGCAAGCTGATAGCCGTAAACGCCGTCCGCACGTCGAATGATAAAGTCTCCGCAGTCCAAGGCAAGGTTTTGACTGAACTTTCCAAGATGTCCGTCTATGAAAGACACTTCCCTATCAGGAACTGCAAGTCTCCAGGCAGGAATTTTAATCATTTGAGAGCGCTGCTCCTCTGTCAGATTTTTGCACACACCCGAATAGATGTACTGGCCATCGGACGCATGGGGCGCAGATGCGGCATGCAGTGATGCTCTGCTGCAATAGCAGGGGTAAACCAGTCCCATTTGGCTCAGTTTGTCGAACGCTTCATCGTAAATCTGCCCTCTTTTACTTTGCAGATATGGTTCAAAGCAGCCGCCTTCGTCCCAGTCAAGCCCCAGCCATTTCAGGTCTTTTTCAAACCGGAGCGCATTTTCCATACGGCAGCGTCCGATATCCAGATCTTCTATGCGCAGCACTATCTGACCGTTTTTGCTTCGAACCGAAAGCCATGCCAGCAGCGCGGAAAACAGGTTTCCAAGATGCATTCTTCCGCTGGGTGTTGGTGCAAATCTGCCTTTTACCGTCACGACTGCCGCTCCTTTCCTCTGATATGTATAACGCTTACTTTTTTGCTATTACAATAGGCTGATAAAAACCGGTTTCTTCCGGGAACATCCATTTTACTTTACTGCAACCACTGGAAGTAAGTAATTTTGTCAGTTCTTCTCTGCGTGTTGCTCTGTATTCACATTCAAATTTACTGATTTGCAAAGCTTCTTCATCTTCAATGATGTACTGTGTAAGTTTATAATGGTCGTCATCCCAGTCCCAAGTCTGGAAAGATACTCTCTGTCCCTTGTCTGTCTTGTGGATATAGGGCGGAGAATAAGGCGGCTTATCCTTCAGCAGCGCATCGTAGTCTCTGATGCTGGCAACAAACATTCCGCCTGTTTTGATTTGGTTTGTAATGCTCTTAACAGCAGCTTCCAGCGCACCACTTGAAAGCATGTGAGGCAAAGCATTATCCATGCAAATTACAATATCAAACCGTTCCTCAAAGATTTCTGATAATGCGCAAAAGTCAGCGTTTTCAAACCGAATGTTTACGTTGCTGTTTATAGCCCGCTCTTTTGCCTCTGCAATTTCTCCGTCACTTATATCCGAAGCTGTTATACGATAGCCAAGGGAAGCAAGGCCTATTGCCTGGGTACCGATTCCGCAGGCGCAGTCAAGAACTTGAGCAGTATTATCAAACCCGTTATTCAAAAAGAGCTTATTCAAAATTTCAGCCTGCTCTTGTGTTGCAGCTTGCCAATCCTGAAAAAGCTTATCGTATTGAGACGCCAAATTATCATAAAAAGTTTGTATAATATTCATTCAAGTATCTCCTTCTGAAACCATCGTTCGTCTACTAAAATAACTTTATCATGTTTTGCTTATCATTTCAATAATCAGCAAAGTACTGAATTGATGATCACCGATTGCTAAAGTTAGATGAGCCGCAAAATCCCTATTGATAATTTGATGTATTTATAGTAAAATAGTAAGGCAAATTAGCCTGTCACATCCTCCGACCCGTGACAAGGCTGCACTAGTTGGGGAGATAGCGGTGCCCTGTAACCTGCAATCCGCTACAGCAGGGATGAATCCCCGCCCCAGGGTGTGTGATGTGTCGTCTGACCCTCGTAAGTAGTGATGAGGAGTCGGTCTTGCGCAACGGGGTCCCGTGAACCATGTCAGGCGGGGAACCGAGCAGCATTAAGCGGATCTCCCCGTGTGCCGTGAGGTAGCCGTATCCGAGCCGGCTGCGGGGGTAACGGGCATATCACATTATTCAAAGGCGGGTGTGCAGTCTTGTCATTGGCCGGAGGTTAGTTTTTTAGGGAGGTGAGCGTTTGTATCAGGCTCTTTACAGAAAATATCGTCCTAAGGTTTTCGATGATGTTCTTGGTCAGAACCACATAACCGAAACGCTTAAGAATCAGCTGGCAAGCGGGCGTACCTCCCATGCTTACCTTTTCACAGGAACAAGAGGCACCGGCAAAACCACCTGCGCCAAGATACTTGCCCGGGCTGTTAACTGTGAAAACCCGGTAGACGGCAACCCATGTAACTGCTGTCCAAGCTGTATTGGCATCGAAAGCGGGTCAATCCCCGATGTTCTGGAGATAGATGCCGCTTCCAACAATGGTGTAGACAACATCCGTTCTTTGAGAGACGATTCCATCTACTCCCCTGCAACCGTTAAGAAAAGAGTGTACATTATCGACGAGGTACACATGCTGTCCACCTCAGCATTCAACGCTCTTTTGAAGATAATGGAAGAACCTCCCGAGCATCTGATGTTTATATTGGCTACCACCGAGCTAAACAAGGTGCCTGCCACTATACTATCCCGCTGTCAGCGGTTCAGCTTTAAGCGCATCCAGCTTGAGGATATTCGCCAAAGGCTGATGTATGTGGCTGATGCCGAACACATTGCGCTGGACAGCGATGCAGCGTCATTGCTGGCTCGGCTTTCCGATGGCGCACTGCGTGATGCACTGTCTCTGATGGATCAGTGTACTGTTCCCGGCGGCAGTCTGACAACCGAAGATATTTACCAGACTCTCGGTCTTGCGGGCAATATCAAGACCGCAGCCATGATGCAGCACATAGCTAAGGGGCAGACTTCTGATGCTTTGGAATTGTTTGCATCGCTGTACTCTTCCGGAAAGGACGTTACCGCTCTTTTCAGCGAGCTATGTTCTCTGGGTCGTGACCTGCTGATGCTGAAAATCTCCGGCAGCAAGGCTATGCTTACCGGAGGTTACGATGATGAAACTCTGACGAAGCTGTCCAAGACGTTCACCTTTGAAGCCCTTATGAACTGCGTCAACAGTTTTCAGGAAGCTATGGCAGCTTTTTCAAAAAGCGCAAACTGCAGAACGGACGCAGAACTGTGCATAATGAAGGTCTGTGACCCCACAGCTTCCGGGGATACTCTGGCTATTGCCGCAAGGCTTTCAAAGCTGGAAAAACAGCTTGAAAACATCAGTAAAAACGGAGTAGTTGCTGCCACTCCGGCTCCTGCCGAGGAATTTGTTCCCTATTTTGAGCCGGAAGTCAAGGCTGCTACCCAACCGGTAAAGGAACCTGAACCTGTTAAAGAGGATGCTCCTCCCTGGGATGATGCACCCCCCTGGTCAGACGATGACGCACCTCCCCCCTTTGACGACAACGATGCTCCACCGGAGGAATTTGCCCCCCCTGTTCAGGAAGCTCCGAAACCTGCGGCACCAAAGCCGGAGCAGCCAAAACCCGTGTCCTCTGACGGTCCGAAGTCACCCATGCACGCTTCGGATATCTGGCCTGACATCGTTTCTGAGCTTTCGGGCAAAGTGGATATGCTGGTCAACATCTACCTGAACAATTCAGAAACCACTTCCGGCGTACTCAACGGCGATACACTTACTGTAATTGCCGCCAGCCCCTTTGTTCTCAGCACCATCAGCAAGGACGAAGTCGGTGCATTGATCGCTGAAATCGCCGCTAATCATACAGGTTTTACCCCTACCGTAAAGTTTGTGCTGGAGGGTCAGCAGGAACAGCTTGGAGACAAGCTTGATTCACTCATTCAAAAAGCGAAAACAATGGAAAATATTAAAATCATTTAAAGGAGATTATACAATGGCTAAAGGATATCGCAGCCCCAGCCCCATGGGCGGCGGCATGAACGCTAATATGATAAAGCAGGCTCAGAAAATGCAGCAGGATATGCTGAAAATGCAGGCTGAGCTGGAAAACGCCACCTATACCGCCACTGCCGGCGGCGGTGCTGTTTCCGCTACTGTTTCCGGCAAAAGAGAGCTTGCCTCCATCGAACTGCAGCCCGAAGTAGTGGATCCCGACGATATCGAAATGCTCCAGGACCTTATCTGCGCAGCTGTTAACGAAGCTATGCGCAAGGCTGAAAGCTCTGCAAACGAGCAGATGAGCAAGATCACCGGCGGTCTTAACCTCGGCGGTCTGTTTTAAGGTACGTCATGAGATACTTTCCCGCTTCTCTGGAAGCCTTGACAGAGCATTTTGCCAAGCTGCCCGGAATTGGAACCAAATCCGCTCAGAGGCTGACATTTCATATTCTGTCCCAGTCAGATGAAGAAGCTGAAGCCTTTGCCGCAGCAATTGTCAATGCTAAACACAACATACATTTCTGCCCCATTTGCCAGAACCTGACTGACGAGGAGCTTTGCCCTGTCTGTTCCGACAGCAAACGTGACGCTTCCGTCATCTGCGTTGTGGCTGAACCCAGGGACGTTATCGCCATGGAACGAGCCAAGGAATTCTATGGCCGTTACCATGTGCTTCACGGTGTTATTTCTCCGTTGAACCATGTTGGCCCCGACGATTTAAAGATTCGTGAACTGCTTACACGCATAGCCGAAGGCGGCGTAAACGAAGTTATCATGGCCACTAACCCCGACACCGAGGGTGAGGCTACCGCCATGTATCTGAGCCGTCTTATTCGCCCTCTCGGCGTTAAGGTAACACGTCTGGCTTATGGTATACCCGTTGGCAGCCAGCTGGAATATGCCGATGAAGTCACCCTGATGCGTGCATTGCAGGGACGACAGGAAATATGAAAAAACCGCCACACTGTGGCGGTTTTTAATTGACAAATATTCATTTAGCTTATTGCGCAACAATTGGGGATTCCTCGTCGGCACCAATGTCAGCAAAGCAGACCTTGGTGCCTCGCTCGGAATGACAGCAATAATGCTTCCACAAAAATCTCCTGTGCTGATGCACAGGAGATTTTTTATTACATTCCCAAATTTTCTTTGAGAATACTCAGCTGATGGTTCATTTCTGCAGGCAGTTTGTCGCCGAATTTGGCGTAGAATTCCTCGATACCTTCAACTTCAGCCTTCCACAGGTCACGGTCAACGCTGAGCAGTTCTTTGATGGTTTCCACATCAATATCAAGACCTTCGGTGTTGATGTCCTCAGGCTTGGGCATGAAGCCGATCTCAGTCTCAACAGCGTCTACCTCGTCGAAGCAGCGACCAAGTATCCATTCGAGGACACGGAGGTTATCGCCGAAACCGGGCCAGATAAAGTCGCCATTGTCATCAGTGCGGAACCAGTTGACATTGAAGATTTTAGGCTTGTTGGGGATAATATCGCCCATGTTCAGCCAGTGCTGCCAGTAGTCACCCATGTGGTAGCCGCAGAAAGGCAGCATTGCCATGGGGTCACGACGGACAACACCTACTGCGCCGGTGGCGGCAGCGGTGGTTTCGGAACCCATGATGGAACCTACGAATACGCCATGTGCCCAGTCACGGCTCTGATATACCAGAGGAGCTGTCTTGGCACGGCGGCCACCAAATACGATTGCGGAGATGGGTACACCCTGGGGATTCTCAAACTCAGGAGAAATGCAGGGGCAGTTGGTTGCAGGAGCAGTAAAGCGAGAGTTGGGATGTGCGCCCTTGGAGCCGTCGGAACCGTCCCACTCCTCACCTTTCCAGTTAAGAGCGTTCTTGGGGGCGTCATCGGTCATCTTTTCCCACCAAACGGTGTCGTCGTCCTTGTTGAGAACTACGTTGGTGAAGATGGTGTTTTTAGAGGTTGCAGCCAAAGCATTGTAGTTGGACTTGGCATTGGTACCTGGAGCTACACCAAAGAAGCCGTTTTCCGGGTTTACTGCCCACAGACGGCCATCGGGGCCAATGCGCAGCCATGCGATATCATCGCCAACGCACCATACCTTGTATCCCTTTTCCTTATAGATCTCAGGCGGAATAAGCATAGCAAGGTTGGTCTTGCCGCAAGCGGAGGGGAAAGCAGCGCAGACATAACGGACTTCGCCCTGGGGATTTTCCACGCCAAGGATAAGCATATGTTCAGCCAGCCAGTTTTCCTTGTGACCAAGGTGGGAGGCAATACGCAGAGCAAAACACTTTTTGCCCAGCAGAACGTTGCCGCCGTAACCGGAGTTGATGGACATGATGGTATTGTCTTCAGGGAAATGGACTATGTAGCGTTCTTCGGCGTCCAACTGAGCCTTGGAGTGGAGACCGTGGATAAACTCGCCGTTTTCGCCCAGAGCTTCTATGACCTTTTCACCAACTCTGGTCATTATCGCCATGGATACGACAACGTAAATGGAGTCGGTGATCTCAATGCCGTATTTGGCAAAGGGAGAGCCAACAACGCCCATGGAATAAGGAATGACATACATGTCACGTCCTTTCATGCAGCCGTCGTACAGCTTATAAAGCTTGGCATACATCTCCTGGGGATCCATCCAGTTGTTGGTGGGGCCGGCATCTTCCTCTTTACGGGAGCAGATAAAGGTACGGTCTTCAACACGGGCAACGTCATTGACAGCACTGCGATGCAGTACGCAGCCGGGCAGTTTTTCCTGATTAAGTTTATACAGCTCGCCGGTGCCGTAAGCTATCTGACGCAGGCTCTCCAGTTGTTCTTCGGAACCGTCTATCCAGATGATATTGTCAGGCTGGGTCAGTTTTGCCATTTCATCGACCCATGCGAGCAGTTCTTTGTGATTGATCTTCAAAGGCTTTTCCTCCATAATCAATTTATTTTTTACTATTATTTACATTATAATTGAAAGCGTCAATATTGCAAGGAAAGTTAATAATTTAACAGTGTATTTTTTACCAAGTTTATCATATGCTGAGCGTAAAACTATGGTCATAGAAAATGAACATTTCAGGATAAATTCTTCTCTCACCCGTACTTGAAAACAGCACTCATTATATGATATAATTGTTCAAAGTACAGGAGCCTGTCTTATTGGCTCGGTCAGCAAAGGAGATATTGAAATGAACAAAAGATACATCAGGCTTATTGCTGTTATACTTTCGCTTACGATGATCCTCTGCTTTGTCAGCGGATGCGGCAAGACCGATATCAATCCCCGGGCGACCATAACTATGGCCGACGGTGCCGAAATCGTTGTTATGCTCTATCCCGATAAGGCTCCCAACACTGTTGCCAACTTCATTTCTCTGGCTAACAGCGGCTTTTACGATGGTCTGACCTTCCATCGCGTTGTTGAAGACTTTATTATCCAGGGCGGTGACCCCAACGGTGACGGTACCGGCGGTCCCGGATACACCATTGAGGGTGAATTTCTGAACAACGGCTACAAGAAAAATGACCTGAAGCACACCAGAGGCGTTATTTCCATGGCACGTTTTGGCAGTGAAGATAACTACGATTCCGCAGGAAGCCAGTTCTTCATCATGCTGGAAGATAAAGATTATCTTGACGGCGACTATGCTGCTTTTGGTAAGGTTTTCTCCGGAATGGACGTAATCGAAGAAATTTCCAAGGTTAAAGTCAAGACCGATACGGAAACTCCCAAGGAACCTGTAGTTATTGAGTCTATCAGAGTTGATACCTACGACAAGAACTACGGCGAACCCAAGACCATTAAGAACTAACTCTCAGAGCAAAAACAGCACCTGTGAAAACAGGTGCTGTTTTTTGTTGCACTTGTATTGACTTTTCTACCCCCTACAAGGCAAAACGTCTTGTCGTGGGTTATCGTGGTCACGGCACGCCGTGACCCTACCAAATAATATGTTGCGTTGTGCGTGTGAGGCGGCGGGATCAAGCCCCCGCACTACAAAACAAACAACAAGGAAAAAAGACCTCGCTGATAACAGCGAGGTCTTTATAATTGACATTAGCCCTTCAGAGAGCCGATCATCATGCCCTTTGTGAAGTACTTCAGAATGAAGGGATAGAAGCAGAATACGGGCAGGATGGCGACGACGATGGTGCAGTATTCGATAAGGTCAGCATACTGAGCCAGCTCGGCGTCGTAGGTCAGAGAAGAGGAGTCGCTCTCAACGAGGATCTCACGAAGGATAACCTGCAGGGGGTACATCTTACGATCGTTCAGATAGATCATAGCTTCGAAGTAGGCGTTCCACTTCATCAGAACGTACTGCAGAGCAAGAACGGCGACGGTAGCTTTGACCAGAGGAATAACGATCTTGAACAGAATGGTGAAGTTGCCTGCACCGTCGAGACGGGCAGATTCTTCAAGGCTGGTAGGCATACCCTGGATAGCAGTACGGATAATAACAAGAGACATGACGTTAACTGCATTGGGGATGATCATAACCAGACGGTTGTTCAGCAGGCCGATCTTCTTGATGACCATGTAGGTGGGGATCATACCACCGTTGAAGAACATGGTGATGGTCAGGAAGATCATGATGTACTTTTTCAGAACCAGGCCCTTACGGGAAAGGACAAAGCCGCCCATGGTGCACAGGATGGTGGAGAATGCACCGCCGAGTGCGCAGTAGAAAATGGTGTTGGCATAGCCCATCAGCAGGGAGTCGTTGCCGAAAACCATCTTGTAACCGTAAAGGGTAAGGGGATGAGTTTCGTCAAACAGGGGCTTCCAGATAAGACCGGAATGCTGAGCCATAAGGGTGGGATCCGAGAAGGAAGCGAATATAACGTGAAGAACGGGCATCAGACATACAAGTGCGAAGCATACGAGAAATACGTAGTTGAATACTTCGAATACCCGTCTTGCAGGAGTTTTTACAATAAATGATTTCATACCTCAGACCATCCTTTCCATTAAAACAGGCTGGTCTCGCCGTACTTACGGGCGATACCGTTGGCGATACAGAGCAGGATCAAACCAACGATGGAGTTAAACATACCGACAGCAGAGCTGTAGCCGTAGTTTGCTTCCTGGAGACCTTTTCTGTAAACGAATGAACCGATAGTATCTGCTGTTTCGTAGATCAGGGGGTTGTACAGAAGGATGATCTTTTCCATGTTGGTGCCGAGCAGGCCGCCAACACGCTGGATCAGCATAATGGTGATAACGGGCATCAGACCGGGGATGGTAACATGGATAGTCTGTTTCCATCTGCCTGCGCCGTCGATCAGAGCAGCTTCGTACAGCTCCTGGTCGATACCGGTCAGAGTTGCAAGGAACAGGATGGAGCCGAAGCCAACCTGCTGCCACAAGTCTGAAGCGATCATGATGGTACGGAAGTAACCCGATACTGACAACAGGTTCTTGGGGCTGTCGAGGAAGCCGATGGCAACCAGCATATCGGTGATAAGACCGTCGGAAGAAACGAAGTCGATGATGATACCGCAGATAACAACTGTGGAGATGAAGTTGGGCATATAGCTGATAACCTGCACAGCCTTCTTGAAGTATTCGTTTTCGAGTTCGTTCAGCAGCAGAGCATAGATGATAGGTGCGGGATAGCCCCACAGCAGACCATAAATACTAAGCAGCAGAGTGTTGCGCATGAGACGCCAGAAGTAATATGTACTGAAGAAGTCAATAAAGTGCTTCAGGCCGACCCATTCCGAGAAGAAGACGCCGTTCTTTGGCGAGAATCTCTCGAAGCACATGATGATACCGCCCATGGGCAGGTAGTTAAAGATAAAGATATAGATGACGATTGGCACGATGAGGGCATACAGGCCCTTGTTCATGCGGAAGTCACGCTTAAAATCAATCCATCGCATGCCGATTCTCCTTTTCAAACATAACTTGGTGTTGCATCCATACATTTCCCACGTTCTCAAAAGCCACGGCATTGACCGGACTCCACGAGAAAAAAGAATGCTCTTACGATGTGGTTAATACCACTGGGCAATACTGCCCGGATTTGTAAACAAAACCAATTCAGTATTTAACAAGCAAACAGTTGATGCGTAACGAAGCCATTCGCTGCATTTGTGATGCAGCGTTGCGCTGCATTAGACATAAACCTGCTTCCGTTACGTAAGGGGCATTCTCTCCTTTCCGTTGTAAGAATACAAAGTGTGTGTTATAATCAACACAAATCTGCATCGCCGGTCAGTAAACGCGGAAGGTGATTGGATGACACGAATGCGTCTTTTCCGACTCGGACGGCACATTCAGCAAACCTTTCTCAGGGGTTTGCTCAGCCGGCAAACCGATCTCACTGGTCTGCCTTAGATGATTATAACATACTTTAGTCATTTTACAAGTAATTTCTTATAAATTTTTGCTATTTTTTTGTACAATAGTGTGGGATTCATGGAATACTGCACAATTTAATTGTTTATTCTGTATATTTTGAGCGTATACATTTTTGATTCGAAACATATATGTCGATTTTTTAACAATATTTTTCCGTCATTTTGCATAAATCCAGCACATTTTGCAACTTTTCAAGTCGTTTTGTCAGCTTTTGTTCGATACCTAATCATCATTATATTTCGTCTATTGCATAAAATCACCAACTTCACCATTTGCACACATTAATTTTTGTGCAATTTCCCTTTTTGAATTTTATGTGAAGGTTGGTGCTAATATTGCTGATTCTCATAAAAAATGGGCTGCCGCATAAGCGACAGCCCATAAATTTTTAGTCACATATACCCTTTATCCAAATCATGAAGCCTTCGGTATCGTCATCGGCACAGTGGCCGCCGTCCCAGATAAGACGGGCACTGACATTCTTGCCGATATTGGAAACAGCGGTGGCCATATTGGTGATGATAGGCAAAGAGGTATCCTTATCGCAGGCACCGTGGCGGATCCACCAGTTGGGAGCACAGCCGGGGTTGTTGCTGCGGATGTAGTACATGGGGTTCATCATGTTGATGATGACCTTCAGATCGTCAGACAGCTCAGTAGCAGTCTCATTGGGATCGTTGCGGAGGCTGAACTCGGTGAAATGTCGGGAGTTTTCGGTGGCAGTACCGAACAGAGTGGGTTCTGCCATAGCTTTGTTGAAGTCGTCGAATGCAGGCAGTCCCTTCAAACGTCCGCAATGTTCGACAAAGGCTTCCCAGGTGAAGCATGCGGACTCGCCGTCGAAGGTAAACCAGGGATGTTCCGCAAGATACTTGTCCTGCTGCTCCTTGGTAGATTCGAAGAATGCCTTGTTCGCTGCGGGAATGAGGAACTTTTTCAGGATATAGTCAGCTGCGTTTGCAGAGGTAACGGGGCCGTATCCGTCAATACCTTCCAGAGCCAGCTCGTCCTGATATTTCAGGTACAGGTCTGCCAGTTGACCGGACAGTTCCTGATCCACCATGCCTGCAGGAACGAAGCCCATGGGGCCGCCTTCATTGCCGGAAGCGGGGATCTTGCCGTATTCCCATTCATAGGAAGCGTCGGCATGTTCAAGGTCGGTGATGGCGCTGTAGGAAGCAGTGCCGCAGATATCGTCACGTTCATCGGCTGCGCCGATGGCTTCGAGGTAAGGCGCGTACAGGTCGCTGTTGCCGGATGCCGCCAGCAGAACGGACAAAGCGGCACCACCGCTGCCACCGGTGGAGAAAATCTTTTCGGGGTCTCCGGGCATAACACCCTTGTTATGTCTCAGGTAACGTACAGCAGCCTTCAGGTCTACCATGCCAGCGGGAGCCTTGCCGTAATATTTACCGTTGGCACCACGGGGATCTCCTTCGGGCCACTCGTTGTCGCGGCCACGGCAGCCGGGCTGAACGACCACAAAACCGTAAGCCAGAGCAAGCGCCTTGTTGTCTCCTACGCCGGCGTCACCGCCAAGGCCTAAATATCCGCCGCCATTGGCTTTGTTGGCACCTCCGGGAGGGCCTCCGGGTCCGCCGGGGAAGCCACCGGGACCTCCCGGAGGGCCACCGGGACCACCGGGGAAGCCACCGGGGAAGCCGTCACCGCCCCTGTTGCGGGAGGACATGTAGCCACCCACTGCAATAACGAAGAAAATGGGAGCGTTGGAAGCATCATAGGGCTGACCGTTGATTGCCACCGGTACCCAAACGTCCAAGCTCTGATAGTCGGCATCGACAGGATTTGCAACGTACTGCAGGTGTTCATACTTGCGGTAATCCACCTTTACGGGGCCGTTTTTAGTCATGGCTTCGGAGACATCCATTGTATAGTTATCTACCGGGAAACGAAGAATATCGCTCATGTTTTGCTTCCTTTCTTTTACAATTATATTGTAATGATTATATCACAGGGAAATTTTTCGACCAATTCTATGTTGCGGGAGACTTATTCCATTTTGGAAATGCAGTTTCTCTTTGTTTTTGTGTTTAGATATGATATTATTCAATCAGATTCATTTGAAAGAAGGCAGGCTTTTATGTTTGGTATAATGAAAATGCCGTCTCACATGCGCAACTCGCTCTATGCAAAATAAGTTTGGCGACGATGCATAGAGCGGCTAATTAAGTCGCCGACTTGTTTTGCTTACTGAAATCTTACTATAAAGGAGCAAAACAATGAAATACACTATTGAAATCACGGTAGCAGGTTGTACCACAAGCTGCGCTCACTGCTATGTTAATGGTGGTCATGCACCAACCATGAGTTTTGACAATTTCAGTTTTTGTGCAGAAAAGCTTGCCGAAGTATTTAAATATCTTGATGGCGATATCGCTGTTACAACAGGCAACGAACCTTTCTGTCATCCTCAAATCACTGAAATACTGGATTGTTTATCATCCACTCTCCCCTGCTATTTCTCATTTGCCGACTATTTCGTCCCAACTACCGGCGCTGCATTGATAAACCACAAGAAACGAGAACGAATATTGGACCTACTTAGGACGTTCGGTGCTAACGGTTTTATGCTTGCAGTCCACGGCAATAAGCAAACCCATGACCGCCTTGTAAATCGAACAGGTTCTTATTACGACATTTTCAAAACTGCCGATTTTTTGACGGCGCACGGTTTGGAAATCCTATTTAATCTAATAGTCAGTAAACATTTGTATGTCGGGCTTGAAAGTGTTATTGATACGATGCTGTCTTACAAAAAAGCCGATTGCCGCCTCACTGTCCCTATATACGTTCCCACCACAAGGATGAAGCAATATCAACAGCACCGCGCAGATGTTCGGGAATGTATCAGGATATCCAAAGTCGCGCATTCCCGAGGCATTAGCACAGATGCTCTTTTGAAATACTGCGAACAATTCAATGAGCGCTGTATAATTGACAGCATCATTGCAGATGGATTTAACTACGATTCAGAAAAACATCTGGCTCCACAGTGGAAGTTTTTCAACATCACGCAGGAGCTTGATGTATACTACGGCAATGTTGGTGCACACACAAAACTGTTAGGCAACATGAAAAAGCTAAGCGCAGAACAGCTGGCGAATAAGTTATCAATGATGCCTGCCAACTATGATTACAATGCTTATTATCCAGACAATGCATTTGAAGATTTGGAGCAAAAGTTCAAATCGCTTTCTTCAACAAGACCAAGCCTTGTCTACCCTTCAAAACAGGACTGTATTTATGCGCTGCTGCAAGAATTGAACGTTGATAGTTTACTGTTATGAAAGATCCTTCGCTGCGCTCAGGATAACAGCGTGATTTGTTTCATACATTCTTTGACAATCGGCGGGAGCAAGCCCCCGCCCTACGGCTGCGTGAAATGAGAGAATAACAGCATTAAAAAAACAAGGCTCCGGGAACAATTCCCGGAGCCTTATCAGTTATTCACTATTAGTTCTTAGTTATCAGCTTAATAGCGTCGTCCTCCACGTCTGCGATGACGGTATCACCTTTTTTTACTCCGCCTGAGAGCATCAGCTCTGCCAGCTGGTCTTCCAGTTCTGTCTGGATGGTGCGTTTCAGCGGACGTGCGCCGTACACAGGATCGAATCCCTTTTCGGTCAGTTTATCCAATGCCGCATCTGTTACTTCAATGGTCATTTCCATATCTTTAAGTCTGTCGTTGACGCTTTTGACAAGGTTTGCGGCAATCTGCCTTATCTCGTCTTTATTAAGCTGACTGAACACGATTATCTCGTCCAAACGGTTAAGAAACTCAGGACGGAAAGCCTTTTTCAGTTCCGCCATAACGTCCTGACGAATCTCTTCCGGTGTTCTTTCTCCGCTGTCCTCGTCATCACCGAATCCCAGTCTCTTGCGTTTTTCCGTTATCTTCTGGGCACCGAGGTTTGATGTCATAACCACAATGGCATTCTTAAAATCCACTGTTCTGCCCTGAGCGTCGGTCAATCGACCGTCTTCCAGGATCTGCAGCATGATGTTGAACACGTCCTCATGCGCCTTTTCGATTTCGTCAAACAGGATAACGCAATAAGGTTTACGGCGCACCTTTTCTGTAAGCTGACCGCCTTCGTCATAGCCCACGTATCCGGGAGGAGAGCCGATAAGCTTGGATACGGAATGCTTTTCCATATACTCTGACATATCCACTCGTATCATGGCGTTTTCGTCACCGAACATGGTTTCTGCCAATGCCTTGCACAGTTCCGTTTTGCCCACGCCTGTGGGGCCAAGGAAGATAAACGAACCAATTGGACGTTTGGGATCTTTAAGCCCCGTCCTGCCGCGGCGGATAGCTCTTGCCACAGCGGATACGGCATCGTTCTGACCGATCATGCGCTGATGGAGTGTTTCTTCCAGTTTAAGCAGCCGCTGTCCTTCGTCCTCAGTCAACTGGGTCACAGGAACCCCCGTCCAGACTGATACTACGGAGGCAATATCCTGTTCTCCCACACAGCCGGACATACTGTTGCTGTCGTTCCACTGGCTGCGGCGGGATTCCAGTTCTCCCAGAACCTGAGTTTCTTCGTCACGGATCTTTGCAGCCTGTTCAAAGTTCTGAGCCTGAATAGCTTCCTCTTTGCTGATTGCAAGTTTTTCTGCCTTTTCTTCCAGTTCCTTAAGGTCAGGCGGTGCAGTCAGGTTGTTCATTCGCACTCTGGAAGCCGCTTCGTCTATAAGGTCGATAGCCTTATCCGGCAGGAATCTGTCGGTAATATAGCGTCTGGACATGTTAACCGCCGCAACGATGGCTTCATCTGTGATTTTAAGTTTGTGGTGGGCTTCGTATTTATCCCGCAGCCCCTTGAGTATTTCAATTGTCTCTTCGGGTGTTGGTTCCCCTACCGTTACAGGCTGGAATCTGCGCTCCAGTGCTGCGTCTTTTTCAATGTGTTTCCTGTATTCGTTAAGTGTTGTGGCACCGACTACACGCAGTTCTCCCCTGCCCAATGCAGGCTTGATGATATTTGCCGCATCAATAGCACCTTCAGCACTGCCCGCTCCCACAATGGTGTGCAGTTCGTCGATAAAAAGTATCACATTTTGAGCTTTTTTCGCCTCGTCGATGACCTCTTTTATGCGCTCTTCGAATTCACCGCGATATTTTGTTCCTGCTACCATTCCGGACAGGTCGAGGGAAACAATACGCTTATCTCTAAGGTTTTCAGGTACATCACCGGAAGCGATTTTCTGTGCCAGTCCTTCAGCTATGGCTGTTTTGCCAACACCTGGTTCGCCTATGAGTACGGGGTTATTTTTTGTTCTTCGGCTGAGTATCTGGATTACACGCTGTATCTCATCTCCCCTGCCGATGACAGGGTCAAGGCGTCCGCATCTGGCTTCTTCCGTCAGGTCGGTGGAGTACTGGTCCAGCGTTTTTGTACTTTCGCTGCCTTTGCTTTTCTGCTTCTGACCTGCGCTGCCGGAAGGACTTACAGCAGAAACTCCGCCTAGCATATTTATGATATCGCTGAACATCTGGTTGATATTTACTCCCAGAGAAGTGATGATTTTTGCGGCTATGCAATCGCTTTCACGAAGGATCCCCATAAGCAGGTGCTCGGTACCCACATAATTGTGACCGAATCTGTTGGCTTCGGTAACTGCCAGTTCTATGATATGTTTTGATCTGGGAGTCAGTCCCTGGGCAGGTGCTGCTCCGGGTTCTCCCACACCTACAGATTTGACGATAGTATCTTTTATCTTATCGGCACTGATGCCGCTGCTGATAAGCACTTTACCCGCAACACCATCCTTTTCTCTGGCCAATCCCAGCAGCAGATGTTCACTGCCCACATAGCCGTGTCCAAGTTCTGTTGCTGCTTCCTGCGCAAGAGAGAATACCTCCTGTGCTCTTTCGGTAAAACGGTTTTCGTTCATATGCACAACTCCTTTCGAGTCCTATTTGTCAAACACAGCCGATACGGACTGCCGCATCAGCTCCGATCGTTTTTTGTCACGCTGTGCAGGGGTGACGCTGCCTTCAAGCAGTTCGGTTATGGATGCCGGCCCTACCTCCCACTGCAGGCGGTTTATCTTCTCAATAGTTATACCCTTCAAAAGCCCCATCGATACGCCAAGACGCATGTCTGAAAGCAGTCTGTGAGCTTCGTCGGAGGTCATAAGCCGTGCTGATGCCAAAGTTCCTGCGGCTCTCCAGACTTTGTCCTCCAGTGCGGTGGGGTTTTCCGCACTCATGTTTATTCTTGCGGCACGTTCCTGAGCGATAATGCTTTTTACCGCTTCGCTTAGCCGTGACACCGTTTCTTCTTCCGTCATGCCCAAAGTGAGCTGGTTAGAGAATTGGTACATGGCACCGATAGCTTTGGTTCCCTCACCGTAAAGGCCTCGGACTGCAAATCCCAGTTTTTCCGCAGAGCTGACAATTCCTCGAATTGCGCCAGACTCGGTCAATGCAGGTAAATGAAGCATAACTCCCGCGCGAAGTCCTGTGCCAAGATTGGTGGGGCACGATGTCAGGTATCCTTTTCGGGTATCAAACGCCATAGACTCCCCTTCTTCAAGCAGTTTGTCGATGGATTCGGCACGTCTTAGGCAATCATCAAGGCAGAATCCGCTGCCCATGATCTGAATGCGCAGATGGTCTTCCTCATTTACCATTACGCTTACGCTGTCATCTCGGGACAGTATGGCTCCACAGGGTCTTTGTGCAAGTGCCATTTCCCGGGAAATAAGGTGGCGTTCAACCAAAGATTCCGCTTCGTTTTTATTGCTCATATCCACCAGGCGAAACTCTATGCCGCCTGCACTGCCCAGCATTTTTTCCGAAACTCTGTCAAGCACCTGCTGTGCCTGCTCGGCGGTCATTCTGTTAGGAAAAGGTATATTGCTGAAGTTTCTGGCGAGACGAACCCTGGTAGAAACAGCGATATCACTGTCAATTCCCGCCAGTTCATACCATTTTGTAATCATTTACTTTCCCTCCAGTTCTCTGATCCTGTCCCGCAGTTCGGCAGCTTTCAGGTAGTCTTCTGCTTCCACGGCAGATTTGAGCTGTTGTCTGAGCTGAGATATCTCTCTTTCCTGCTTCTGCTCGGGTGTTCCGCCTCCCGGGATGCGTCCATTATGAGTAACACTACCGTGTATTCTTTTGATGTATGGGTCTAAAACAGATGCAAAAACCTCGTAGCACTTGGCACAACCCGCCTTACCGGTTTTCTTGATTGTGTTTGCTGTAGCTCCGCATAAAGGACAGGTTATCCCGTCGGAAAGCTTTTGCTCTGTGTACCACAGTACAGAGGGCGATCCATATTGATTTCCGAAATTGATATACATTAGAATTACCTTCTTTCCGATGAATTATCTGATGGTATTTACAAGTATCTGCTTTAGTATGCCCGCTCTGATGTAAGGTCTTACCTCAGGAGCTGCGGCTTTTAGAGCCGTTTCACCAACAGCTGCCAGCGCTGCGGATGCAACCTCTTCGGATATTACCTCTGCAGACGCAAGGTTTGACAGTATGGCATTGGCAGAACGTATATCGATACTGCTGCCGATAGAATTGACTGCATGCATCAGCAGGCTTCTTCTGTCTGATGTAACTCTGCTTATCCTTATATATCCTCCTCCACCCCTGCGGCTTTCGACTATAAAGCCATGTTCGGGCGAAAAACGGGTTGAGATAACGTAGTTTATCTGGCTTGGAACACAGCCAAATCTGTCTGCCAGTTCGCGGCGCTGGAGTTCAACCTCACCGCCACCACTCATTTCTTTCATTATGAAGGTTGCTATAAGATCTGCAATACCCATATTTATATCAGTCCTTCCGTATTGACTTTATTTGACTTTTTGACTTTCTCTGACTTTTACGAGTTCAGTATATCATTAGCACTCTCCATTGTCAAGTGCTAATTTTGACTTTCTCTGACTTTTTGGTTATAGCGGTTTTGGCTGCAAAAAAGTTAGCAAAAGGTAACTCTTTGGAGAAATATGTTTTTCAATCAAGTTAAAAAATTCTTATTGCTTTTTATCGAAATAGTGTTATAATGACTGCGAAAGTAAGTCTTTTACTTCACTATTGAATAATAATCGGAGGTTACATACAATGGCATATTTCATTAACGACGATTGCATCAGCTGCGGTTCCTGCGCTTCCGTTTGCCCCCTGGGTATCATCGAAGCCGGCGACAGCAAGTACGTTATCGACGCTGAACAGTGCGTTGAATGCGGCACCTGCGCCGACGCTTGCCCCATGGGCGCTATCTCTCAGCAGTAATCATAGTTAGTTCTATTGACATTTACCCGGATATTCAATTAGAATATCCGGGTAAAACATTTATGTAACACAGCGGTATTGGAATTATGGAATATTCTGAATTTATACCTAACTCAGGATACAGACTGATACAGGACGACACTCATTTTCGTCTCGGAACAGACAGTATTCTGCTGGCAGCCTTTGCTTCATACAAAAAGAATATGCGTATTTGTGATCTGGGCTGCGGAGGCGGCGCTTTGATGATACTTGCCGCCGGTCGTGCTCCAACCGCAAAAATTGACGGACTGGAGATCCTCCCTTCAGCTGTTGAGCTGGCACAGCGCAATATCACTCTTAATCAACTGAACGACCGATTGACTGTTACACCCGGCGATATCGGAAACGTCAAAGGTATCTTGCCCGCAAATGGCTATGACCTTGTAATATCCAACCCGCCGTACTTTTCCTCAGGTCCTGTGTCCTCTTCTGCCGAGATTGCGTCAGCCAGAAGTGAGAGTTCCTGTACGCTGAAGGAACTGTGTGCCGCAGCATCCCTGCTGCTGAAAAGCGGCGGCAAAGTTGCCATCGTTTATCGCTGCGAACGTCTGGCAGAGTTGATTTCAGAACTGAAAAGCGTAAACCTTGAGCCAAAACGTCTGCGATTCGTATCTTACAATTCAAAGAAACCGCCAAAGGTGTTTATGATCGAAGCAATGCTGGATGCCAAACCGGGGCTTACAGTTGAAGCTCCGCTGTTTATCTCAGACGATAACGGGAATACCTCTGATGAGGTCAAAAAAATTTATGGAATGGACTAACGATATGTCAGGAACTTTGTATATTGTTGCAACACCCATCGGTAACCTTGGTGATATCTCAAACAGGTGCCGGAAAACTCTTGAATCAGTGGACTTCATTGCAGCCGAAGATACCCGCGTTACCCTTAAACTGCTCAACCATTTGGATATCAAAAAACCCATGGTCAGCTATTATGAACACAACAGGGCAGGTTCCGGCCAGAAAATTGCCGACCGTATCCTTGCCGGAGAAAACTGCGCATTGGTCACCGATGCAGGAACTCCCGCAATCAGCGATCCCGGTGAGGATATTGTTAAACTGTGCAGAAGTTTAGCTATTCCCGTGACCGCTATCCCCGGCCCCTGCGCCATTATAGATGCCCTTGCCATTTCCGGAATGCCTACCCAGCGGTTTACCTTTGAGGGTTTTCTGTCTACCAACGGAAAAAACCGCCGTCAGCACCTTTTGGAGCTGGTGGGTGAAAAGCGTACTATGGTTTTTTATGAGGCCCCCCATAAGCTGCTGAAAACTCTTGCCGATATGCTTTCTGCCTTTGGTAACCGTGAGCTGGCTCTTTGCCGTGAGCTTACAAAACTCCACGAAGAGGTTCGTTTGACCTCTCTGCAGGAAGCTGTGGATTACTACACCGAGAATCCTCCGAGAGGAGAATTTGTGTTGGTAATCAGAGGCTGCACCGAGCCTGAAGAAGAAATGAACATGGAACAGGCTCTTGAGTTGGTTGCTCAGCTTCGCAGCGATGGAAGTTCACTGAAAGACGCAGTAAAAAGAGTCTCCTCCGAACACGGCATTTCAAAGAACGACCTTTACGATGCGGCAGTAAAATCCGAAGACTGACTGTCTCCGGCGCAAAATCTCAATTTACATTTTTTACAATATTTTCTATCGATTTCTCTACTATTGGTAATCATATTTTCATTATTTCTTCACTTTATTACTTATTTTCACCACATTTCGTCAAATTTTAAACAATATGTATAGTCAAAAAACAGCACCGCCAATGCCCGGTCACGGCATCAAGGCGGTGCTGTTTTCTTTTTTCGTCGTCCGGATGATATCAGCCCAGTTTCTGGATCTCTTTAAGGCAGGAGGGGCAGATATTTTTGCCCTTATAGTTGACAATATCCTTTGCATCAGAGCAGAAAATACAGGCAGGCTCGTGCTTTTTAAGGATAATCATGTTGCCTTCGGTGTAAATCTCGATAGGATCTCTTTCTGCGATATCAAGAGTTCGGCAAAGTTCGATAGGTATTACGATTCTTCTGAGGTCATCAAGTTTCCTGACTATACCGGTGGATTTCAAGTTGGCTACTCCCTTTCATCTTTTGTCGATTGCATATGTAATATCTCAAATATGCTTTTTCTATGTCGTATTATAACATATTGTAATTGCTTGTCAATGCAAAATTGGAAATTGTTTTCATGTTTTTTAGTGATTTTTGTTATAATTTGGAAATGCAACGTCAGTAATATCAAATGCTTATCAATAGTATATATATGAAAGAAAGGACGTGTTGTGTTTGGCGTTAAGCATTCTTTGGACCGCAATGGTCGCCATATCCCTGCTGTTCTCTTTCTTTGCCGGTACTGCAGATGCCATGTCTTCCGCAGTATTGGAGGGCGCAGCTGAGGCAGTTGCCACCGCTGTTTCCATGACAGGACCCGTATGTCTGTGGTGTGGGATTTGTTCGCTTTTGGATGCATCCGGGGTATCTGCAAAACTCAGCCGAATCCTTGCTCCTGTTTTAAAGCGCATTTTTCCGGAAGCCCGCAAAGACACTCATGTTCTTCAATCGATTTCAGGTTGTGTTACAGCAAATTTTCTCGGGCTTGGCAACGCCGCAACTCCCCTTGGCATACAGGCTGTAAAGCGAATGACTGCACTTCAAAAAGACAGTTCTGTGGCCAGTGACGGTATGTGCAGATTCATTGTTCTGTGTACCGCATCTATTCAGCTGATACCTTCAACTGCTGCAGCTTTACGTTCCTCTATGGGCTGTGCAGCCCCCTTTGATATTCTTCCGGCTGTTTGGGTATCTTCCATTGTTTCCGTAAGCGTTGGCCTTGGGGTATCCACACTACTGGCAAGGCTTGAAAAAACTTCGTGAGCAGTTATATCATTCCGCTTATAATCACTGCTGCAGCCTGTTATTCCTTAAAAAAGCGTCTTGATGTGTACTCTCTTCTGACTTGCGGTGCTGAAGATGGGTTGAAAATCATGCTCAGGATACTGCCAAACCTTATCATATTGTTAAGCGGCGTTTATATGCTGCGTGCATCAGGTGCGTTGGATATGATAACAACATTGCTGACTCCTGCTTTTAGGTTTCTCGGTATTCCTCCTGAAACCGCTCCTCTTGTATTGATTCGTCCTTTAAGCGGAAGTGCTGCCCTAGCTGTGGCAGCTGACATAATGAGAACATACGGGGTTGATTCGCAAATCGGGCGTACTGCGGCCATAATGCTGGGTTCAACCGAAACCACATTTTACACCATCGCTGTTTACTTTGGCGCAGCAGGTGTAAAAAAGACCCGTTGGGCAGTACCGGCGGCACTGGCAGCGGATCTTACAGGTTTTGTTATGGCAGCGGTGACTGCGAGATTGTTTTGAAAGAACTGTCAATGATCGTCCCCTACGGAGCGGCAGGATAATACTCATCGTAGCAGGCGGCGGGAGCAAGCCCCCGCCCTACGTTTACTCAAAAGCAAACCAACGAAAAGTTTGCTTTTGAGAGAGGAGATGCAGCACTGCGTTTGAGCTTTCGGATTTATCCGGAAGCGATTTCGGCAGTGCTTGCATCGACGAGGGGATTTCTCCGCCGACAAAGTCGGCGTTCGAAATGACAGCATTTTTTCTAAATGACAGCTGAGTAAAACTATTACATTTTTTCGGGTGCGGAGATGCCAAGAATGGCAAGACCGATAGCCAGAACATCACGGGTCTTGGAAGCAAGACAAAGTCTTGCAGCAAGGAGATTTTCCTCCTCACCCTTAATGCGGCAGGCATTGTAGAAGCGATGGAAACGGGAAGCCAGCTCGATAAGGTAGCGATTGATCTTGGAGGGGTCGTAATCCCTGGCTGCGGAGCGTACTTCCTCGGGCAGGGCAGACAGCTGCTTGATAAGTTCCTTTTCCTCGTCTGCAGCCAACAGTGCTTCATCGATATTGGAAGCGGAAACAACCTGACTGCCTTCTGCCTTAAGCGCAGCTATCAGGCTGCAGATACGAGCATGAGCGTACTGGACATAGTAAACAGGGTTTTCGCTGTCCTGACGGACTGCAAGACCCATATCAAACTCAAGGTGAGTATCGGGACGTGCGTTGAAAGAGAATCGGCAGGCATCTGCAGATATCTCGTCCAGCAGGTCGTTGAGAGTGATGGCTTTGCCGGTACGCTTGGAAACCTTAACGGTTTCGCCGTCCTTGACCAGTCGGACAAGCTGCATGATAAGGAAATCCAGTTTGCTGTTGTCGATACCCAGGGCAGCAATGGAGGCCTTGAAACGGATGGCATGACCATGGTGGTCGGCTCCCCAAACATCTATAACACGGTCAAAGCCGCGTTCAATAAACTTATCCCGATGGTAAGCCATATCAACAGCAAAGTAGGTATAGAATCCGTTGCTGCGGCGCAGGACTTCGTCCTTATCCGCACCGAAATCGGTAGTTTTGAACCACAGTGCGCCGTCTTTCTCGTAGGTATGACCGCTGTCTTCCAGCAGCTTTACGGTTTCGGCAACGTAGCCGCTTTCATGGAGGCTGCTTTCAGGGAACCAGCAGTCGTACTTGATGCCGTAACGGTCAAGATGCTGGTGCATCAGACCAATGTTGCGTTTGATGCCAAAACGCATCATTTCATCACGACGTTCAGCAGGTTCCATGGAAAGGTACTTATCCCCTTCCTTATCGTAAATGAGCTGTGCAAGCTCGATAATATCCTGACCGTGGTAGCCGTCCTCAGGGAACTCAACGGCATCTTCGCCATGAATGAGCTGGAGATATCTTGCCTCGATGGAACGTCCGAACAACTCGACCTGGTTGCCCGCATCATTGACGTAGAATTCACGCCAAACATTGTAGCCGGCTTTTTCCAGCACGGATGCCAGGGAATCTCCCAGAACACCGCCTCTGGCGTTGCCGATGGTCATGGGGCCGGTGGGGTTGGCGGAAACGAATTCCACCATGACCTTTTCGCCGTGACCTTCGTCTACGCAGCCGTAATCCTTGCCGTCGGCCTCAATACCGCGGAGGACATCGCCGTACCACTTGGGAGAAAGGCGGAAGTTGATGAAACCCGCTCCGGCTATCTCGGCAGAAGCAAAGTAGCTGCCTTCAAGCTCGAGATTCTCAACTATGGCTTCGGCAATCACTCTGGGAGCCATTCTCATGGGCTTTGCCGACACCATGGCATAGTTGGAAGCATAGTCGCCGTTTTTGGTATCCTTAGGGATATCTACTTTATCGTTTACCTCAACATCAGCGGGGAGTTTTCCGGCTTCAACAGCCTTTGCGTAAGCCTGACGTACGAGCAGGGATACCTGCTCTTTGGCAGTTTTTATCATTTCAGTCATTGTGGTTCACATCCTGATTTCGTATGTTATTGTATTAATGTTCTGTCGGAGCTTTCCCGAACGGTTATCAGAAAAGAACTCTCTCCGGCGATGATATGCTCAATTTCAATCTTGTAGTCTATCTCAAGAGTGCCGCCTGTTTCGCTTAAGTTCGAGCGGACTTTACTGGCATCAACGCCGATGGTCAAGGCTCCGAATCCCATATCGTAAAGAGAAAGGTGTTTGCGTCCCGGTTCAAATATCATATGGGACGTTACCGTTCCTTCCCGGATAAGACTTGCGGAATTGCCCGACACCTCAAAGGTTGTGGTGGTTCCAGCAAGACCGGTCATTTCGCTTTCGGGGTAGGATATCATATATTTTCCGTCACTGCCCCAGAAAATGCCGTCCGTTACCAGCTCCATGGATTCCGGTTTACTGCCCTGAAAAGACTGGCGGCCCTGTATCTCGATAACCACAGGTTTTGTTTCAATACTCATAATTCGCTCCAATTGCAGTTTATCAGATAAGTTATATCACATCCGGGCTTCAATGGCAAGTTCAATAAGCTTATCTATAAGTTTCGGATACTCTATACCGCTGGCAACCATGAGCTTGGGATACATGGAGATGGAGGTAAATCCGGGAATGGTATTTATTTCGTTGAACACCACTCCACTGCCGTCTCTCTTAACGAAAAAATCTACCCGTGAAAGACCTTTGCATCCGAGGGCTTTGTATATGCGCACAGCAGTATCTCTGACCATTTCGGCTGTCTCATCGGATATCTCTGCCGGTATCACGTCCACAGAGGTATCTGTGATGTATTTTGCGTCATAGTCGTAAAACTCAGCTCCGGAGATTATCTCTCCGCAAATGGAAGCATAAGGTTCTCCGTTGCCCAGAACTGCAACTTCTATTTCGTGTCCGTCAATGAACTCTTCCACCAGAGCTTTGCTGTCATACTCAAAAGCCCCTTCCAGTGCGGGCTGAAGTTCTTCACGATTCTTTACCTTTGACACTCCCACTGAGGAGCCGGTTCCCGCAGGCTTTACAAAAACAGGATAATCAAAGCAGCTTTCTATGCGTGCTGCCGTCTGCTCGGCCATTCTTTCAAAAACGTCCTTTTTCACCAGCAGCCATTTTGCCTGGGTTATGCCTTCTTTATCTGCCACAAGCTTTGTCATGGTCTTGTCCATAGCTGCCGCAGAGGCTGAAACATCACTTCCTACGCAGGGTATACCCGCCAGCTGCATCAATCCCTGAACGGAACCGTCCTCACCGTTTTCGCCATGCAGAACGGGGAAAACGCAGTCCAGCTTGATCGTCCGTATGCCATCGGGTAAGAATACGACCAATCCCTGATCTCTGGCAGGAGATACAATAGCCTTCATATTATTCGGATTATTCTCCCATTTGCTGCCGGGAAGCTCGGAAAAGTCGTCCCCGCCAAAAAGATACCATGTGCCGTCACGGGTTATTCCCACAGGCAAAACATTATACTTTTCTTTATCGATATTGTTCAGCACCGATTCAGCCGAACGCAAAGACACCTCGTGTTCGGGCGAAACGCCGCCGAAAAGGATGCAGATATTCAGCATAGTCGTCCTCCTTATTTGATAGACTGACCCATTATATGCAATATATTAATTGAATCCACAGGATAAAACAAGTAAAACTTTACGGCATGGCAAATTATAATTGCCAACTTCAAAGATAACTGGTATAATTTTTCCTGCAAATGGGGGATAATATTTATGAATCTTTGTAATTTAAGTGAAATAAAAGAGCTTCTCGGCCGCCATGGATTCCGTTTTTCCAAGTCCATGGGTCAGAACTTCCTTATAGACAAACGTGTACCTCAATCCATTGCCGACTCCATTGAAGATGGTGACGGCGTTCTTGAAGTCGGCCCCGGTATCGGTCCGCTTACTGTGGAACTATGTGACAGGGCCTCAAAGGTTGTTGCCGTCGAACTGGACAAGACTCTCCTGCCGGTACTGGACGAAACTCTGGCAGATTTCGACAATGTTACCGTTATCAACAGCGATATCCTCAAAACCAACATCAGGGCAATCGTGGACGAGCATTTTCAGGGGCTTCACCCGGTAGCTTGTGCCAATCTGCCTTATTATATCACTTCTCCGGCCATATCCGCACTGGTAGACAGCAAGTGCTTTGACTATATAACCGTTATGATCCAGAAAGAAGTTGCCCTGCGTATCTGCGCAAAGGCAGGAAGCTCTGACTATGGTGCGTTTTCTGTTTACTGCCGGTACCATACGGAGCCGGAAATACTGTTCCATGTTCCGCCGTCCTGCTTCTATCCTCAGCCTAAGGTAACATCTTCCGTTATTAAGCTCAAGTGCAGAAAAACTCCTCTTGTTGAAGTTGACGAGAAGCTGTTTTTCAAAATCGTTAAGCTGTCCTTTGCTCAAAGAAGAAAAACTCTCGTCAACGGTCTGGCAGCAGGATTGCCTCTCAGCAAATCCGAGATAACTGAAATAATAGTTTCCTGCGGATATCCGGAAAACGTAAGGGGTGAGACCCTTGACGTTGAAGATTTTGCAAAGATCACAAACGCAGTTAAGGAGAGAATATAATATATCAATTGGGGCGTCGAGGACGCCGCCCCCTACAATGTTCAAAGTAGGGGCCGGCGTCCTCGACGGCTCATTTTATATTCCAATCAAATTTATGGCATCCGCTCTGATGGATTCAATAATATCCTCAGCATTTTCCCTGCTTTGAGCTTTTGCCATCATATATATTTTCAGCTTTGGCTCGGTTCCCGATGGGCGAATTATGAGTCTGGCGTTTTCACACTCATATTCCAGAACATCGGTACTGTCGATTTTCAGATGATCGGCGTATCTTGTCACCTTCATATCAGCAATAGTCTTAACTTTCTTTTTTCTGAGCCGCGCCATTATCCTCTCCCGCAGCTGTTCACCGTTTTTACCGGGAAGCACAATGCTGTCTGTCTTGTTTACATAATATCCGTACTTCTGATACAGATTTTCCAGGGCGTCTACAAGGGTCATGCCCTGTTTTTTGTGATATGCGGCCGTTTCGCATATCAGCATAGCTGCTGCCACGCCGTCTTTATCCCGACAGTATGTGCCGGCCAGATATCCACAGCTTTCTTCAAAAGCAAAAATGAAAAGTTCCGGGCAACCGTTGTCTGCAAGTGCGGATATCATCTCTCCTATATACTTGAAGCCTACGGGCACGTCCCATGCCTGTCCCCCATAGCTTTTCATTATGGCATCTGCCATGGGTGATGACACGAAACTTCTTATCATAACAGCCAATTCATAAAGAGGCTCTTTTTTTGTTCTTTCAGCCAGGATCCTATCCAACAGCAAGCAGCCGATTTCGTTACCGGTTAGCAGTCTATAAGCCTCATTGTGTCTCACAGCAACACCGATTCTGTCGCAGTCCGGGTCAGTGGCAAGGATAATATCAGGATTTGTACGTTCTGCCTGCTCCATCGCAAGGGAAAATGCTTCGATGTTTTCGGGATTGGGGCTGGGACAGGTGGAAAAGTCAAGGTCGATCTTCATCTGCTCTGCAACCGTATCCATCCTTGCTCCAAGGCCATGAAGGAATTGGGGCACCACAAACATGCCCGTACCGTTCAGCGGAGTGTACAGCACACTGAGATCTGAGATATCTTCGGCTGTTCGGCATGCCAGCACCGCACTAAGATACGCTTTGTAAATATCTCTGTCCACCAGCCGAATCTCACCCTTTTTGCAGTGAGTGGCAAAGCTGTATCGCTTTTTGACGAAATAATCTGTCTTCTCCATGGCGGCAGCTATTTGCTTTGTAAACTTGACGGATATCTGCGCACCGTCGGAACCGAAACATTTAAAGCCGTTATACTGTGACGGGTTGTGGCTTGCAGTTAACATAACACCAGCTCCACACCCCAGTTCACGAATGGCAAAGGACAGCATTGGCAATGGGACAGGCGTTTCGAAAAGCCAGACTTTAACTCCCTTTTCCGCCAGAGCGCAGGCTGTTTCTTCCGCAAACTTGCGGGAATTGCGGCGGGTATCGTATGCGATGACCGCACTCTGCTCTTTTCCCAAGACCTTACCAAGCGCAAGGGCTGCACGTCGAACCACATAAATGTTCATGCGGTTTGTGCCTGCGCCCATAACTCCCCGTAATCCCGCAGTGCCAAAGCTCAACTCACGGTAAAAGCTGTCTGTCCTGTCAGCGGTGTTGTTTTTCAGTTGTTTCAATTCTGCCAGCAGTTCCGGGTTTTTGACGTTCCTGCACCACAGGCTGTATGCGTTTTGAATGTCCATAGTTTCCTCTAAACAAAAAAACACACACTGAAAGGCCCCCTTTATTCAAGGGGGCTGGCATTGCGAAACCATGACGAGGATCGGCCGCCCAACGGCAACCCCTCCGTCGCGCTTTGCGCGCCACCTCCCCTTACACAGGGGAGGCTTTGGCGTGAGTGCTTTTAACAAATATTGTGCTTAGATATCCTCAAGAATTGGGGATTCCTGCTTGGGCTGATATCCGGCTGCCACACGGAATTTCTGACGAGTCTGCTTGATCTCGTTCAGCGCTGCGTTAACAGCTTCTTCAGTGCGCTTAAGGTTGTCGTCAACGTAGTCGTTGGTGACCTTTCTCAGTTCACGGGCCTTCATTTCAGCTTCAGAAATAATACGCTTGGCTTCGACGTTGGCAGCAGCAACGATCTCTTCCTTGGAGATCATCTGCTTTGCTCTTTCCTCTGCCTGACGTCTGATGGATTCGGCCTCACGCTTGGCGGCCGTGACAAGCTCGTTGCGGGAATCGAGAATGGTCTTGGCCTGCTTCATTTCGCCGGGAAGCTGGCTGTTGATCTCGTCCAGAAGATCGAGCACCTTGTCTCTGTCGAGAACGCATTTGTCAGCTCCGATGGGGAAGCTCCGGGCGTCCTGCACCATTTCGTATAATCTGCTAAGCAGTTCTTCAGCTCCACTTGCCATTGGTCTGCCTCCTTAATCTTTGTACATTTTGTTCTTGATATCGTCTATTATTGCTTCGGGAACAAAGCCCGAAAGGTCAGCTCTGTACCGCACCATTTCTCTGGCGGCACTGGAGCTTAAAAACACATTTTCCTTCGCTGACGGCAGGAATACCGTTTCAAGGTGGGGGTTCGCTGTTTTGTTGATGAGTGCCATTTGGAACTCTATCTCAAAATCGGAAGAGTTGCGCAGCCCTTTAACAAGAACGCTGCCCTCATAATCCTTCGCATAATCAGCCAGAAGCCTTTCCGACAGCTCTACCTGCACATTGGGAAGGTGCGAGGTAACCTTGGAAATGAAATCTGCCCGTTCCTGAGATGTGAACATATATTTTTTGTCGCAGTTGACCATTACACAAACCACAACACGGTCGAAAATGGCAGCTGCTCTTTCTATTACGTCCAGATGTCCAAGGGTAACGGGATCGAAACTTCCGGGGTATATGGCCGTTTTCATACTTCCTCCAGCATAAGTCTGTAAACGCTTATTACAGTCTTACCGTATTTATAATCCCTGACCGACAGGCCGGGCTTGTCATAGCTTTTCAGCTCACCGTCGGCAGGTCGCTCACACACTATTATACCACCGCTGAGCAAAATGTCAAACTTAAGTATCAAATCCAGTGAAGTTTCCAGTAAATCACCGGCGTATGGAGGGTCAAGAAAGATTATTCCAAACTTTTTCCGGCATCTTTTGAGGTAGCTTTCAGCGTCAGAGTTGACAATCTCTGCCTGTTTTTCCATTTTTGCCCGTTTGAGATTCTCTCCGATCAGCTTTACCATATCCCTGCTTTGGTCAACAAGCACAGCACTTTCGGCACCACGGCTGAGAGCTTCTATGGCCAGTTGCCCTGTTCCCGCAAAAAGATCCAGAACGTCCCGACCTGGTACATCAAACTGGATTATATTGAAAATGCTTTCCTTGACCTTATCAGTGGTCGGTCTGGCAGTATCACCGTTGGGCGTAAGAAGTCTTGTTCCTCTGGCTGTGCCTGTAATCACTCGCATGTTTCATCAGTTCCTTTGTGGAAGTATTCGTATACCGCTTTGGCAGCAGGCTTGGGTACAACTGCTTCAAGTTCTTCCAATGCGGCGGCTTTAATGGCCTTAATTGTTTTAAAATGCTTTAACAGTGCGGTTCGTCTTGCCTGACCTACACCTTTTATCTTCTCCAGTTCAGACTGTTTTACTTTCTTTGCCCGCAGGCTTCTATGGTATTCAATGGCAAACCTGTGGGTTTCTTCCTGAATCTTGCCAAAGAAAGAAAACACCGCCTGATTGCCGGATATGCTTATTTCCTGACCCGAAGCTGTCATCAGTGCCCTTGTACGATGGCGGTCGTCCTTGACCATGCCATAGACGGGGATCACCAATCCGAGCTGTGCCAGAACCTCTTCTGCCGCTGAGCATTGAGCCTGACCGCCGTCCATCAGCAGCAGATCCGGACGATTTTCAAATCCCTCCGACTTGTCCACCAGCCTTGTCAGTCTTCGGGTCAGCACTTCCTGCATGGCATGGTAGTCGTCTTTTATATTCTCGTCCTTGACCTTAAAGGTACGATAATCTCTTTTCAGCGGATTGCCGTCAACAAACACGGTCATGCTGCCTACCATATCGATGCCCGCTGTATTGGACATATCGTAAGCCTCAATCCTCTTTGGAATTTCAGGCAGCCCCAGCAGTTGAGCTACGAGTTCAAGAGTCTTATTGACACGTTCTGCTGCAGTGGTCACCCTTTCGGCTTCTTCAACGGCATTTTTATGAGCAAGCTTTATAAGTTCCGTCTTGTCTCCCCGCTGGGGAACGCTGATTTTAACCTTATGTCCCCTGCCGGACAACAGCTGAGCAAACAATTCGCTGTCTTCCATCAGGTGAGGCAGGAGTATCTCGCGAGGCAGATGGGTTCTTTCAAGATAATACTGCTTTACCAGTGCGGTCAGAGCATTTTCACCGCTGTCCGGCTCAGTAAGGCGGAACTCCTTGTCCACCAGATTTCCGCCGATATAATGGAGGACGACAAAACATCCCCTGTTATCGTTGCTGTACCAGCCGATAATATCCGTATCTGCCATGGCTCCGGACACTACCCGCTGCTTTTTTCCAAGAGATTCAATGGCAAGGCACCTGTCACGCAGTTCAGCGGCCTGCTCAAATTTCAATTCCTCCGCAGCCGCCTCCATCTGCTCACGCAGTTCTGCAGCTGCCTGCTTGTACTTGCCTTCCAATATCAGCTGCGCCTGACGAACTGTTTCATAATACTGCCGCTGGCTGCCCAGCTTCTGGCACCAGCCGTCACACTGACCCATGTGATAGTTCAGGCATGGGCGGTCTTTACCGATATCCCGGGGAAACTTTTTGCTGCAGGACGGCAGACGCAGGGTCGTTTTGATGGTATTTATGGCGTTTTGGGTCACGGAACGCCCACCATAAGGGCCGAAATATTTCGCTCCGTCCTCAAGTGGTTTCGACACCATGGTAAGGTTTGGATATTCCTCATTCATATCCAGACGAATATAGGGATATCCCTTATCGTCCCTCAGCAGAATGTTGTATTTGGGTTGGTGAAGCTTTATCAGCGAACACTCAAGCACCAGGGCTTCAAACTCGCTTTGGGCTATGATAACACTGAAATCGTGGATATTGCGCACCATGGCTCTGGTCTTTTCCGAATGTCCGGCAGAGTCCACAAAATACTGGCTTACACGATTGCGCAGAGCCTTGGCTTTGCCAACATAGATGACTTTGCCGTTTTTGTCCGCCATGATATATACTCCCGGTGCCAGCGGCAGATCGTGAGCTTTTTGTTTCAGCTGTTCAAAGTCAGGCAAAGTATCACCTCCCGGGTACAGTTAACAGTTAACAGTTAACAATTACAGTTAGCAGCCTCGCAGAGTTCGCTGCGAAGCAGCGAATGAATCTAAACCAAAATTTCCGGCAGCATGTATGTCGGAAATTTTACTACACAGTCTGCAAACGTGCGAAGCTGGCAGCAAAGCTGACAGCGAGTGCGCTGCAGCAGACTGAAAAAGCCGTTTTTTAATGGCATCCGCCATTAAAAAACGAGAAACTTTAATCCCCTGAATGATGCTGATGCGTCTTTCAGGGGATTTGTAGATTCACGCTATAACTTATTCAGAGAAATTGGAGGAAATCAGATCCACCAAAGCATTTACGGCGGTTTCCTCATCGGTACCATCTGCGATAAGAGTGATGGTAGTTCCCTTTACGATTCCAAGAGACAGAACGCCCAGAAGGCTCTTGGCGTTGACACGTCTTTCTTCCTTTTCGATCCAGATGCTGCTCTTATACTCGTTGGCTTTCTGGATGAAGAAGGTTGCGGGTCTGGCGTGGAGGCCCACCTGATTGTTTACAACAGCTTCTTTGATGTACATTTATTTCACTCCTTATATTGTTACAGAGCTATGTTCCACTAGATATATTAGCAAATGAAAAGCTGAACGTCAATAGTTTTTGGCCATTGTCATTTTATTTTACTTTGAATTAACAAAACAGGTTAACGGTTAAAGGTATCAGGTTAAGTCGGCGGGAGCAAGCCCCCGCCCTACGGTGTTGCCTCTTTAACAAGGAAGTCTTTGAGCAGTTCACTTAAGTTCTGCAATCGTTACGCCGTCTTCACCTTCGCCGTACAGACCGTTGCGGTAACTTTTGACACGCTTGTCCCGCTTGAGCTGAGTCTGGACAGCTTTTCTCAGCACACCTGTACCCTTTCCGTGGATAATGCGAACTGACGGAAGATTTCCCAGCACTGCGTTATCTATAAACAGGTTCACTACACCTTCGGCTTCTTCCGGCAGCATGCCTCGGATATCAAGTTCCGGTGTGGCTGCAAGGCTTCTGAGGCTCTCTTTTGATTTTTCGATAAACTTTTTAACGTCCTGCTGCTGATTCTCAATAAGACGTACTTCGTCTTTCTTGGCCTTTATGTTCAGAATACCTGCCTGCAAACGGTAAGTTCCGTCCTTTTCAATGGAAAGAACAGTGGCCTTGGTGCCGACACTGAGTATCTCAACGGTATCGCCCACCACGACGTCTCTGGACGGAGGCGGCAGGTTTTCCTTTTCACGTTTTTCTCCAAGACGTGCTTCCGCCTCGTTCAGTTCACGACGCAGTGATGACTGCTTGTCATTCATACCCTGCCAGTTTTCACTGTTTTTAAGCTGCTTTCGCATATCCTTCAGCTCGGCTATAACGGCGTTGGCAGTGCTGCGGGCATCGTCGATTATGCTTTGGGCTTCTGCTCTGGCTTTCAGCACAGCCTTTTCACGTTCACGTTTTATCTCTTCACGATACTTTTCAGCAGCGTTCTTACTCTCCTCGGTTTCACGGCGGAGTTTTTCTGCCTCTTCCTTGGCAGCTTCCATAGCCTGTCGCTGGGTTTCAAGCTGGGTTATAACGTCCTCGAAGTCGGCGTCATTCTTATCTATCTGGTCTCCGGCTTTCTTGATGATATACTCCGAAAGACCCAGTCTGCGGGATATGGCAAAAGCGTTGGACTTGCCGGGAATACCTATGAGCAAACGGTAAGTGGGTTTCAAGGTTTCCACGTCAAACTCGCATGACGCATTCTGGACGCCTTCGGTTCGCATGGCGTATACCTTCATCTCTGCGTAATGGGTCGTTGCCGCAATTCGTGCGCCCATCTGGCGGCAGTTTTCGATTATGGCAATAGCCAGTGCTGCACCCTCGACGGGGTCGGTACCTGCACCAAGTTCATCAAAAAGGATCATGGTGCCCATATCTGCTTCGTCGATTATCTCAACAATGTTCTTCATATGGGACGAAAATGTGGACAGGGACTGCTCGATGCTTTGTTCGTCTCCGATGTCTGCCAGAACCTTGTCAAACACAGAAATGGTGCTGCCGTCATCTGCGGGAATATGAAGTCCGCACTCAGCCATCAGAGTCAGCAGACCAATGGTCTTCAGCGTTACTGTTTTGCCGCCGGTATTGGGACCGGTGACAACAAGGGTATCAAAATCCTTGCCCAGACGAACATCGATAGGCACAGCGTTTTTGATATTTATAAGAGGATGGCGGGCA
>SVKU01000004.1 GCA_015068245.1 Oscillospiraceae bacterium
TCCTTTAATATTTAATTATCACGCAGTGATACATCAACATGCCGTAGGCATATATCACATTGCGTCAGCAATATTTCACATTTCCAACGGAAATATTTCACTTTCCCGTCAGGGAAAATATCATTGGCAGTTGCGGAAATCCCTTTCCGCAACTCCCTTACGGTGGGATTTTTATCATCCATAGGGATTAGGGAAACGCCCCTAAATCCTAACCCCTAACCCCTATCTAAAAACAATGACCTCCAAAAGGAGGTCATTGTTTTTAGATCTGATTTGCCACAGCCCAGCCGCCGGTGACGGCCTTGTGTACATCGCCTGCTCTTACGCAGTCACCGATGTAGTGGGTGCGCCATGCGGGATCGTAGAACTTTGCGGCATCTCCAACTCTTGCCTTGACACCGCCGGACACAACGACCAGGTCACAGTCGATACGGCGGGTGACACCATTTTCGTCAATAAACTCAACGCCTTTGTCATCAATACCGATGTACTTTTTGACCCAGCGTTCACGGGTGAAGTTGGGCATGGCACGGTAAGCCTCCATTTGCATGACCACATAGTGAGCGTGGGCAGCATCGGCAGACAGCATGCCCTGACGTGTCATAACGGTGACATTATGACCCTTTTCGGCAAGGTACATGCCTGTTTCGGTGCCTGTTTCGCTGCCGCCGATAACAACAATGTCCTTTGGCAGCTCGGCTTCACGACCGTAGACGTCTATGGCGAGCATTACGTTGTCGCCGTCAACACCGGGAATGTTGGGCTTTTCAAAGCTGGGGCCGATGGCCACTATAACTTCGTCAAATCCCTTGCCTTTCAGCAGCTCGGGGGTTGCTTCCGTGTTGAGAATGACCTCAACACCCTTTTTGTGGGTCTGCCTGATGAGCCAGTCACGGAAATCAGCCAGCGCCCATTTGAAACTGGGGTAATCTGCATGGAACAGCTGACCGCCCAACTTATCGGCCTTTTCGTAAAGGGTAACGCTGTGGCCTCTTTCGGCACAGGTGACGGCAGCTTTCATACCGGCGGGACCCCCGCCGATAACGGCAACCTTTTTGACCTTTTCGGCAGGCTTTGTCATGTCGCCCAGCTTCTGCTCGATGCCGATTTTTGGGTTGACGGAGCAGAAGGAGCGGAAAGCGTCGGACTCGTTGGGCACATGGCACTTGTTGCAGCGTATGCAGGGGGTGATGTCCTCGGCGTTGCCAGAATATATTTTGTCACCGTACTCACTGTCGCAGATAAAGGCTCTGGACATGCATATGATATCCGCCTTGCCCTCTGCAAGAATCTTTTCGTTGAAATCGGGATCCTGAAGTCCGGCGGAAACGCCAACCAGCATCTTGATGCCGGCAGCCGTCAGGGATTCTTTCAGTTCGGCGGCAGCTGCCAGATTGGGACAGGGTACTTCTCTGCTGGAGGTGAAGCCTACGGGGTGCTGGGGGTCTTTCAGACCGTGGCGGATATGGAAAATATCCACCTTTCCCTCTGCCATGCGGGCAAGCTCAATGGTGTCACGCATGTTTACGCCGGGACCCTCTGCGGAAATAAGAGTTTCCAGCGGGAAATCCCTGCCAAAGGTCTGGCGCAGAGCATCGTACAGGTCAAGGAACAGCTTTGCCCTGCCCTTGACCGAGCCGCCGTATTCGTCGGTACGATTGTTGCACAGCTCGCTCCAGAACTCGGAAGCCAGAGAATTGTGGTAAGCGTTGTGGATAGAGAACATCTCAAACCCGAATCGCTTGAGAACCTTTGCGTTGGCAACGGTGGTGTCTATGTATTCCTGTATCTGCTTTTTGGTGATGTTGCCCACAGGATGACCCATGCAGTTTTCCTGTTCCATCTCAAGCTGCTTTTCGGGATCCTGAACGTGGAAACCGTCGGGACCGCCGCCGGGACCGATCTTGCCGTCGGTGCCGGGCTTCATGCCGGGGCCGGGCATAGGGCCTTCACGGGTGTAGGAGCCGAAAGGCATGGTTATGGCAACGGATTCGTAGTAGCGAATGGCGTCGATCAGCTGGCACAGATAGTTGTGGGAAACGGTTTTTGCGATGTTTACCCGGGAAGTCAGGTCATGCATCTGGAACCCCATTTTTGCATCGTACAGCGCGATGTCATCGGGGTCGGCAGGATCACTGGGGCGACCGCCCATGAAGAAGTTGAGGAACACGGCGGCAGCGCCGTTTCTTGCACGGTTCTGCAGGTGCAGTATCAGCTTTTCGGTGGGGTATTCCTCGATCCCCTGAAGCATATGAGGCATGCCGGCGGTGGCCATCATGCGGTTTTTCAGCAGAACATCGCCAACCTGCAGGGGTGACAGCAGATGTGGATATTTGTTGCTCATTGTGTTTTCCTTCCTTTTAGATGCCGTGTTTTAAGCGGCAGATCTTGCATTGTAGCGGTCACGGGCAGCTGCAACCAGTTCCGTGCAGCGGGCTACGTCCATGGATTCGATGGTTGCGCAGAACTCGTCCCAGGTTTCTTCCAGAACGACTTCGCCGGTGAACATCTGAGGCACGGTTTCGCTGACATATGTGGTGATGTCTGCGGTCAGGTTGGCGAATTCGGTGTTTTCGTCCACGGTCATGACCCACAGTCCACGGTTGTCGTTTTCGCTTTCGACTACGTTTTCAAGCCAGATGGTTGCGGCGTCTATCTGAGTCTGGGTGTAGGTCTGGGTGTATTTGCCCTGGTCGCCCAGAATGCCGGGTATGCTGATGCAGTACACCTGGGTCACGGTGGTGTAGGTCCAGCCGTCGGGGTTGTTGGTGGCAAATTCGGTGTAGGTGGGTTTGCCTTCTTCGTTGTATTCCCAGGTCACGCCTTCAACACCGTAGGAGCCAAGATAACCGCCTTCAACGCTGAACAGATAGTCGATGGCAGAGATTATAACTTCGGGGTTGGGGCAGGCAGTGCTGACGCTCCATGCGCTGCCCTGTTTTGCTCTGGGAACGTCACCGGATTCGATTTTGGGAGCGTCCTCGCTCTTGAGAGGATGGGTCATGGGAATAAGGCTGAAATCTTCGTTGGGAGCCTGTCTTTCATAGTTGGAAATGAATTCGCCAACGTCGAAGAATACGCCGTAGCTGCCGTTCAGAATGTCGGAAGACTTGTGCATGGAGTTCTGCAGCAGGTTGGGGTAAACAAGGCCCTCTGCGTACCAGTCACGCAGAGTGATAAGGTATTCCTTAAACTCGTCGGAAGTGGGGATAAAGGTCAGTTCGCCGTCCATAATTCCCCATGCCTTAACGCCGGAGTTCATGCTGGGAACGCCAAAACCGCCTTCAAGGAAAGCACCGCCGGCAATACCGCTGTACAGCACGGCAAGGGGAGATTCGCAAAGTCCGGCATCCTTGATGCCTGCCAGCAGATCGTGGAACTGGTCGTATGTTTTGGGTATTTCCATGCCGATGGCATCAAGCCAGTCGCCGCGAACCATCAGGCCGGAAGTTGCGCCAAGTACATTGTAGGCATAGCCATAAAATTCGGTGATGGTGCCGTTGTCGTTAACGGTGTCGGCGGCAAAGCTTTTATCGGTAGTGCGCAGCCAGCTGTAGCTGGGGGCATACTCTTCAAGATAAGGGGCAAGGTCGATGAGGATCTCCTCCTCAACCATGGCGGCACCGCCGCCGGCATAAAGGGAGGTAGCTTCGCTCATAACGTCGGGATATTCCTGAGAAGCTATCATAAGGTTGAACTTTTCCGTCATGGTGGGAGGAGCGATCTCGTCGAACACCATGTTGACACCGGTGCGGGCGATCCACTCCTTAACAGCGTAGTTATCATCCCACTGATCTATAGGGGCATCACGGTTCAGACCGCCGATCCATATGGAGTATTCGTGACCATCGTTTTCGATGGGCAGGCTGACAACGGGCTGAGCGGAAAGATCAAAGGTCAGCTGCTCCGGTTCGGCGGGAGCGGGCTCTTCTTCGGGAAGCTCTTCCGCAGGTTCTTCGGCAGGAGGAGCTTCCTCAACGGGAGTTTCCTCCACGGCGGGAGAGGAACTTTCCTCAGCAGGTTCGCTTTCCTTGGCGCAGCCGGCAAAAATGCTCAGCAGTATGGCAAGGCAAAGCAGCAGAATAAGTGCTTTTTTCTTCACAATATGCTCTCCTTTCTTGGTTTCCGTTTTGGAAACGCTTTGATTCAAAAAAAGCATAGCACAATATTTAGAACTCTTCAAGACGCAACTCTGTGCGAATTCTAAATAATTTCGTACCGTCTTGACAACCCGGAAAAATCTGGGCATAATTGGTTTATAATTAATAATTAACAATTAAGAATTAATAGACAACTTTGTGAGTTGCTTGGTTGTTATCGGTAGTTTTCACAGGCATGACTTCCGGACAAAATATTTAATTTGTTTGTTTTCAAATCAATGATTTGAAAACTCCGGAATTATTAACTATTAATTATTAATTATTACTTGTACCCTGAACAAAGAGGTTTATACTATGTCAGACATTATCATAATCGGCGGTGGACCCGCAGGAGTATCCGCAGCGGTGTATGCACTGCGCAGCGGTGCATCGGTGACCATTGTAAAAAAAGACGGCGGCGCACTGGAAAAAGCCGACCTTATAGAGAATTATTACGGCTTTGCCGAGCCTGTATCCGGGCCTGAACTGCTGGAAAAGGGCATCGCCCAGGCTGAACGACTGGGCGCAGAGATAGTTGACGGAGAAGCCGTAGGCATGGGCTTTACCGACAGGCTGCAGGTCATGACCACTGCCGGTGATTTTGAGGCCTATGCCGTGGTTCTGGCTACCGGTTCCACAAGAAACGCTCCACGGATACCGGGGCTGAAAGAGTTTGAGGGCAAAGGTGTCAGCTACTGCGCCGTGTGTGACGGATTTTTCTGCCGCGGCAAAGATGTGGCGGTGCTGGGCTCCGGCAAGTACGCCCTGCACGAAGCCATGGAGCTGCAGCCTGTGGCGGCTTCCGTAACGCTGCTTACCAACGGCGAAACACCTGAGACAGATATTCCCGACTGGCTCAGGGTAGATACGAGAAAAATCGCTTCCATAGAGGGCGGTATGCTCATTGAAAAGGTCACCTTTGCCGACGGCGAAAGCATGGATACATTCCGCCTGTTTGTTGCGGTGGGTACCGCCGGAAGTGCCGACCTTGCCCGCAAGGCAGGCGCAGTTATCGACGGAACAAAGATAACCGTTGACGCTGCCATGGCTACCAACGTACCCGGCCTGTTCGCGGCGGGGGACTGTACCGGCGGACTTGCTCAGGTTGCAAAGGCAGTTCACGAAGGTGCTGTTGCCGGTATGAGCGCAGGCAAATACGTAAGGTCAATTAATAATTAAAAAGCCTTCCCCTTGAGGGGAAGGTGCCGAACGAAGTGAGGCGGATGAGGTGGAAATACAAAAACACCTCATCAGTCAAAGCAAGGTCAGCAATGCCGACCTTGCTCTGACAGCTTCCCCTCAAGGGGAAGCCTTTTGTGCCATTACCTGAAACGATTAAGTGTTTATAAGGAAGCATCATCATGGACGAAAGAAAAGAAAAGATAATTCAAACCCTGCCTTTTTGGGATAAACTCAGCGGCGATGAAAAGGAACACCTGCGCAAAAATACCCGATTTGTAAAATACGATAAAGACGCACATATCCACAACTGCACCGGCTCCTGCGTTGGACTGGTGATGGTGGTTTCCGGCGGACTGCGGGCATACCTGCTCAGCGAAGAGGGCCGTGAAGTTACTCTGTTCCGGCTGGGTCATGGGCAGATTTGCATACTGGCGGCTTCGTGCGTTATCAGCCAGCTTACCTTTGATGCTCATATTGTGGCAGAGAAAGAAACCGAGGTGCTGGTGTTTGGCGCCCACGCCTTTTTGCAGCTGAAAGAGACTAATCTCCATGTTGAGTGTTTCCTTTACAAGCTGGCAACAGAGCGGTTTTCCGAGGTAATGTGGTCCATGCAGCAGCTGCTGTTTATGGGTTTTGACCGCAGACTGGCACTGTTTTTGGTGAAAGAAGCCGAAAACACCGGATCCAACACCATTTCACTGACCCACGACCAGATAGCACGGCTCACCGGCTCCGCCAGAGAGGTGGTAACCCGTATGCTGAAACGCTTTGTGGAAGACGAGCTTATTGAACTAAAACGGGGCAAGGTTGTAATTGCCGATATGGAGGGTCTGAGGCTGCTGGGAGAATGACAGCCGGTGTCCACCGCATCTGCTTGCCTTGCAGACCATCAAAACGGCGGGAGCAAGTCTCCCGCCCTATATAGTTTACAGGAGCGATTATGCAAAACTTTAACCTTACCATACCGCCTTATGCGGCTGCAGCCATTGAAAAACTGAATAGTTCCGGCTTTGAAGCCTGTGTGGTAGGCGGCTGCGTAAGAGACACCCTTATCGGCAGGAAACCGGGTGACTGGGATATCTGCACCTCGGCACTGCCATGGCAGACCAGGGAGGTTTTCCGGCAGGATTTTCATGTCATTGAAACAGGCATAAAGCACGGCACAGTCACCGTGGTATCCGACGGTCAGCCGCTGGAGATAACCACTTACCGCACCGAGGGGAACTATACCGACCACCGTCGCCCGGACAGCGTGACTTTTGTTTCGGATATCCGGGAAGACCTTTCCCGACGGGATTTTACCGTAAACGCCATGGCTTACAGCCAAACCACCGGTCTTATCGACCTGTTCGGCGGGCAGACGGATTTGCAAAACCGCATTATCCGCTGTGTGGGCGACCCCGAAAAACGCTTTGGGGAAGACGCTCTGCGTATTTTGCGGGCGCTGCGGTTTGCAGCTGTGCTGGATTTTGAGATAGAACCCAAAACCGCTGCCGCAGTGCATAAAATGTGCGGTTTGCTGGAAAATATCGCAGTGGAACGAATTTTTATTGAGCTGAAAAAGCTTCTTTCGGCACCTGCAAGCCGCCGTATAGTTTCGGAATTTTCGGATGTTGTTGCCGCTGCCGCCGGTCAGCACCCTCAGATACAGGCGACCGGCTCCAACCATAGCACAGCCGTAGCATTCTGCCTGCATTTTTCCAATGCGTCAGACGTGTTGAACCGCTTGAAGGCTCCCAAAGCCCTTATCGCATCGGCAGCAGCTCTGCAGTCTGCCAAAGAGCCGGAAACCTTGCCAAAAGCCCTTGCGCTGATGGGCAAACTGGGAGAAGATGATTTCCGTAACCTGATAGAATATTACGATGCACTGGGAGTTTCCACAGAGCTTTTGCGCAGGGCGCAAGCCAGCGGTATCCCATGCAGAATATCCCAGCTGGATATCACCGGAAAGGACCTTGCCGACCTGGGCATAAGCCCGGGACCCGCCATGGGACGAGTGCTGAACGCCCTTTTGGACGCAGTCATGGAGGGTAGGCTGGAAAACAAAAAATCCGCATTGCTTGGGGCTGCAGAGCATATTTTTGGAAGCTGAACATCAACCCAATGCTCCAAATGGTCACCTTTAAGCCCAAACGGACGGGTTTTGCCTTAGTCGATTGACTTTTGGGTGCCCGATGTTATAATGTAGATGTAGAAAAATCCTTATTTTTCCCAAGATTTCATCCGAAACGGAGTTGAATAAATATGTCCAGATTTGTATATGCCGATAATGCGGCAACCACTTCCGTGGCTCCCGAGGTATTTGAGGCCATGAAGCCCTATTTTACCGAGCATTTCGGTAACCCCTCCGGCCACTATTCCATTGGCTACACCACCAAAGACGCCATCACCGAAGCCCGTGCAAAGGTAGCTGCAGCTATCGGCGCCAATGCCGACGAGATCTATTTCACCGGCGGTGGCTCCGAAGCCGATAACTGGGCGCTGAAAGGCGTTGTTGAGCGCAAAAAAGGCGGCCACATCATCACCACCACCATCGAACATCACGCTCTTTTGCGCAGCGGCGAATGGCTGGCAAAAAACAATGTCGATGTGACCTTCCTGCCCGTAGACGAATACGGCAAGGTCTCTCTTGAGGAACTGGAAAAGGCTATCCGTGAGGATACCATACTTGTTTCCGTCATGATGGCCAACAACGAGATCGCCACCATTCAGCCTGTTGCCGAGATCGGCGCACTCTGCAAGGAAAAGGGTATCCTGTTCCATACCGATGCCGTTCAGGCTGCCGGTCATATCCCCATCGACGTAAAGGCCATGAACATCGACCTGCTTTCCATGGCAGCTCACAAGTTCCGCGGCCCCAAGGGCGTTGGTGCCCTGTATATGCGCAAGGGTCTGAAACTGCCGGCTTTCATTCACGGCGGCGGCCAGGAAAAAGGCATACGCGGCGGTACCGAAAACGTGCCCGGTATCGTGGGCATGGGTGTGGCTCTTGAAATGGCAGTCAAAAACATGCCCGAGAACAATGACCGCCTTACCAAAATGCGCGACAGACTTATAAAAGGCATCACAGAAACCGTGCCTTACAGCTATCTCACCGGTCACCCCACCGACCGTCTGCCCGGAACAGCGTCCTTTATTTTTGAATGTATCGAGGGTGAATCCATCCTGCTGTGGCTGGATATGGTAGGCATCTGCGCCTCCACCGGTTCTGCCTGCGATTCCGATTCCCTTGATCCTTCCCACGTTCTGCTGGGTATAGGACTTCCTGCCGAGCGTGCTCACGGTTCACTGCGTCTGAGTCTTGGCGAGATAAACACCGAAGAAGATGTAGACTATCTGCTGGAGCAGATACCGCCTATCATCCAGCGTCTCAGAAACATGTCTCCCCTGTGGGAGAACGACAAACCCAAGGAGGTAAATAACTGATGTCACAGATGTATTCCGATAAGGTAATGGACCATTTCGCCAATCCCCGCAACGTAGGCGAACTTGAAGATGCCAACGCTGTGGGCGAAGTCGGCAACGCCAAGTGCGGCGATATAATGAAGATGTATATGAAGATCGAGGACGGCGTCATCGAGGACGTCAAGTTCAAGACCTACGGCTGCGGCGCAGCTGTTGCAACCTCCTCCATGGCCACCGAAATGGTCAAGGGTAAGACCGTTGAGGAAGCTCTGGCTCTGACCAACCGTGCAGTTGCCGACGCTCTGGACGGTTTGCCCCCCGTAAAAATGCATTGCTCCGTGCTGGCAGAAGAAGCCATCAAGGCAGCTCTTACCGATTACTATACCCGACAGGGTATCGACCCCGAACCCATCGTTGGCTGCAACATGGACTGCGACCACTGCCACCACGAACACTGAAAACAGCAAGCCGCCTCTCCCTTTGGGAGAGGTGTCGCCGAAGGCGACGGAGAGGGCCCTCTCAGTCAGTCAGGCCAGCAAAGCTGACCTTGCCTGACAGCTCCCCCAAAGGGGGAGCCTGAAACGCAAAAAGCAAAGGATTGAAAACTATGTCCTACATCCCTGACCTTCAGCAGGCCTGGGAACTGCTGAACGAATATAACCACGAGGAATTCCACCTGAAGCACAGCCAAATCGTCAGTCATGTAATGGGTTACTTCGCAGAAAAACTGGGTTATGGCGACGAAAAGGAATTCTGGGCAGTGGTTGGTCTGCTCCACGACCTCGATTTTGAAATGTATCCCGACCAGCACTGCGTTAAAGTTCAGGAAATAATGGCCGAAAAGGATATCGACCCCCGTCTTATACGGGCAGTGGCCAGCCACGGCTGGGGCATCTGCTGCGATATCGAGCCTGAACACGAGATGGAAAAGGTGCTGTATGCCACCGACGAGCTTACGGGTCTTATCGGGGCGGCAGCCCTGATGCGCCCCAGCAAAAGCGTGCAGGATATGGAAGTCAGTTCCCTGAAAAAGAAGTTCAAAGACAAAAAATTTGCCCAGGGCTGTTCCCGTGACGTTATCAAAAACGGCGCGGAAAAGCTGGGCTGGGAGCTGGATAAGCTCTTTGAGCAGACCATACTGGCAATGAGAACCATTGAAGGAATGTAAATAGAAAGGAAAGTAAAAATGGAAAAAGTATACGAATTTCTCAACGGCTGCAACGCCTTCTACTTCACCACCGTAGACGGTGACGCTCCCCGCTGCCGTCCCTTCGGCTTCAAGATGATGTTTGAAGACAAGCTTTATTTCGGTCTCGGCACCCACAAGGCTTCCTTTGCCGAGCTGGAAAAGAACCCCAATGTTGAGATCTGCGCCATGAGCACTGCTGACAGGGGCGCATTCATCCGTATCCGCGGCAAGGCTGTTATCGACGCTCGTGACGAAGTCCAGACCGCTATGTACGAAGCATCTCCCTTCCTGAGCAAGACCTACAACGCCGAAACCGGCTGGAGACACGAATGCATTTATCTTGAAGATATGTCCGCTGTTGTGTTCCACATGGGCAAGGGCGAAGAAAAGATTTATTAAGCAAACAAAAAACAGGCTGCAAATAGCTTAATACCATTAAGATAAGCTGTCATCTCGAACGTCAGCACAGCTGACGGAGAGATCCCCATCTTAAGAAGGGGATTTCTCCCTCGCTCCGGTCAGCAAGCTGACCGACCTCGGTTCGAAATGACAGCTTTCTTTACTTATTTCATTGGTAATGCGCCCGGCTCTTTGCAGCCTGTTCAGTTTCCCCCCCAAAAAGCTCCCTCTGATGAGGGAGCTGGCAAAAATCTTTGATTTTTGACTGAGGGAGAGACTCGGCACGTCACGTCGTAAGAAATAAACTATTAATTAATTTCAAATCCGTGTTTTGCCACAGCGTCAAGTATCAGCTTTTTCAGCTCGGTATAGTGTCCGTCCCAGCTTGCGCCTGCGGCACCGGGATGACCACCGCCGCCAAGCTCGGCGCAAATGTCGGAGGAATTGGCTTTGCCCGCACTGCGCAGGCTGCATTTTGACTTGCCGCCGGCCAGTTCACGAACCATAATGCCGATATCCACGCCTTCCACCACTCTGGGGAATCCTGCGATATCGTCAATATCGTTGTCGGTAGCGCCGGCATCGTCCATCATCTGCTGAGTCAGCGTCATCAGGCAGACTTTTCCGCCGGAATACATCTCCATACCCGCAACCAGCATGCTTTCCAGCTTGAGCCGAGCCATGCTCTTGGTGCCAAACATGACCTTGTTGACAGCATAAGTGTCCACTCCGGCAGCTTTCAGCTTTGCGGCAGCCATAAGGGTGGCGGCAGTGGTGTTGCTGTACTGGAAACAGCCGGTGTCGGTGCTGATAGCCAGATACAGAGCCTCGGCACATTCGGCAGGAATCCCGCCGCAAAGCTCTTCCACAATGCCAAGCACCATTTCGCCGCAGGCAGCGGCAGATGCGTCCACCCAAGTGTGTTCGGCATATTTTTCGTGGGAGCCGTGATGGTCGATGGCAAGGTGGATATGGTACTTTTCCGCTCCGTCGCACAGCATACCGGTGGAAGCACTGTCTACAGTGACCGCATTTTCGGGGACAAAATCCGCAGGAGCCACAATGCCGTCGAAGTAGTTCACATACCGCTCGGTAATATCGGGATTTTCCAGCACCCAAGCGGTTTTGCCGATTTTGCGCAAGGCTCTGCAAAGTGCCGAGCCGCAGCCGATGGCATCGCCGTCGGGACGCTTGTGGGTGATTATTAGAATATTGTCCATTTTGCGGAGCATGTCCGCAGTTTTCAGCAAGTCCATCATATTATTCACCATCCGACTCGGAAGTGTTCAGGTCGCCCAGCATTTCGATGACCTTGGTGCCTCTTACGATGGAATCGTCGGCCTCGAAGATAAGCTCGGGAGTGTATCTCAGGCGCAGACGGCTGCCAAGCTCACGGCGCAGGAAACCGGAAGCGTTTTTCAGCACTTTCATAACTTCCTTTTCGTCCTCTTTGTTGAACACACTGATGTGGACCTTGCAGTAGCGCAGGTCGCCGGTGGCGTTGACACCGGTGATGGACACAAGACCCTTGTTCATGCGGGGATCTTTCATCTCACGCAGCAGCTCAGAAAGCTCACGGCGTATTTCTTCATTTATTCTTCCGCTTCTGTTTGAAGCCATAGTTAAAACCTCCAGTTATCAGGGGTCAGGGGTCAGCGGGCAGGGGTCAGGGGAACGTATAGAACTGATCCCTGATCCCTGAAACCTGATCCCTAAATTGACAGTTGTGGTGTCGGCATTGCCGGCACCACAATTGTCGATTTTAGTCCTTAATCTGCTCCATCTTGAAGCATTCGAAGATGTCGCCTTCTTTGATATCGTTGTACTTTTCGATACTCATGCCGCATTCGTAGCCGGTGGCAACTTCCTTAACGTCGTCCTTGAAACGGCGCAGGGATGCCAGCTCGCCTTCGTGGATAACGATGCCGTCACGAACAACTCGGACGCCTTCGTTGCGGTTGATGGTTCCGTCTTTGACATAGCAGCCGGCGATGGTGCCGATGCCGCTGACCTTGTAGGTCTTACGGACTTCGGCGTGACCGGTAACGACCTCACGGAACTTGGGATCCAGCATACCCTTCATGGCAGCTTCGATTTCGTTGATGGCGTCGTAAATTACACGGTACATTCTCATATCAACGCCGGAACGGGCAGCAGAAGCAGCTGCTGCAGCATCGGGACGGACGTTGAAGCCGACCACGATGGCGTTGGCGGTGGAAGCCAGCAGAATGTCGGACTCGTTGATGGCGCCGACAGCGTTGTGGATAACTTTAACACGAACTTCTTCGTTGCTGATCTTCTCAAGGGAAGCCTTAACAGCTTCGGAAGAACCCTGCACGTCTGCCTTGACGATGATGTTCAGTTCCTTCATTTCGCCTTCCTTGATGTGGGCGAACAGGTCGTCGAGAGTTACACGGCGAGCTGCGTTGGCAGCGGTTTCCTTGGCTTCGTTCTTACGCTGCTCAACAAGTTCACGAGCCATGCGTTCGTCCTCAACGGCGTAGAAAGAGTCGCCGGCCATGGGAACTTCGCCCATACCGATGATCTCAACGGGAACGGAGGGGCCGGCGGTCTTGACCTTGTTGCCCTTGTCATCGGTCATGGCACGGACACGGCCAACGGCAGTGCCGGCGATGATGATATCGCCCTGATTGAGGGTACCGTTCTGAACCAGCAGAGTGGCAACGGGGCCTCTGCCCTTGTCCAGTCGGGCTTCGATAACAGCGCCTCTTGCGGCTCTGTTGGGGTTAGCTTTCAGTTCCTGCATTTCTGCCAGCAGAACAAGGTTTTCCAGCAGGTTTTCGATACCGTCGCCGGTTTTGGCGGAGATGGGACACATAATGGTGTCGCCGCCCCATTCTTCGGGAACCAGTTCGTATTCGGTTATCTGCTGTTTTATTCTGTCCGGGTTTGCGCCGACTTTATCCATCTTGTTTATGGCAACAACGATGGGAATGTTGGCGGCCTTGGCGTGGTTGATAGCTTCAACGGTCTGGGGCATGATGCCATCGTCGGCGGCGACCACCAGAATTGCGATATCGGTGACCATTGCGCCGCGGGCACGCATGGAAGTAAATGCTTCGTGACCGGGAGTGTCGAGGAAAGTGATGGGGCTGCCGTTGATCTCAACCCGGTAAGCGCCGATGTGCTGGGTGATGCCGCCTGCTTCGCCGGAAGCGACGTTGGCGGAACGGATCTTATCCAGCAGGGAGGTCTTGCCGTGGTCAACGTGACCCATAACAACAACGACGGGGCTGCGGGAGATCAGGTCTTCCGCCTTGTCCTCGCTGTCGTCTATCAGGCGTTCTTCGATGGTGACAACAACTTCCTTTTCGACCTTGCAGCCCATTTCTTCGGCTACGATGGCAGCGGTGTCGAAATCGATGACCTGGCTGACGGAAGCCATAACGCCCAGCTTGATGAGCTGCTTGACTACTTCGGCGCCGGTTTTCTTCATTCTGGAAGCAAGTTCGCCAACGGAGATCTCATCGGGTATCTCAACAGTCAGGGGAGTTTTCTTGATGATCTCAAGCTGCAGCTTGCGGAACTTTTCCTGTTCCTCGTTGCGGCTCTTGCTGCCCTGATAGTTGTTCTTCTTGTTGTTCTTTTTGCCGATTTTTTCCTTGCCCTTGGAAGCGTTCTGAGCCATGTTCTGAGCACGGCCGGGGATAAGGTCCTCAACACGGTCGTCAAAACGGTTCACGTTAACGGTTGCTGCGGAGGTATCAACTACGCGGCGTTCACGCTGACGCTGAGGCTGGGGCTGTTTGGGCTGGGGAGCGGCACTCTGCTGAGGAGCGTTCTGCTGAGGTCTGTTCTGACCCTGACCCTGAGGAGCGGGACGCTGACCCTGCTGGGGAGGACGCTGGCCCTGCTGACCACGGGGCTGATCGGGGCGACGGTCACGGTTGTCGCGATTGTCACGACCCGGGTCACGACGGTTGTCGCGGTTCTGTCCCTGACCCTGCTGGGGAGGACGCTGACCCTGCTGGGGTTTGCCCTGACCCTGAGGACGGGGAGCAGGCTTATCAGCAGGCTTCCCGGGAGCCTTTTCAACAGGCTTTTCCACGGTTTTTTCGGGTTCAGCAGTTTTTTCGGGTTCAGCGGCTTTTGCGGCTTCGGCAAAGACGCTTTCGATGCTGTCTATCTGATTGTTGTAGGTGATATAGTCGAAAATCAGGTTAAGCTGGTCGTCCTCCAGCACCTGCATATGGTTTTTGGGTTTTTCGTAAAATTCGGCAACGATGTTGGAAACATCCTTGGTCTGCCAGCCAAAGTCCTTGGCTACTTCATGAATTCTGTATTTTACTAAGCTTGCCATAAAGCCACCTCTTTCAAGATTTCTTTTTGCGCCGGTTTTTTTCGTGAGCCTTCTTTTCGGCCTGACGGCGGTCTACCCGCTCAGCCTGCCGTGAAAGCTCCTCCAGCGCATCGGTATAGCCTCCGGGTTGGACTGCTTCCAGCTTTTCAAGAAAGTTCTTTGCCAGCCGGGCATCCGAAACGGAAACCACCGCGCAGGAATTTTTGCCTAAAGCCGAACCCAGCTCATCTTTGGTAAACGGGACAGTTACCACTTTCCCGTTGCCGGGCAGGTTTCGGACTCTTCTCGCCGTATTGTCGGCGGCATCGGAGGCAAGGATGATGAGCCTTGCGCTGTGGGCTCTGGCGGCGGAGCTTACCTGCTCGTCACCGATGTCCACCCGGCCTGCCTTTCTGGCGATGCCCAATATATTAAGGGCTGGACTTATCATCGTTTTCCTCCTTCATCTGCTGCTCCAGCGAGGCGTAAACCTCGGGCGGTATGGCGGTGCTGAAGGCACGTTCAAGAGCCTTAGCCTTTTTTATTTTTACAAGACAGTCCATATTTGGACACACATATGCGCCGCGACCGGGCTTTTTGCCCTTAAAATCAAGGCTTATCTCCTGAGCGTCCGGAGAGCGGACAACACGGATAAGCTCCCGTTTGGGTTTCATTTCACGACAGCCAAGGCATTGGCGCATCGGTGTTTTTTTCATGGACAAAGTCTCCTTGTGGTAGAGGTTAGAATTTTGGATCCGGGGATTAGGGAAATGTGTTGCCTTCGGCAACGACTTAAAAATCGGAACGGTCAAGACCGTTCCCTACGATAGAACTGTAGGGAAAACGCTTGTAGGGAACGGTCTTGACCGTTCCGAATCCTAATAACGCTTATTCTTCGTCGATATATTCGTCTTCGACTTCGATAGCTTCCAGTTCGCCTGCCTGGGACAGGGGCTTGATGTCGACCTTGCAGCCGGTAAGACGGGCGGCAAGACGGGCATTCTGGCCTTCTTTGCCGATAGCAAGGGACAGCTGGTCGTCGGGCACGATAACACGGCAGCTCTTACCTTCGGGCAGAGCGGTTACGGTGATGGCCTTGGCGGGAGACAGGGCAGCAGCTACAAATTCGGTAATTTCGGGGCTGTATTTTACGATGTCTATCTTTTCGCCCCGCAGCTCATCAACAACAGCGCCTACACGTCCGCCTCTGGGACCTACGCAGGCACCCACGGGATCGACATTTTCGTCTGCGGCCCAAACGGCGATCTTGGTACGGCTGCCGGCTTCACGGGCAACGCTTTTGATTTCAACGGTGCCGTCTTCGATTTCGGGAACTTCCAGCTCAAACAGGCGGCGGACAAGACCGGGGTGGGTACGGGAAACCATGACCTGAGGTCCACGGTTGTTGCGGCGGACTTCCAGAACATAGACCTTCATCATTTCGCCTTCAACAAAGACTTCACCGGCTGCCTGTTCGGAAACGGCCAGAACAGCCTCGGTTTTGTCGGGACCCATGCTGACGGTGATGGAACCGGAATTTTCTACTCTCAGGACGGTGGCGGTAAGTATTTCCTGCTGGCGGGAATTGTACTGCTCAAACACCATGCCCCGTTCGGCTTCACGGATGCCCTGAATGATGACCTGCTTGGCAGTCTGGGCGGCAATACGGCCAAACTCCTTGGTGCGGACGTCTATCTTTGCAACGTCGCCGATTTTCAGACGGCCGTTGATTTTCTTGGCATCGTCACGGGAGATCTGGAGGTTGGGGTCTTCAACTTCCTCAACAACGTCCTTGGCAACGTACATGTGGACGCCCTTTTCAGTCATCTCGATAACAACATTATCGCCGGCGTTGGGGTTATCACGGCGGTAGGCAGTCATCAGAGCCTGATTTATTTTTTCCAGCATATACTGCTGGGGTATGCCCTTTTCCTTTTCAAGCTGAGCTATGGCTTCGAAAAATTCGGAATTCATAATATATCTCCATTCTGCATTTATCAGTTAACAGTTAACAATTGACAGTTAACAGTTTTGTATTCAAAAAACACGCGTGATCATCAACAGTTAACTGTTACCTGTTAACTGTTAACTCGAATTCACCGCCGTCTGTATTGGCGCAAATACTAAAACTTTATCGCCAGCCTCACCTGGGCATACTGGCCTTTTTCAAAGGTGGTCTCTTTGCCGTTTTCGCTTACGGTAACCGCACCGTCATCATAGGCTGCAAGATCCCCGAAAATCTCTTTCCGACCGTCTTTTGCCTGGTACAGTTTGATGCAAATATAGCTGCCTATGAACTTTTCAAAATCCGAGGGACGTTTGAGGATACGTTCCGCACCGGCGGAAGAGACCTCAAAGCAGTAGCTGCCGTCAATAGGGTCGGCTTCGTCCAAAATGGGGTCCATCATAAGGGAAACGGCTTCGCAGTCGGTAATATTGATGCCGTCGTCCTTGTCGATATACAGGCGAAGGAACCATTCGCCGCCTTCTTTGACGTATTCCACGTCCCAAAGCTCAACACCGCAGCTTTCGCACACGGGCAGAGCCAGTTCCCGGACAGTATCCAGAATCTCAGATTTTTTCATTAGTATTCTCCATATCGGTAAATTATCAAAGGGTCTTTACATCTAAAAGAGAGTGGGGCGAACCCCACTCTCAGTCAAACATCTATCCTAACGTCTACCAATTATAACACAATGAAAAAAATAATGCAATATCTATTTTAGGGGTCAGGGATCAGTATATGCTTGAACATACGCTCCGGTTTTGAAGATTTTCAGGTTCATTTACAAATAAGCAACACTGCTTTAATAATGTTCGGTACTATCAAAATCTTCTGCTCATCATTATTGGTGATTATTCGATAATTTTAAACTGTTATTTCAGATGTAACCGGTTCAATAACTGGTACTGATCCCTGATCCCTGACCCCTGATCCCTAAAAACCGGCTGACATAGTCAGCCGGTTTTTTCAGTTATCTCTCTTGTCGCCCCAGAAGAACAGAGCAACGGTACCGGGACCGGTATGGCTGCCGATAGTAGTGCCAACGGAATAAATCTGTACCTTGCCGTTGAGCTTCGGGAATCGTTCTTCGATAATATCTGCCACGGCACGGGCGTCTTCGTAGCAGTTGGAGTTGGAGATGTAGCACTTGCCGCTGTAATCAAGGCGATCGTCGGCCTGCTCTTCCATCTTCTTTGCGATTTCCTTAATGACCTTTTCTTTGCCTCTGATCTTGAATCTGGGCACAAGACCGCCGGTATTGCTGACATCCAGCAGAGGGCAAATCTTCAGCACGGTACCGAACCAGCCGGAAGCCTTGGTCACGCGACCGCCCTTGACAAAGAAAGTCAGGTCGGAAGAGAAGAACCAGTGACGCAGTCTCAGTCTGTTTTCCTCAGCCCATGCAGCCAGATCCTCTGCGCTCATGCCTTCATCACGGAGGTCGGCCAGCTTATCCATCAGCAGACCGTAACCGGAAGAAGCTGCCAGAGAGTCGATGATAAAAATTTTGCGTTCGGGATACTTTTCACGAAGCATATCGGCAGCGATACAGGCGGAGTTGTAGGAACCGGAAATGCCGGAAGACAGACTCAGATGAACGATATCCTTACCTTCCTCGAGGAAAGGTGTGAAATAGTCGAAGTATTCGTCCACGTTGACCTGAGAGGTCTGAGTATCAGCGCCGTCGACCATGGCCTGATAGAATTTGTCGAAAGGAATGGTCTGACCCAGATCATCGGGATACTGGACACCGTCCAGAGAATAGTGGAAGCATATATAGCTGATGTCTCTGCTTTTGAAATGCTCGGCAGAAAGGTCGGCAGTGGAGCAGCAGCTGAGAACATAATTTGACATTTGCGTATCCTCGCTTATTACATAATCTAGTATATCATATTACTTGTTGTACTATAACATACTTGGACGCATATGTAAAGTAAAAATACGGTTAAGAAACAGGGCAATTGAGGTGGAAAGCTGTGGTTATGCAACAGATATATCCACCGGCGCAGGAACGCCCAAGGCTCCCCTGTGTAAGGGGAGCTGTCAAAAATCTTCAGATTTTTGACTGAGGGGTTGTTGCCGAAGTACGATTTCGATGAAGGTGCCTATAAGATATGAGAACTTACCGTACAATCCCTCCGTCACGGCTTACGTCGTGCCACCTCCCTTTACACAAGGGAGGCTTTGGTGCGGTACAGAACAGCACATAACGCATAATACCGATGGCTGCAATATAAAGAACAGTACCGGCAGGTAATCCCACCGGTACTGTAACTGTTTTATGATTACCGCCGTTTTGCACAGCGCTTTTGGCTTTATTTCGTCACCTTTGTGACCTTATGGCATTTGCCGGAGGCGTAATAAACGATGGAAATAACACCCACGCAGAATGATGCGGCGGGAGTACCCCATGCGATGCCGTCCAGACCCATGTTCAGAGCGATGCCAAGAACATAAGCCACAGGCAGACGGAACAGCAGGGAACTGCTGCAGTTGAGGAACATGGGGAAAATGGTGTGGCCGGAGCCTACAAGGAAGCCCATCAGCGAACCCATAAAGGGAACCAGCAGATAGTCGATGCTGCAGATGCGCAGATAGCGCACGCCAAGGTCCATCATTTCCATATCCGAACCGAATAGCTTCATAAGGGGTACAGGGAACAGCTCAACCAGTGCGAATATCACCACGTTTATCCCCATGGTCAGGATAAAGCCCCAATGCATGGTGGACATGGCACGCTCCGGCTTATCGGCACCAAAGTTCTGGGCGCACATGGCGGAAATTGCGCTGCCAAAGGAAACAGACGGCAGTATGGCAAACAGGGTTACCTTGTGAGCACCTGCCAATGCAGCCGCAGCGGTTACACCCATGGTGTTGACCATGATGGTCAGCAGCAGAAAGGCCAGTGTATTTACAGCGTTCTGAATAGTGGTGGGAATGCTGGTACGCAGCAGAATAGGAAACTGCTCTTTGTCTATCCGAATGGAGCGGGGACGGAAGTCAAAGACGAAATTTGTTTTTCTCAGGTGGAAGATGCAAAGCAGCATGCTTACGGCCTGAGCAATAACGGTTGCCAGAGCTGCACCTAAAGCACCCATTTTGAACCCTGCGATGAAAACAAGGTCAAGCACAATGTTGACAACGCTGGAGATGCATATGAAGATAAAAGGACGGTTGCTGTCGCCCATGCCACGGAGAATGGCACTTAAAGTATTGTAGCCGAAAATGAACACAAAGCCCACGGAACATACATTAAAATATATCAGCGCTTCTTCCATAGCCTCTGCCGGGGTTTTCATCATGTTCAGAATACCTTTGGCAAATACCAGCGACAGTACCGTGGATGCCATGGCCAGAATGATGATGAACGCCACCAGAGTGCCGATGACCTTCCTGAGCTTTTCATCGTTTCCGCCGCCCCGGTACTGACCGATGATAACGGTGCCGCCAAGGCAGAAGCCGATAGCGATATTTGTTATGAGGGATATGTACTGGGCGCTGATGTTGGCACCCGCAAGGGATATGGTGCCTGCAAACTGACCGAGGATGATAAGGTCAACAGCGCTGTATAGGTTCTGGACGATGCTTGAGAATACGAAAGGCAGGGCAAAAAGCAATAATTGCTTTGGAACGCTGCCTTCGGAAAGATTTTTACCGTGAGACAAAATGTGGTTCTCCTTTACTTTTGGATTGTGTGCTGTAATGACAGACTTCTGAACGAATTAATAATTAATAATGAATAATTAATAATTGATAGGCTCTCCCAGAGGGAGAGCTGTCAGCAAAGCTGACTGAGAGGGCCCTCTCCGACGCCTTCGGCGCCACCTCTCCCAAAGGGAGAGGCTTAAAAGTCAGTTATTAACTATTCACTATTAACTATTAACTGTTTTAAGTTCCCGTCCGGGCAATGCCCGGACGGGAACTGAAACCTTAGATCTGCTGTGCTACTGCGTAAGCGTCGCGGATAGCGTGGCGCATGGTGCCGCTCTGACGAGCATCGCCGATGACATAGTATTCGCGGGCGCTGTTGCGGAAGATGGCAGCCTTGCTTACATCGGGACAAATGCCGCCGTTGACAACGATATCGTCGCATTCGATGGTCTTGACATCGCCCTTATAGTTTTCGTAAGTGACCTTGCCGGGCTCGATCTTCAGGGTCTTGCACTGCTTTTTGACCTTGACGCCCAGCTTCTGAGCCTTCTGACCCATGTAGTTGATCATACGGATGGGGTTAAGGTCATAGCCGATGCGGTTCTGGCGGGAAATTTCGATAACTTCCTTGCCGCACTCTGCCAGATAGCAGGCAGCTTCGGCAGCGGTGGAGCTGCCGCCGATAACAACGACCTTCTGACCCAGCTCATCAACGTGACCGTAGATGTTGCAGCCGTTCCACTTGCAGTCCTCTGCGCCTTCGACCTTGGGAGCCTTGGCCTGACCGCCGATGGCAACCACAACTGCGTCAAAACCTTCGGCTTCGATCATTTCGGGAGTTGCGGGAGTATTGAGACGGACTTCGATATCCTTGCGTACCATCTGGTTCTTCAGCCAGTCCAGGTAACGCTTCAGTTCCCATTTGAACTTGGGATAGTTGGAGGACTTGATCTGGCCGCCCAGTTCATCGGAAGCTTCGAAGATAACGGGAGTATGGCCGCGTTCCTTCAGATACAGAGCGCAGTTCATGCCGCCGGGACCGCCGCCTACGATGGCGACTTTTTTCAGCTTATCCACGGGCTTGATGAAGCGGAATTCCTGATGCTCCATGCCGATGTGGGGGTTGATGGTGCAGTGGCTCATCCAGTCGCTGGTGGAGGAGGAGCCGCGGCAGATATGGCACTCGATGCAGGGACGTACGTCTTCGCCGTTGCCGTCACGAAGGATCTCGCCCATGTTCTCGTTGCAGATCATCAGATGGCCGGGAGCAACGCCGTCTACCTTGCCTTCGCCGATGATGCGGTCGAGGTTATCGAGGTCTTTGTAGTAGGTGCTTACAACGATGGGGGTCTTGACGCCCTGAGCCTTCATGTAGGCAGCAGCCTCAGCGGAGGTGCAGACGGGGTAAGGCTCGTGGTCGGAGTGACCCTTACGCAGCTGGATAAGGTCGATGTAGGGTTCCAGCTCTTTCAGGAAGATGGCACATTCCTCGTCGGTCAGGCCATTGCCGGTGCTGGGGCAGTTGACAGCCAGAATGAAGTCTTCGCCCACGGCTTCGCGGACAGCTTTGACAACTTCGAGAGGGAAGCGCATACGGTTTTCCAGGCTGCCGCCGTATTCGTCGGTACGCCAGTTCATCTTGGAGTTCAGGAACTTGCCGATAAGGAAGTTGTGCTCGGCAAAGTCTATGTAGCCGCCGTCCATGTTGAGGTTCTTATAGGTTTTTGCATGCTCAACGGTGGCTTTGATGTAATATTCCATGTACTTGCCCTTCAGCTGGGGACCGGAAGCGGGGCGTCCGGGACCGCCGCTGATGAAGCGGCCTTCGGGAACTTCGGTTTTCTTGGGCATACCGGGGTTGCCGGGTCCGAGAATACCGTCAAGGGGATCATCTTCCTTTTTGTCGCGCTTCATGAGCATGGTCATCATGTCTTCAACGGGAGGATCATCGTCATCGGCTTCGTTGCCCATGGGAGGTCCGCCGAAAAAGCCGAAACCGGCACCGGGAGGAACAGGAGCGTCAGGGTCGTTTACCTGCAGAGGCATACGGTTGCAGAGGTTCAGTTCGGGACATACCAGCGTGCCGAAATAGTGCATATACTCGGCAAACTGGGTAAAGCCGTTCTGGCAGCCCTTGTCGTCCAGGTCATACATGGCAAAGTGACCGGTGTCGTATTCGCCCATGATGCGCTGGTCAAGGTTGGTCAGGTCGTGGAGCAGGATAAGACCAACACCGTTTTTTGCACGGTTCATGTAGTAAGCGATGATGGGATCGGAGGGATAAAGTTCGTTTGCCTGGAGGAAGTGGGGCTGAGCTACGGGATAAACAAAACGTGACTTCATGGTTTTGTTGCGCAGCTGCAGAGGCTCGGTAAGATTATTGTATCTTCTTTCAGCCATTTTGGGTCTCCTTTCAATATTTTCTGTCTGACGGTATTTTACCACAAAACTGTAATGTGTTCAAGACGAAATATTTTTATCGTCAGATTTAAGAAACAGAACCGGCTGCTGAGGGACTTGAAAATTTTGGAGCTTTTTAATTGTATTACACGTTCACTTATGATATAATCCAATTGTTAAGCATACGAAAGGAGTATGAAAATGAGCAGAAGATATAAACATTTGCTTTCCCCCCTGAAGCTGGGCAACGTGGTCATCAAGAACCGCACCCTGTTCCCCAACGCATCTCCTCACTTCCTGCAGGGTCCCGAAACCTATCCCGCTGAGGGCCTGATGGCTTTCTATACCAATCTGGCCAAGAACGGCTGCGCTATCATCACTCTTGCCGAGTGGTCCAACCCCAATCAGAGAAACGGCAGCTACTACAGCGACATGGTACATATGCAGAACTTCGATTTCTCCGACCCCGCTGTTGGCAACTATTTCTCCCAGCTGGCCGACGATATCCATTTCTACGGTTCCAAGATCCTTGTCGGCATCAGCTTCCCCGACTTCCCCGAAGGCTACAGCCTGAACGGTTCCAAGGGCGGCAACATGGGCCCCATGGGCTATCGTCCTCCCACAGAACCCGCTCCCAAGGAAATGATCCAGGAAAACATTCAGGCTTTCGTTGAAAAGTGCCGCCGCTTCCGTGCCTATGGCTATGACGGTTACTCCATGCGTGTTGAAGGCAACCTGGCTGCCGGCGGCGGCCCCATGGGCGCTTCCATGCGTGACGACGAGTACGACGGCTCCTGCCTCGAAAACCGCACCCGCTACATTCTTGAATGTGCCGATGCCGTTAAGAAAGCTTTCCCCGACTGGATCATCGAATTCGGTATCGCAGGCGAACAGCCCGAAGGCTACACCGGCGGCATGAAAGGATATGACCTTGACACCGCTATTGAATTTGCCAAGCTGTGCGAAGGCCGTATCGACATCCTGCAGCTGCGCGAAAAGGATATGTGCAAATCCCATCCCACCGGCTTCACCTTCCAGAAGGGTGAGCACGAGGTTATCCGTTATGCCGAAGCCATCAAGGCTGCCGGCGTAAAGAAGCTGGCTCTGCAGCCCGTTGGCGGTTTCCAGGATCCGGAAGAACTGGATCGCTACATCGCCGAAGGCAAGTGCGACATCATCGGCATGGCCCGTGCATTCTTTGCCGATCCCGAATACGGTAAAAAGCTGTATGAAGGCCGTGGTGAGGATATCACTCCCTGCCTGTGGTGCAACAAGTGCCACGGCACCATTCTTGACGATCCCGATCCCTGGATCTCCGTCTGCTCCGTCAACCCCAAAATGGGTATCGAGCATAAGCTGGGCCGCATGGTCGACCCCGTTGAAAAAACAAAGAAAGTCGCCGTTATCGGCGGCGGCCCTGCCGGTATGCGTTCCGCCATCTACGCAGCACAGCGCGGCCATGACGTAACCCTGTACGAAAAGACCGACAAGCTGGGCGGCCAGATAATCCACGGCGACTACGCCTCCTTCAAGTGGCCTGTTGGCGAATACAAGGCATGGCTGGTTCGTCAGATGGCCAAGTATGGCGTAAAGGTCATCATGAACTGCGCTCCCACTCCCGAAATGATCGAAGCCGGCGGTTATGATTCCGTTATCGCCGCCACCGGTGCCGCTCCCAAGATCCCCGCTTCCATGGAAGGCTTTGCCGACGAAAACGGCAACCTGAAAGACGAATACTGGTTCTGCACCGATGTTTTCGGCAACGAAGACAAGCTGGGTAAGAACGTAGTTATCGTCGGTGCTTCCGAAACCGGTATCGAAACCGGCATGTACCTGTGCGAAAACGGCCACAATGTCACCCTGCTGACCCGTCAGAAGAGCGTTGGTCACGACTGCTCCAGACTGCACTACATCACCATGGCCTTTGTTGGCGACGATCCCGAAACCGGCAGACGCGGTATGCGTCCCGCATGGGAAGCTTACGACAACCTTAAGGGTATCGTAAACGTCACCACCAAGAAGGTGGACGGCAACAAGGTTTACTATGTTGACGCCGAAGGTGCCGAACATGTTATCGAAGCCGACTCCGTCGTTCTCTGCGGCGGCATGAAGCCTCTGACCGACGACGCTCTGGCATTTGCGGATTCCGCCAACGATTTCTTCCTCGTAGGCGACTGCGACCGTGCCGGCAACCTCCAGAGAGTAAACCGCCAGGCTTACTCCAGAGCAATGCAGATCTAACATAATAAGTAATAAAGGGCTGCAAAAAACCAAAAGGTTTTTTGCAGCCCCTTCAGCGTGTCAAAATAGTCCAACGGACTATTTTGACACGAATTTTGCAGTTTGCTGCAGCGCACTCCGAAGAATGCTTTGCATTCTTCCTCGCACGTTTGCAAACTGAGCAGAGAAATTTCCGACATACATGCTGACGGAAATTTCATATTGGACTCTTTTCGCTGACTTCGTCAGCGAACTCTACGAGGTTTTTGACAGCCCCTTTTACTTTTTAAACCCAATGTGAAGCACAAAAAAGTTTTTGCCGCAACCTCGGCCTGACCGGTCAGATGATGTGGTCAATGGAACGCACTGCCCCGGTTATGCAAACTTTGATTCGATTTATATCGTCTTTGTATTGAAAACCCTGTATAAATATGGTATAATTAATATACTAATATTTAGAGTTGATAAAATGTCTTGGAGTGGTGCATATGAGCAAAAACAAAACAATGATAAATGACCTGACTCAGGGCAGCGTAACAAAGCAGCTTGTGCTTTTTGCTCTGCCGTTTATGTTGTCCAATCTGCTGCAGACAGCATATAACATGGTGGACATGATAATCATCGGCCAATTTGTCGGCAGTGCCGGTCTTTCCGCAGTATCCAACGGCGGCGAGATCCTCCATGTGTGCATGCTGCTTTGCATGGGCTTTGCCACTGCGGGTCAGATAATGATATCCCAGTTCGTGGGCATGGGTGACCATAAGGCTCTCAGCCGTGTTATCGGTACGCTGTTTTCTTTCCTTCTGCTGATGAGCGTGCTGGCCTCTGCCATCGGGTTCATTTTTATCGACAAAATACTCGATCTTATTAACATTCCTCCGGAAGCATGGGATCAGGCAAAGGCATACAGCCTTGTCTGCTTTGCCGGCATGGTATTCGTTTTCGGATATAACCTTGTAAGTGCAATACTGCGTGGTATGGGCGACTCCAAACGTCCTTTTGTGTTCATCGCCGTGGCTTCTGTCGTGAACCTGCTGCTGGATCTGCTGTTTGTGGCTGTGTTCCACTGGGACGCCATGGGTGCGGCGCTGGCAACAGTTATCGGTCAGGGCGTATCCTTTGTTGGTTCGCTGATATACCTCTATATCAATCGTGAAGCCTTTGGGTTTGACTTCAAGCTCAGGAGCTTTGCCATCGATCCCCAGATCCTCAAGGGCATTTTGAAACTCGGTGTGCCTATGGGACTGCAGTTCGGTGCCATAACCATTTCCATGCTGTTCGTTGCATCTTATACCAATTCCTACGGCGTGGTTGTTTCCGCCGTAACCGCCATAGGCAGCAAGCTGGGAACTCTGTCAGGACTTGTTTCCGGTGCGCTGAACCAGGCTGCCGGTTCCATGATCGGCCAGAACTTTGGCGCAGGCAAGCACGACCGTGTCAAACGTATCGTTTTCGACGTGCTTTGGATAGGACTTATCTTCGGTGCATTGCTGTCGGTCATTATGATCCTGTTCCCGCAGCAGGTGTTCAGCATCTTCAATACCGACCCCGAAGTTCTTGCGTGGGCAGATGCTTACGTTCCCATTGCAGTGCTGAACTTCATCGGTGCGGCTCTGCGTATGCCCTTTATGGGCCTTATCAACGGTATAGGTTTCGCAAGCCTTGCCTTTGCGGTCGGTATTCTCGATGGCGTTGTTGCCCGAGTGGGCATCGCCATGCTGCTGGGCATCACCTTTGAAATGGGCATTATGGGCTTCTGGTACGGCAATGTTATTGCAGGATTTGTACCTTTTATCATCGGCGGAATCTACTTCGCATCGGGCAAATGGAAGACCAAAAAAGTGGTCGTCAAATCGAAATAGGTCAATAACACCTGTTGAGTGTCATAAAGCCAAAGAAAAGCCTCCCCTGTGTAAGGGGAGGTGTCGAACGAAGTGAGACGGAGGGGTTGTCAAATAAGACAATCCCCCAGTCAGCTTTGCTGACAGCCCCCTTTACACAAGGGGGCCTTTGTGTACGGTGAAACTATTGCTATAGAATAAGCAAATTAGCCGTGCATCAATACATTGATTACGAATTCAAAGGATGTAACTATGCTTTTATCCGCTGAAAACATTAGCAAGAATTACGGGCTGAAACAGCTGCTCAAAGATGCCACGCTCCATGTTGACGAACGGCAGAAAATAGGTGTCATCGGCTTGAACGGTACCGGCAAAAGCACCTTTTTAAAAATCCTGGCAGGGTTGGAATACCCCGACGAAGGCACCGTTACCATGCGGCGCAACGCTCAGGTTTCCTACCTTCCCCAGACTCCCGTGATGGACGACAACGCCACCGTGCTGGAGCAGGTGTTTGCCGATATGCCCGAGGATTTTCGCCAGCTGAACGAGTACGAGGTCAAGTCCATGCTCACAAAGCTGGGTATAACCGATTTTGACGCAAAAACAGGCACCCTTTCCGGCGGTCAGCGCAAGCGTGTAGCTCTGGCGTCAGCACTTATCCACCCTGCTGATGTGCTGATACTGGACGAGCCCACCAACCATCTTGACGCAGAAATGACAGCATGGCTGGAGGACAGGCTGAAAAAGTTCACCGGCGGCATCGTCATGGTTACCCATGACCGCTATTTCCTCCAGCGCATTGTAACAGGCATCGTGGAACTGTATCGAAGCAAGCTGTATTTTTACGAGTCAAATTACTCCACCTATCTTGAGTTGAAAGCCCAGCGGTATGATATGGCACTGGCTTCCGAACGGAAACGTCAGGCGATTTTGCGGGTCGAAACTGCATGGATATCCCGGGGCTGCCGTGCCAGAAGCACCAAAAGCCGGGAACGCATCGAGCGTTACAATGCTCTGTTGGAGCAGGATGCTCCCGAGGCAGACAGCTCTGTCCAGATGGTCACGGCTTCCAGTCGCCTTGGCAGGAAACTGGTGGAGCTGGAGCATGTGTCCGTATCCTACGACGGCAAAACAGTCCTCAGAGATTTTTCTTACAATATCAAACGTGACGACCGTATAGGTATCGTGGGCAAAAACGGCGCAGGAAAATCCACCCTGCTGAACCTGATATCCGGCAAGCTGCAGCCCACTGAGGGCAGCGTATCCACCGGCGCCACGGTAAAACTGGGATATTTTTCCCAGGAAGGCCGGGAAATGGACGGCAGCCTGACGGTTTACGACTACATTTGCCAGATAGCAAACCAGATAAAGACCGACGAAGGAGTCGTCACCGCATCACGAATGCTGGAACAGTTCCTGTTCACCACCGATATGCAGCGCAGCAAGGTTGGATCTCTCAGCGGCGGTGAGCGCAGGCGGCTGTATCTGCTGGGGATACTGATGGAAGCCCCCAACATTCTCCTGCTGGACGAACCCACCAACGACCTTGATATAGAAACGCTCACTATTCTCGAAGATTACCTGACTACCTTCCCCGGTGCGGTAATTGCCGTATCCCACGACAGATATTTTCTCGATAAGACTGCCGATACAATTTTTGAAGTTGCAGACGGAGCCGTTACTCAGTATGTCGGCAACTACACCGAGTATCTGGAAAAGAAGCCCAAAGAGAATGTTCAGAAGGCTGTTTCCGCTGCTCCCAAGGCACAACCCCAGCAGCAGAAGCAGAAAAAACTGAAATTCTCCTATATGGAACAGCGTGAATACGACACCATTGATGTGGATATTGCCGCACTGGAAGAGAAGATAGCCGATGTGGAAGCGCAGATAGAGGCAGCTTCCAGCGACTATGTCAAAGTCATGGAACTTACAGGACAGCTGGAGCAGCTGCAGGAGCAGCTGGACGAAAAAACCGAACGCTGGGTGTATCTCACCGAGCTGGCAGAACAGATATCGGCACAGTAAATTGGTTGACAACAGGTTATCATAAATAATAAAGGACAATATCCGCAGATATTGTCCTTTTTCTTGTTTTTATATATTTTCACATAAAGCTTGCCACTTCGGGCTGGGCTTTTTCGGCCTTTTCCATGCTCAGAACCTGAAGTATCTTCAGGTCATTGCCCACGGCATCGAAAATTTCCGGATTTACCTTGCATTTGATGGTGAGCCACTGGCCGTTTTTGACTTTGCCGGCATTTTTGGAAACCATCATAAAGGCGCAGGTACCGATATCGTCCTCGCAGCAGGTCATAACCTTGCGGCCAAACAGGAAAGTTTTGTCCGGCAGCTTCACGTTGTTTTTAACAAAACCCTTGAACTGCAGGGTCTTGCCGTAATACTTTTCACCGTTTTCCATGATGTCCGAATAGAACCACGCAAAATCCCTGTCCTCGATGGTGACCACATCTGCCTCAAGGTCATAGGGCAGGGGGTCTTCGATGTCGTCGTTTTCGATGGTACCGTCCTCGTACTCGTAGATGATGGCAGTCATTCGGCTGACAGCACGGACAATTTTGTGCAGGGGCATTTTGTCAAACCCGTCTTTGCAGCGGTTGAACACCACAAGAGACGCACCAACCAGCTTGTCGTAAGCCAGCTGACGCATGTTGGCGTTGTAGCTTTCAAAGGTGTTGGCGTCGGCAAAGGTGGTCAGCTGATACACCAGCCAGCTTTTGGGCATGACCTCCAGCAGGTCGTCCAGCATCCACATGCCGTTGTATTCAATGATGATGCGGCTGCAGTTGTGCTCACGCTGAGCCTTGTGCATGGCCACTTTGGTCATGGATTCGGGGGAATCGAAATAGAGAAAATGGACGTTTTTGCCGGGGTACTTTTCCGGCTCATATTCTTCCATGCCTTCCTCGCAGACCACCACCAGAACGTCTTCGCCGTCGTTGAATTCGGGGTCCTCAAGGGTTTCCTGAATAAAGGTGGTCTTGCCGCTTTCCAGAAACCCGGCAAACAGATATACAGGTATCTCAGTCATGGCTTATTCTCCAAACAGTGCAGAAAGTGCGTTCTGGTTCAGGTTGGAACCGATAACGCAGATGCGTCCGGCAATATCTGCGCTTCCGCTGCGAACATCAGCTTCGCCGGGAACGTAGTCAAAGTGGATCCAGCTGCCGTCTTCGCCCTCGACTATACCCTTGGCACGCAGGACGATACCGTATTGCTTCTCGTTTTCGATGTCGGCAAGGATAGTTTCCAACTGCTGTTTTGAGTATTTTTTCACAGTCTCAAAGCCCCAGCTTACGAAAACCTCGTCGGCATCGTGGTGGTGATGGTCGTGGTCATGGCAGCCGCAGGTGCAGTTTTCGCCATGGTCGTGATGGTGCTCGTGGTCGTGCTCATGGCTGTGCTCATGGGTATGTTCATGATGGTGCTCGTGGTCGTGGCAGCCGCAGGTGCAGTTTTCGTCATGGTGGTGATGCTCGTGGTCATGACCGTGGTGATGATGCTCCATCTCAGCCAGCTGCTTTTTCAGGCTGGACTGACCTTCGATGGCGGCCAGGATCTGTTTGCCGTCAAGAGCGTCCCAGGGAGTCGTGACGATAGGAGCCTCTGCGTTGCGTTCCTTGATAAGATGTACGCACTGATGGAGCTTGTCCTCGCTCAGCTCACCTGTACGGCTGAGAATAATGGCACCCGCATTTTCGATCTGGTTTCCGAAGAACTCGCCGAAGTTTTTCAGATACATCTTGCAGCGTTTGGCGTCAACCACGGCGGCGGTACCGTTCAGAACAACTCCGTCGATCTTCTCGACGGCAGCAATAACGTCGCTCAGCTTGCCAACGCCGGAAGGCTCGATAAGGATACGGTCGGGAGAATACTCTTCCATGACTTTCTGCAGTGCCTTGCCGAAATCGCCCACCAGAGTGCAGCAGATGCAGCCGGAGTTCATTTCGGTGATCTCAATACCGGCGTCTTTCAGGAAGCCGCCGTCGATGGCGATCTCGCCGAACTCGTTTTCGATAAGCACCAGCTTTTCGCCGCTGTAAGCCTCGGCAATAAGCTTTTTGATAAGAGTGGTTTTACCTGCTCCGAGAAAACCGGAGAAAATGTCGATCTTAGTCATATAAATGCCTTCTTTGTTCAGTAATAATTTGGGGTTTAGGATTTAGGGTTCAGCACAAGGCATTTATAATTCCTCTTGTACTGATCCCTAATCCCTAATAACCAATAATGTATTATACCACACATTGGCAAGTATTTTAAACCCATAGGATTATAAATTAACAGTTAACAATTAACAGTTAACAGTTACGGGCAGGCTGAAGACTGTGCCAATGCAAGCATTGGCACCCTCGCCTGCGGATTCTGACCAACATTGTACGGTTATTAACTATTAATTATTAATTGACCTCCTCCCGGGCATAATAACCACATACCACACCCGTTGGAGGTTTAGCCATGACTTGTCAGGAAATAATCAACACCGCTGCCGTTACCGTTTCGCCCGAAGAAAGCGTGCTTTTTGCTGCCAGATTGCTCAGCCGCTACAATATCGGCGCATTACCGGTAGTTTCTGCGTCCGGAAAGCTGAAAGGCATCATCACCGACAGAGATATTGCGCTGCGCTGCGTTGCCGCCGGAAGCGATCCCGCCGAAACGCCCGTATCCCACGTCATGTCCCGCAGGCTTGTGACCGTAGGCTCCCAATGCGACCTGAAAGAGGCATCTCATGTGATGGCCGAACGGCAGGTTCGCCGTGTGGCGGTTACCGACGAGGACAACAGCTTTGTGGGCATGCTGTCTTTGGGAGATCTGGCAAAAACAGGAGGTTATGAAATGGAGGCTGCCGCAGCTTTGAAGGAGATAAGCTCAAATCTCCGTCGGCTTTAACACGAAAGGTTCACAAATGAACAGGTTTGTTTACCTATATCATACAAATTGTACCTACCATTTTTGATATATATACAGAATTTGCCGTGAGTTTATTTACAAACGGTTGATTGCCGATTATAATTGGATTTAAATTATCAAATTCTGACGAAGATGGGAGGGCTGAAGATGACAGAATGGATCGATCCTGATTTTTCAATCGAAGAACTGAACGGTATCATGCCTGAAAATCTCATTCCCGAGGGTGCCGATAACGAAACCCGACTTACCCTTACTGCCAAGTATTTGTATTCCGAATATCTGCGGCTTCAGCGTAAGCTCAGCGCCAAGGAGCAGCAGGTTCAGGAACTTGCCATAGAAAAACTTCTGTGGGGAGACGTGGTAAACCGCCTGTCACCTGCAGCATTTGCGGAAAAATATGGGCTGAATATGGATGATGGGGTATTCCTGCTGGTGCTGACCCGGCTTCCTGGAGCAGGTGCGGGAGAAAGCGTGACTGCCAGAACGATACTGGACGGTCTGCTGTCCCACCGATTCAAGCTCAGCCACTTCAATTCGAGAGGCGAAAATATTATCCTCATATCTGCCGGTAAAAAATACAGGGAAGCAGAGGCGTTCGATATAGTATTCGATGCCTGCCGTCAGGCGTGCATCAGCATTGAAGAACGCTGCCGTGCCAACCCTATTGTCTGCATATCAAACCCCGTTGATGATGCGGAGTCGCTGCGCAAATCTTTCCAGACACTTATGGATATGCGTGAATATTCCATGTCCTTGCCTGAAGAGACAAGGATACTTACCATTGAAGACTTTCCAAATTATTCTCCTGCAGATCCGGATTCTCACCAGTTTATGACCATGAGTGTGGAAAAGCAGTACATAAATGCCGTTGTTGCCCACGAGTTTGATGTTGCGCTTCAGCTCACAAAGGATAAAATAAGCTCCCTGCTGGAAGACAACATCAGCGGCAGACGCACACTCAAGCCTTTTATCGAGTCCCGCATAGAGGCCACGGCCGACCTGCTGATGGTCACCACCTCCGCCGTTTGCGCCGGAGGGAGCAGCGTGGCAGACGATTTGGAAATAATCAGGGAAACTCAGGACCTTAATCAGATAATCGCACAGGTGGAAAATGTTTTCTCCAAGTTGGACAGCTTTTTCAACCACAGCGACAGCGAGATAAAAGGAACCGCAGGCAAGGTCATTCGATTTGTGGCAACGAATTACCAGAACCCTGCCCTGAGTGTTGAGATAATCTGCGATGAAATGGGCAAAAGCCGAAGCTATCTGTCCCGCATGTTTAAGGAAAGCACCGGAATGAACCTGCTGGATTATCTGCACACCACCCGTATCAACGAAGCCAAACGACTTCTTACCGAATCCAACCTTTCTGTTGCCGAGATTGGCGAAAAGGTGGGTTATTACAGCGGCTGGACTCTGGCGCGTGTATTCAAGCGTTATGAGGGGATCACCCCCAGTGCATATCGCGACGCGTACAGGAAGAATGACGAATAAAAAATCAGCTCCTTTCGGAGCTGATTTTTTATTCAGGGAGCAGGGATCAGGGATCAGGGATCAGGGGTCAGGGGTCAGGGGGCAGAGGCAGTGTAAGTGTAAGTTTTTCTTCAAAAAATTTGCTCAAAATTGTTGATTTAAAAACAAACACTGAAGAACTGGAACATACCGATTTGCTCCCTGACCCCTGACCCCTGATCCCTAAAAAACGGCTGCTTATGCAGCCGTTTTTTTATTCCGCTATTTTACTTGCGTATTCCAAAGCCTCGTCTATATGAGGCAGGAAGTTTTCACGTCCTACCATGTCCACAAAACCGGCCTTTTCCATGGCAGCCATAGGCTGTTCGTTAACGTGGGAGAACACAAGGGTAATGCCCTGTTTTTGGCATCTTTCGTAAAGGGAGATCAATGCATTCATGGCGGTGGCATCAATGGCGGGAACACTGCGCATACGCAGAACAAGGCAGCGTGTGAAGCTCTTGACGCTTATCTGACCGATACGGTCGGTGGCGCCGAAGAACAGGGGGCCGCTGATTTCATAAATTCGGACACCGAGGGGAACAGGGCGCAGGTCGGCGGTATCGTCTGTCTCCGGCTCAACATACTGCCAGCCGCGAACCTCTGTTTCGTCCCCCATGCGCTTCATAAACAGGACGCAGGCAAGCACGATGCCCACACCGATGGCGACTACAAGGTCGAACACAACGGTCAGCACAAAGGTCAATACAAGAACAAAAATGTCACTTCTGGGAGCGGTTTTGATCAGGTTGACGAAAGGTCTCCACTGGCACATGTTGTATGCCACAACAAACAGGATAGCTGCAATAACAGGCATGGGAATAAGTGATGCGTAAGGCATCAGCAGCAGGAGAATGAGCAGCAGCACCACAGCGTGAACCATACCGGCGATGGGAGTGCGGCCGCCGTTTTTGATGTTGGCAGCGGTACGGGCGATGGCGCCGGTGGCGGGAATACCGCCAAACAGTGCGGAACCAAGGTTGCCTATACCCTGAGCTACCAGCTCGGCGTTGGAGCTGTGCTTGGAGTTGGTCATACCGTCGGCCACAACGCAGGACAGCAGAGACTCAATGGCCGCCAGCACGGCTATGGTGAAAGCGTCAGGCAGAACTGCCCGGGCAAGGTCATAGGAAATGGCGGGCATATGGAAAGAGGGCAGACTTCCGCTGACGGTGTACAGGTCGCCGATGGTGTTGACAGGCAGGTCGAAAATTTTTACCACGCCGATACCCACAAGAACGGCTATAAGGGAACCGGGGATCTTGCCTACCTTGGGAAGCATGGGCCAAAGGATAAGAATGGCCAGGGCAAGCACACCCACAGCAACAGCCCAGGGGTTGACGGTAGAGAAGTTTTCAACAAAAACCTCCACCTTTTCCACAGTCTCAATAGGACTGACGCCTGCGGGATAGGTCAGACCGAAGAAATCCTTCAGCTGACCGATGAGGATAGTCACAGCGATACCTGCGGTAAATCCGGTGGTGATGGTGTAGGGGATATATTTGATAAGGCTGCCCAGCTTGAAAATGCCCATCAGAATAAGAATAACACCTGCCATGATGGTGGCAAGCACAAGACCTTCCATGCCGTTGGTGGCAACTATGCCCGCAACGATGGTGGCAAAGGCAGCTGTGGGGCCTGCTATCTGGACGGTGCTGCCGCCAAAAAAGGAGATAAGGAAACCGGCAACGATGGCGGTGTAAAGACCCTCTTCGGGACCAACCCCCGAAGCAAGAGCCAGGGCGATGGACAGGGGCAGGGCGATAATGGCAACGATGATGCCGGAGATAAGGTCGTTGATAAACTGCTTTTTGGTGTAGCCCTTCAGCGAGCGGAAGAGCATGGGTTTCAGTTCATTCATGGCTTGACGTCCTTTACATTCGATCAATTGCGGTCAGATTGACCACGGTGACTGATTTTAGCAAAAAATTTACGCGGAAACAATTGGTAAAGTGTATGAAAAGGACAGGGGAAACAGATGATAATTGATGTGTAATAATTAATAAAACAAAAAGGGATGCAAATTTGCATCCCTTTATATTATTTACTTGCCCGGCTGGACGGTGATAAAGCCCTTATAGGTCACTCCCGGCTGAAGCACAACGGCTTCGTCGTTGACGTATACCTTGCCGTTGATGACAGAGGTTTCGTCCACGGTCAGTGCGCTGAGGTAACAGGTCTTTGGTACGTTCCATTCGGAACCGTTTTTCATTTCCAGTATCATACCTGCCTGATAAACGGGCTTGGGTTCGCTGCGCAGTACGCTGATGCAGTACCATTTGCTGGTGGGTACGATGCCGTCGAAGCGTTTGCCGGTGTCACGGTCATAGTGGAAGCCTTCGCCGGTGGAGATAACGCCGGAATACTTTACGTTGTCCAGTCTCAGCCGCAGGTTTCTGGCGTTGCTGCTGTGGTATTCCTTGCCGCCGGGGCCGCCCATCATCATACCCATGGGGCCGCCGGGACCTTCCTTGGGCTTTGCCAGCTCTTCAAGCTCCTCTTCGGTGATAAGACCGCTGTAGCCGCAGCTGTTGTAGGTGTCGCCGCAGACGGTCATGTTGGAGTAGTTGGCCTGGCAGTCGCGACCTTCTTCAAAGTCGGATACGTTTCGCTTGCCCGACAGGATAAGCTGCTTTGCGTAAGCTCTGTCTTCCTCGGAGGGGGAGGGCGGGTCGATAAGGGGTTTGCCCATCAGGTCGTCCTCGTCCATCATCTGAAGAATGGTGCCGTCCTCTGCAATAAGGGTGGAATCGTCAACGTCTATTTTGCAGCAGCCGTTGGATTTGACTGCGAAGCAGTGGCAGCCGCAGTGGAACACGGTGCCTTCCTTGACGGTGATGTGGTTGAGGGTGCCGTTCTGGATCATAACCCCGGTTTTGTCGACGTAGACAACGGTATTCTTTTCTTCCACAGGCAGACCCTCGGCACCGTATTCACCGGTAAGATTTTCGGCTTTGGAAGCGCCGTAGCTGACGGAAGCGGTCTCCATTTTGCAAACTGCGCCGTAGTCGGCTGCGGTAACGGTGGAGCCGAAATAGCTTACCAGAGTGTTGCCGATGGAGTAGTTGCCGTAACCGCCGGGATGACGCTGGGAATCGGTGGGTTCGGGGCCGATCTCACGGGTCAGGGGGCCATATATATCCCGGAAAGGAATCTTTTCAAGGGAGGCTCTGGCGGAAGCTTCGGAAGAGGTGTCGACCTTTTCGTTAAGGCCGCCGGTGATGCCGATGTAGGAGTTGATAACGCCGATATGTACGCCCTTGTTGTTGTCGGTAGACAGGACGCCCCATTTTTCTGCGGTGACACGGCTGTTGAAATAGGTGGTTATGCCCATGTCCAGCAGGTTGGTGGCGCGGCAGTTGCCTTCAAAGCCGCCCTGATTGGGAGCAGTACGCATCTTGTTGTCGTTTCTGTTCTTTTCAAAGTAACCGTCACGGGTCTCAAGGCTGGAATCCTTGACCAGAACCTTGGCCTTGCCGCCGATGACCAGAGAGGAACGGACGGTGCCGTGGTTGGAGATATCGGCGTTGGTGATGGTGCATTCCGTATCCTCGCCGGTGAGCAGAACGCCTGCGCCCATACCCTGGAAGTCGTCACAGCCGTTGCCTTCAAATCTGATTTTCAGATTATCGATTTCGTATTTGCCGCCGTTGACGATGATGCCGTTGAAGTTGTTGGCACCGTAGGCGTTGGTGGGAGCGTCGTCGGAGGAGATATAAATACCGTTTTCGTCGGCGTGGTAAGCGGAATCTATGGAGCGTTGGGCAACCTTTTCGCCGTTTTCAACGTAAAGGGCAGCACGATACGGCTCGTTGAAATCGTTCCACCAGACGGGAGCGATGTCGGGCTCGCCCATGACCATGCCGCCGGGACCGGCGTTGCGGTCGGTGATGTAGCGGAACAGGTCATAGCGGTCGGTAACGGTAAGAACAACGTCGCCTTCGTAGCGGTAGCCGCCTACCAGAGGCATGAACACGCCGTTTTGAGTCAGAGTTACCAGCTGACCGTCGGGGGCGACGGCAACGGAGTTTTTGGGAAGCTCCAGTTCGGTGAGGGAGGCGGTTTTTTCGACAAAATAAACGTAGGGCAGTCTGCCAAGACCTTTGGAAGCTTTCAGAGCAGCCAGCATCAGCTCGGCAGCGGTATTGCGGGTCATGAGTTCGTCGGAAACGGGGAACTCAAAATCAACTCCGCCCAGTTCTGCCATAACCAGTTCCTTAGCGGCTTTGGAGCTTATGCCGCCCTCGGAGCGTTCAATTTTGAAAACCTCGGCAAAGGGAGTGCCGCAGGCTTTTTCCAGCATACGGCGGAATGCGCTTTCGGCTACAAGACGGTCACCGCCGAATACATAACCGCCGTTCTCGGGAACACCGCGGAAAATGTCGAGGCTTACCAGCAGGGCAGCGGCACCGGGGTCGGGAATGTTGGCAAAATCCGGGTAGTCTTTGGCAGCGGCAACACCTTTTGGGGTGTCCTCACCGCCGTCACGGCGACGATAGAGCTTATCCACACCATCGTCAAATTCAAATACGATTTTCTTTTCTTCCATTCTTTTCTTTTCCTTTCGTTGTTTATAGGTTGCAGGGGGCAGGGATCAGGGGTCAGGGGTCAGTTAACTGTTAATTGTTAACTGTTAACTGTTAATTGTTAATTGTTAATTGTTAATTGTTAATTGTATCTGCCTTTTCTTCAAGCCAGTGCTCTGCCTGCTCAATACCTTCGTCAGTCAGGTCAAAAATACGGGTCTCGGCTATCTCGCTAAGCTCGTAGCACAGGTTTGAAAACCATATTTCAACCAGAACACCGGAAGTTTTGCCTTCCTCGTTTTTCGCAGGCGAGCAGCGGAACCGCAGCCTGCCGCGGCTTCCGGTCCATGTGCCGCCGTTTTCGTAATGCTTAACGTCCTGGATATATACCATTTCATGGGTGTGATACATAAGGTTTTTCCTTTCGGAAGATTATTTCATGTTCGTTGGTTACAGAAAGGCTCAAATGCCAATACAATTATACACCACATTGAAATCAATAACAATTACCAACCCGTAGTTTTTGTTGTTTCATAAGTGTTGCAATTTCGCAACTTTTTTGGTATCTTATTATGTGTATGGTTTAGAAGCCTAACCATGTATAAACCCAAATACAAGGAAGTGAGCGTTTGAAAAAACAGGGGGTAATTGTCGACTATACTCAGGGCAACATCACGACCCAGCTGCTGAGTTTTGCGGTGCCGTTCATGCTGTCTGCCCTGCTGCAGAACCTTTATGCCATGGTGGATACCGTTGTGGTGGGTCAGTTTGTGGGAGCCACAGGACTTTCCGGTGTATCCATCGGCAGCCAGGTATCCACGTTTATAACAAACTTTATTCTTGGCTTTGCTTCCGGCGGTCAGGTACTTATCTCCCAGTATGTGGGCATGAAAGACCGTGACGGTCTGCGGTCTACTCTGGGTACCATGTTCACCGTCACCGGCGTGTTTGCCATCATAATGACCGTTGTGTGCATTGTGTTCCACAAAGGCATTCTCGGACTGATGAATACTCCTGACGAGGCCTTTGAGCAGGCACGGTCATATCTTATCATCTGCGCCTGCGGACTTGTTTTCATTTGCGGTTATAACGCTGTTTGTGCCGTGCTCCGCGGTTCGGGAGACTCCAAGCGCCCCTTTGTTATCGTTGCTGCCACAGCTGTTACCAATCTGGTACTTGACCTGCTGTTTGTGGCAGTGCTGAGAATGGAAGCTGCCGGTGCGGCGATTGCTACCGTGATCTCTCAGGCAGTCAGTGCCGTTATTGCAGCCATGATACTTTACAGAAACCGTGAGGAATACGATTTCGATTTCAGCATTTCCGGCCTGAAAATCAACGCAGCTGCGTTCAAACTGCTGATGAAGCAGGGAATTCCCCTGGCACTGAAATCCAGCGCCATCTCTCTGTCCGGTTTGTTTGTCAATTCCTTTATCAACAGCTATGGTCTGGTGGCCTCCGCAGCCATCGCCGTTGGTCAGAAGCTCCAGCATCTGCCATCCATCGTTACCATGGGTCTGTTCAATGCCGGCGGCGCAATGGTTGGTCAGAATACCGGCGCAGGCAAGACTGATCGCATAAGCAAAATAGTTAAGAATATCTTTGTAATTTGCTTTTGCACCTTTACCGTGTTCGGTATCCTGTTTATGTGTTTCCCCTATTTCTTCTTCGGCCTGTTTACCACAGATCCGGAAGTTCTTGCCTGGGCACCTCAGTTTATGAAAGTCATGCTGGTAGGCTTTGTGGCAGATCTTTTCATGTGCCCCTTCTATACCGTTATTATCGGAATCGGCTTTGCTTCCCTCAACCTTGTTATTTCCGTGTTCGACGGCATTATCCTCAGAGTCGGACTTGGCCTGCTGCTGGGAATCGTGTTCGACATGGGTGTTATCGGTTTCTATCTCGGCTCCGCTCTTGCAGCCTTCGGCACATCGATACCTTCAGTGATCTACTATTTTTCCGGCCACTGGAAGACATATTCGGCGGTCAAGAAAAAGTAATTCTGCTGTCATACCGAGAACGTAGGGCGGGGGCTTGCTCCCGCCATGTGTCGACACAGAAAATCTGAAATCGGCGGGATAAAGCCCCCGCCCTACATGGTACACAAAACAAAAAGGAGCGCGTAATGACCGACAAAACAGCATTATTTGCCCAGATAGAAGCTCTGGCAGGACGGTTAAAAACAAAATACGACGAAAAAACAGAAGCCAGACTGAAAAAACTCCTGAGCAGTATAAACGAAGAGAACATCGACTTTCGGGAAGTTGTTGAGAATCTTATCGATGGCATATATGTAACCGACAGCAAGGGCATTACCAGATATGTCAATCCTGCTTACAGCCAGCACACGGGAATAAATCCCGAGGATATAATCGGGCGAAGCGTGGACGACATCTCCCAGGAGGGAGTGTACTTCAAACACGCCGTTTCCACTGATGTTATCAAGTGGCGCAGAAATGTCAACGGAGCGGGTCTTATCCGAAACGTTGACGGGCACAATATCCACGGTTACGTCACCGGCGTTCCCCTGTTTGACGAAAAAGGCAGGGTAAAGAACGTGGTGGTCAGCGTTTTTGATGCCGAGAAGCTTAGACGGCGCTGGAGTGAATTCCGCCAGAGCCTGTCTGACGATCCTATCCGCATAGTTGAAAACTTTGGGGAGGACATGGATTCCAGCATCATCGGCACCGATGCTGCCATAAGTGAGATACGACGCACCATTGAGCATGCTGCACCCACAAATGTTACGGTGCTCATCACCGGTGAATCCGGTGTTGGCAAGGAAACCATTGCCGACCGAATATACAACATGAGCGAGCGCACAGGCAAGCCCTATGTTAAGGTAAACTGCACTGCAATACCCTCAACTTTGCTGGAAAGCGAGCTGTTCGGCTATGAAAAAGGTGCGTTTACGGGAGCAAGCACCACCGGCAAGGTGGGACTTTTTGAACTTGCCAACCACGGCACGTTGCTGCTGGACGAAATCGGCGACCTGCCCATAGAACTGCAGACAAAACTGCTCAGAGTGCTGCAGAACAAGGAGCTTACCCGCCTTGGAGGCACCAATCCCATACCTCTGGACGTGCGCATAATCGCAGCCACCAACGCTGACCTGAAAAAGAAGATCCAGGAAGGCACCTTCCGTGAGGATCTGTATTACCGGCTCAGCGTTATTCCCATTCATGTTCCGCCTTTGCGTGAGCGTCGGGGAGATATTGCGCCGCTGGTAAGGTATTATTTCAATGAATATATCATCAAGCATGACCGGGATATGGTGCTGACATCGGAGGACATGGTCATGCTGGAATCCTACGACTGGCCGGGCAACGTCCGTGAACTTCAGAATGTGCTGGAGTATCTGGTCATCGTATCTGACGGTGACCGTATAGACTCCGAGCGTCTGGCAGAGACCCTTGGAATTACGGCAGACAGAAAGCTTCCTCAGCCGGGATTGAACGAAGCGGTGGCGGTTTTTGAAAAAGGCCTCATTGAAAATGCCATCAAGGAGACCGGCGGAGTAAGACGTGCGGCTGCTGTTTTGAAGATAGATCCTTCTACGGTTTCCAGAAAAGCGAAGAAATACGGCATTGCCCTGCCGGACGAGAAATAAAAATGAAAAATTGACAAGTTAACGTCTTGAAAATTCACAGCCTATGTGTTACACTTGCTGTATTGGATGACACGACAAATATTTACTTGGAGGGTTCCTTTATGAACGTAATCGTTGCTCCTGAAGGTAAATTTGCCGGAATCTGCAAGATCATCGACTTGGTTCTTGTTGTCCTTATGGTAGCAGTATTTGCCTTCTCGCTGTTTACTTACTTCGACTTCACTGAAGGCGAAGTAATTAATCCCGAAGGCACTGAATTCGTCATTGAAACCACCGACTCCTTCTCTCTGCTTGGCTACTGCGGCTTCCCCGAAGACCATGAAGTAGTCAACGACTATTACAAGGAAGTCTATGGTGAAAAGACGATTTCCGTCAAGCAGGTTGGCCCCATCCTGGCTCTCGACGTTTTTGCCATCATTGCAGTCCTGTTCATGTTCCTGAAAAAGGGCATCGGCCGTGACATTCTTGTTGTCGGCTGGGGACTCCTTGGTTCTCTGGCATTCACGATGAACCACTTTTTGCTGATGGGCAACACCTGGGTAAGACCGGCATCTACCGCTGCATGTATTGCCGCTCTTGTCCTTGCTCTTGTCGGTTCAGTACTGTATGGTATTGACACCAAGGCTAAATATGCTTACTTGCGTTCCATGAGCGCTGCTTACAAATAAGCAGAATCAAGTACATATTAGTTGTGTAAAGAAAAAACCTGCGAGACTTCTCAACTCGCAGGCTTTTTCTTTTTGTGTTCCAATAACGGAGCAAAGAGCCGGAAACAGGCGGCGGGACATTTTTCGTAAAACCTCGTAGAGTTCGCTGCAAAGCAGCGAAAAAAGACCAATATGAAATTTCCGGCAGCATGTATGTCGGAAATTTCTCTTTACGCCCTTCAAACGTACGGAGCAGTCAGCTTGCTGACTGCGGAGTGCGCTGCAGAAGGGCGAAGAACCCGTGTCAGAACAGGCCAAAGGACTGTTTTGACACGCCAAAAAACCTGCGAGACTTCTCAACTCGCAGGCTTTTTCTTTTTGTGTTCAAATAACACAGGGCAAAGGTTCAATCCAGGAATGAGGAACGGATAAAGTACAAAAAGTCCTTTTCCGGTTCTGTCATTTCATCAACAGACCGAACAGCTATTCCCAGCATTCTTGTGGCTTCGGGATACAGAGGCAGTTTGCGGACATTGTGATCTTCCGTGCTGAGAATAAAGTGGGACAGCATACTTACACCCAGACCTTTTTCAACCATTTTCAGCACAGTCCCTTCGTCTGCGCTGGCGGCTATCACATTTACATTCACGCTGTTCTTTTCCAGTATATCCAGTATATCTGTGTCCTTACCAAGGGTGGGCATAATGAACGGGAAGCTTTCGAAATCCTTGACCATGAAAAAACGCCTGGGATAATCGCTGTCGGGAGGAAGAACCGCAAAAAAGTCATCATCTCTCAGATGGACGAATTCATGACGGTACTTCGGATGAGGGCCGGCAACTATCATGTCGTATTCACCACGGACAAGAGCCTGATACAGCTCATCTCTGCTGTCTTCGGTCAGGATAACGTCCACGTCGCCGTTCAACGTCCTGTACTCCCGCACAATATTGTTCAGCCACAGTCTGGCCGCAGTTGGGATAGTGCCTATCCGAAGCACCGTTTTTGATGTAACGGTCAGCTTCTTTGCCTCGTCCAGCATTTGCATTTCTGCTTTAACATAGTTCTGCATATGTGGGAGCAGCAATTCGCCCTCCTTTGTGAGCCGAACTCCAAACCGCCCTCTTTCGAGTATTTTCAGTCCCATTTCCGATTCCACCGAATCCATCATATGGGCAAGACCCGAAGGTGTATATCCAAGCTCGGTGGCTGCCTTTAACATGCTGCCGGTTTCCAAAACCGTAAGCAAAGTCTGAATTTTCTTGCTGTCCATAGCTCCTCCCGGTTATATGAATATATCTCACAGAAATTATATTATGAAGATTAACAAATTGCAAGCGGCTGTATTTAAAAATCGGGAGCGGATATTATCTGCCGACCATATGGTATAAATTCCGGCGGGATCCATATGTAACCGCTTTGTTCTTGAATTTGACATTTGCATTTACTATAATGGATATTAGCAAAGAAAAGGCAGGTGATCGTCATTAAGAAGAACAACAGACGAAGAAAAACCTTAAAAAATAAAAATCTGCCGCTGTATATCAGCGGAGGCTTTTTGGCCGTGGCTGTGATCGCAGCCGTTGGTATCTGGCTCCATGCCAGAAACGCTGCCGTGGACGTATCGAACTACCCCTACATATTCCCCAATGTCTACGTTGCGGGCGTTGATGTAGGCGGTCTGGATAAGCAGCAGGCGCAGGACAAGGTGGAAAAGGGCATTGCAGAAAGCTACGGAGTCAATACCCTTATTGTCCGTCTGCCCGACAGGAGCCTGAGTTTTGCTCCCGAGGCGGTCAAGTTTACCATAGATGCGGGCGAAGCTGTGGATAAGGCTTATGAATACGGCCGCAGCGGTGATAAGTACGAAGCATACCGGGCTTATAACAACTCCCTGACCAACGAGCATTACATAGATGTGGATGCGGCAATCTCCATAGACCGTGAATCCATTCGAGCCATCATAGACGAAGCGGCTGCGGATATACGTTCCGATCTGGTCCAGTCCAGCTACGAAATTACGGAAGATTCCATCGTGGTCCATGTGGGCAGCGCCGAGCGTGAGCTTGATGCAGACGCACTTTACGAAACTGTTTGCAATGCGTTTTTAAGCGGCGACTTTTCCACCATCGAGTTTGATGTAAGAACCATCAGTCCCGACACCATCGACCTGGACTCCGTTTATCTTGAGATCAACAAAGACGTGGCAGACGCTTATTACGATGAAGAGTCCGGTGAGATAGTCCCCGAAGTGGTGGGCTGCACCTTTGACCTCCAGTCTGAAAAAGAGATGCTGGCAATAGCTCCGGAAAACAGCGAATATGTTATCCGGCTGCAGATTACCCAACCCAAGATGACGGCAGAGATGCTTGGCGGCAAGCTGTTTGCCCACAAGCTGGGCGTGTGCGACAGCGAGTTGACCGGCTCCAACTATAACCGTACCAACAACGTCACTCTGGCCTGCGAAGCCATCAACGGAACCATTCTCTATCCCGATGATGTGTTCTCTTTCAACGCAGTTGTAGGTGAACGTACCGAAGCCAAGGGCTATCTTGAAGCCGGTGTTTACGTTGGCGGCCAGACCCAGAACGAGTTGGGCGGCGGCGTATGTCAGGTGGCATCTGCCATCTATCTTGCAGCACTGAGAGCCAATCTTGAGATAGTTGAGCGGGAACCTCATCAGTTTTTGGTAACCTACGTCCCCATGGGTTGTGACGCCACCATTTATTGGGGATTTTACGACTTCAAATTTGAAAACAGCACCGAATACCCTCTGAGGATAAACACCTGGGTTGAGGGGAGCTACGTCCACTGCGTGCTTTACGGCACCAACGAAAGCGGTGAGTACGTTGAAATGACCCATAAGGTGCTGTCTATCACACCTTATGAAGAGGAAATCGAAGAAGACCCCACAAAACCCGCCGATTATTCCTCTGTCAAGCAGTCGCCTTACACCGGTTACGAGGTCAAAACCTACCGCAACCTGTATTCGGCCGACGGGGAGCTTATCAAAACCACCTATGAGGCATTCAGCAATTATCAGGTTCGCAATAAAATAATAGTGGTAGGTGCTCAGCCCGAACCCGAACCCGAGCCTGAGCCTGAGCCAACTCCGGAGCCTGTACCGCAGCCGATAATACCACCCCAGCCGGATCCGGAACCCAGTCCTCAGCCCGAGCAGACAACACCTCCGGAAACCTCCGGCGAACCGGAACAGCCTCCTACCACCGAGAGCGCAATAACTATATATGGATAAACAAAATTCCCGGCATTAGGAGGTTGCGAAAATCCCTTTCCGCAACCTCCAATGATATTTTCCCTGACGGGAAAGTGGAATATTTCCGTTGGAAATGTGAAATATTGCTGACGCGATGTGATATATGCCTGCGGCATGTTGATGTATCACTTCGTGATGATTTGAATTTAAAAGGACGATATCCTCGGATATCGTCCTTTTCATCAATATTTTCGCAGAAAATATATCACAGGCGAAGCCTATATCACACGCTATCGGCGTATATCACAGATTTGCAAAGCAAATCTATATCGCTGGGAGTTGGTCATATCCCTATGACCAACTCCCTTTTGGAGCCGATTTTTTATAGGGTTTAGGGTTTAGCGATTAGGGTTTAGGGAGATGTATCGTCTGCGCCGATAATTCGATTTGTTGGCAAATCACCGAATTGACAACACCTATCCCTAGCCCCTACACCCTAATCACTAATCCCTATAAAAAATCCCGCCAATCGGCGGGATTTTTTATATTACTTTTCAAACTTGATGGCGGGCTGGCCGTCACGGGTGGGCAGAGCAACAGAGAATTCACATTCCTGGAAGATGTTGCCGTCCAGATCCTCACACCATGCGGTGAGCATGACCATATGGTCGCCGGTATCTTCGTCGATAAACTTTTCGGTGACGTAGGCCTTGCAGATAGCGCAGTCGGGGCCGGCACCGTGGGTGTTGATGAATTTGCCTGCTTCCTTCAGATAAGGAACCTTCAGCAGCCAGCTGGGACGGAAATGATCCTCAGGGAAGTGGTTAAACTGCTCTTCGGGCTTGTAGTCGTTGACCATTCTCCAGCCCACCTTGCGGACGAAACCGTCGTCGCCGCACCAGTTGGTGATGGTGCGCAGGCAGAAGTTACGGCCGATGAAGTTCAGGAAGTGAGTACGGTTGTCTTTCTGGACGTCGATAACACCGTCTTCTCTCTTATAGAAGCGGCGTTCAACGCGCTTGCCCATGACATAATCCTTAACGGTGTCACCGGACAGGGTGCCAACAGTGTGGTGCATGCCGGTGTAACGGCCTGCATCGTAGTCGGTGATGGGGTTTTCTGCGGTGGGCAGAGGCTCGTCGCCCACATTGACGTCTTCCCAGTACAGAGTCTCTTTGCCGCGGATCTTTTCGTTTGCCCAGATGCCCTTCAGGATCTCCCAGTCGGCATCGGTGTAGACGTGGGCGGGACGGACATAGCGTTCGGTGCGGCTGCCCATGTTGGCCTTCATCAGCTCCTGACGTACCTGCATGATCTCGTCACGGGTCTTGGGGTCGTTGCCATCGGCAAACTTGTGCAGGAAGGTGGGCCAATGGAATACGCCGCGGGCTACCAGCTTGCCCTTCTGGTTGTACATTTCGGTGGTTATAACACGGATAAAGTAACGGATGGTGGAGCCGTCGACCGTAAGGTCGGTGCATTCCTGACCAACGATCTTGGTTGTAAAGCTGTCGCCTGCGAAGATGGGCTGATAGTAATAAAGCTCGAAGTCATAACCGTCGCCCAGCATGGGAGTGGAGGGAGGGAAGGCTTCCCAACCCAGTTCTGCGGGGAACATGGACATGCCCATAGGCTCTCTCATGGCGGGCATAGCGGGAACATCGCCGTACCAGGTGTCTTTGGCGTAGCTGTAATCGTACCACAGGGGGTTGTCTTTATCCCAGCCCTTGGCATACCAGTACATTTCGAAACCGGAAACCACGTCGTAGTCCTTGGGCTGACCAACACCGACGGGCATAGCGGGGAAAGAAGGGCCTTCCAGCTTGCGCCATGCGTCAAGAGCGGCCTGCTCTTCGGGAGTGTAGACATTGCGCTTAAAAGTCATAAGTTCTCTCATCAATATTTTCCTCCTTGTTGAGTATGTTTAGGATTCAACGTAATAATTGTATCATGTTCGATTTACCTTGTAAATGTTTCTATTGTGATATTGTGATAAATTTTGGGTATTTGGGTAATGGTGGAAGTTTATTTTGGCTGCGAATGCTTGACATTCCCGGGCAATATGATAAACTGTATGTTGGAATAAAATTTAAAGCTTACGAAAGGAAGTTTAATCTCATGGCAAAGTATCTGATCCAGAGAGCCAAGGGCGTTGAAGGCAGCACTATCTACACCTACACCGCTCCCGGCCACAATGAATGCGTATGCACCCGTCTGTTCGACGTCGATGGCGGCGGCGCCAACGAAATCGAAGGCGGCAAGATGATCTCCGGCATCACCTATTTCATCCCCGGCGGCGGCTGCGACTACGGCGCAAACCCCCTGGAATCCATCTACTACATTCTCGAGGGCGAAATGACCCTGAAGACTGCTGACGTAGAGACCGTTCTCCACGCCGGCGATGCTTTCCATTGCGTTGGCGGCGTAGAAAAGTCCGTCACCAATACCGGCACCACCGTCTGCAAGATGCTGGTTTGCCTGCTGCCCCCCCAGAAGTAATTGATAGGCATTTGGTGATTCATCAATTACCTTAGGATTCCTTCTAACCTACATTTATGTATCCATTTCCGCTTATCGGATTTGAATATCAGTTAAATCTAATAAAGGAGATAATATTATGCCCAGCAAAGTATATTCTGGCGATCTGACCAAGATGTTCGACATCAGCGGCAAGAAGGCTGCTATCGTCGGCGGCGCCGGCGGCTTCGGCAAAGCTATCGCTATTGCTTACGCTGCCAATGGCGTAGACGTTATCATTTCTTCCCGTAAGGAAGAAGCTCTGAAGGCTGCCTGCGAAGAGATCAAGGCTGCTGCCGCTCCCGGCGTTAAGGTTACTTACTACGCCTGCGACGCTACCGATGAACAGGCTGTCATCGCTTTCCGTGACTACACCGTCAGCGCTGAAGGCCTCGGCGGCGTAGATATCCTTGTTTGCTCTCAGGGTTACAACAAGAAGATGTGGTCCTGGGAAATCGACACTTCCGTTTGGAAGGGCATGCTCGACACCAACGTAACCTCCATGATGTACTGCTGCAAGTACTTCGGCAACTGGATGAAGGAAAACAACCTTCCCGAAGGCGTTGCAAAGGTTGATCCTGCTGATTACGTTTCCGGCCAGGCTACTCCCAACGAAGGCTACGGCAAGATCATCACCATCGGCTCCGTCCGTGGTATCCGTGCTGTCGCCAACGGCGGTAACGGCAACGTTCCCTACAACACCACCAAGGGTGCTGTTGAAATGCTGACCAAGGCTTTCGCCTGCGACCTGCGTCCCAACGTTCAGGTCAACAGCATTGGCCCCACCATCACCTACACTCCCATGATGGTCGGCCTTCTGCCCCCCGATGAAGCTACCCGCGACAACATCGCCGCTGGTCAGCCCGCAAAGCGTATCGGCCGCGAGATCGACATCGTTGGTACTGCTCTGTACCTCGCTGCTCCCGCTTCCGACTTCGTTACCGGTTACACCATTTATCCCGACGGCGGTCTTACCAACGTCAGCTGATTTGTATTACATACATCAAAACCACGCTCTTTGGAGGCTGCGAAAAGGGATTTTCGCAGCCTCCAATGATATTTTCCCTGACGGGAAAGTGATATATTTCCTCCGGAAATGTGAAATATTGCTGACGCAATGTGATATATGCCTGCGGCATATTGATGTAGCACTTCGTGATGATTTGAATTTAAAAGGACGATATCCGAGGATATCGTCCTTTTCATCAATATTTTCGCAGAAAATATATCACAGGCGAAGCCTATATCACACGCTATCGGCGTATATCACAGATTTGCTTCGCAAATCTATTTCTCAGGGAGTTGGTCATATTCCTATGACCAACTCCCTTTTCGAGCCTGGTTTTTTGTTGCTCGCAGTCAAAGGCAGACCTGTTAATTGTTAACTGCTAATTATGCCTTGTGATATTGTCGATTTTGTGGTATTCTTCATGTTGGACGATTGCATACTTTGCCGATTGGCGGAGCTATGACATATTTATAAACATTGGAGGAAGAAAAAATGAAAGAACAGATTCTCGATATCCTTGAAGGCATTCACCCTGAAATAGATTACGAAACCGAAGAAAGTCTCATCACCGACGGCCTGCTGGATTCTTTCGCTATCGTTTCCATCATCAACGCTCTGAACGAGGAGTTCGGCATCGAAGTCACCATCGGTGAACTGCGCCCCGAAAACCTCAACTCCGTGGACAACATGGTTGCTCTTGTTGAGCGTCTGATGGACTGATATGTATAACCTGCTTGAATACCTGGAGCAGACTGCCGGTCGGTTCCCGGACAAGACAGCCTTTGAGGACGTAAACGGCGCCGTGACCTATGGTCAGCTGATGCAGAGGGCAAAGGCTGCCGGTACTGCTATTGCTGCGGTCACGCCTCCCGGCAAAGCCGTGGCGGTATGCATGGAAAAGAGCGTGGACGCAGTAACTGCGTTCATGGCTGCCCTGTACGCCGGCTGCTTCTACTGCTTTGTGGATCCCAAGCAGCCTGCTGCCAGAAACATAGCCATGCTTCAGCCTGTTGAGCCTGCTGTGGTTCTCTATAACGACAGCGGCAAAAAAGCCGCAGGTTTTCTGGAAATGAATGCGCTGGACATCAGTCAGCTTGTGGAAACAGAACCCGACGAGGCTGTGCTTGCAGTCATTCGCCGCCGTCACATCGACCTTGACCCGGCATACTGCAGCTTTACCTCCGGCTCCACCGGTACGCCCAAGGGAGTATTGGTGAGCCATCGGTCGGTTATAGATTTTATCGACGTTTTTGTGCCCCTGTTCGGCATATCCGACGCCGATGTTTTGGCATGCCAGTCACCCTTTGACTTCGATGTGTCTGTCAAGGACATCTATTCCTGCCTTAAAACCGGTGCGTCCTGTTTTTTGATACCGAAATACTATTTCGTATTCCTGCCAAACCTGCTGGAAATGATGACTGAGAAGAAGGTCACGACCCTTATCTGGGCGGTGTCCGCTCTTTGTATGCTCTCCGAGCGTGACGCTCTGGAATTCCAGACACCTCCGTGCATCAACAAGATTCTTTTCAGCGGCGAGGTCATGCCCCCCAGTCATCTGCTGACATGGAAACGGTATTATCCTCAGGCTAAGTTCGTCAACCTCTACGGTCCCACGGAGATAACCTGCAACTGTACATACCATATCCTGCCGCAGGACTATTCCGGCGGAGAGATACCTATGGGTCTGCCGTTCCCCAATGAGCGGGTGTTCCTGCTGAGGGACGACGGCACCGAGGTTACCGATCCCGGCGAAGCCGGCGAGATCTGCGTTGCAGGCACAGCTGTGGCTCTGGGTTACTGCGGACTGCCCGAACGGACGGAGGAAGCCTTTGTAAACGATCCGCTGACGACCCTGTGGAACAGCCGTATATACAAAACCGGCGACATGGCACGATACGGTGACGACGGTCTTATGTACTATTCCGGCCGACGTGACCATCAGATCAAGCGTCACGGTCGGCGAGTGGAGCTGGCGGAAATAGACCGTGCGCTCCACAGCATAGACGGTGTTGCGCGAGCATGTACGGTGTATATCAAAGAAAGCCAGACTCTTGTGGCATTCCTGTCCGGAAATGAGCCTGAACGCAAGGTTTTTGCAAAGACTCTTGCTAAACTGCTGCCGGACTATATGATGCCCGACGAGAACATCTGGCAGGAGTCTCTGCCCCTGAACGCCCACGGAAAAATCGACCGTTCCGCTCTTACCAAATCTTATCTTGAAGGAAAAGAAAATGGATAACGCCCGACTTTTGGATATTGCAAATGAATTTGGCACTCCTTCATACGTTCTTGATGCGGAAAGTTTTGCCGAAAGATGTGCTTTGGTTGATAAAGCTATCGGTCAGGACGCAAAGCTGTGCTTCTGTGTCAAAGCCGGAGGTTTTCTGCTGCACTGCCTGCCGGAAACGGTGAAAGCGCTTGAGGTTTGCTCTCCCGGAGAACTGGAGCTTTGCAAAAGAGCCGGTATAGACCCGAAAATGATAGTGTTTTCCGGACTGGTAAAGACCGAAAAGAGCATATCCGACGCCGTTGACTTCGGCGTGGGCATACTTACTGTCGAAAGCCTTGGTCAGCTGAAGCTGATAAATGCTGAAGGTCTGCGCAGAGGTCAGGTTCTGCCTGTTCTGCTGCGGCTTACAGCGGGCGACCAGTTCGGCATGGACGAAAGCGAAGTGCGTTTTGCCGCAGAAAACAGGGACAGGTATCCCGGTGTTTCCATGGACGGTCTGCACTATTTTTCCGGCACTCAGAAGAACAAGCCCGCCAAAATCGAAAAAGAGCTGGCATATGTAACGGAGTTTGCCGACGGATTGAGCCGGGATTTTGGTTTTGAAACAAAACGGCTGGAATTCGGGCCGGGATTATTCTCCGACTATTTCGGCACTGACGCCGATGCTTCCGAAGCAACTGTGCTGGAGCAGTGCCGGGAAGCAATTCACCGTGCGGCTTCACGCTTTGAGCTTACCATAGAGCTTGGTCGTTTCCTTGCGGCCTCCTGCGGCACTTACCTTACCAAAGTATTGGAAGTTAAAGATAACCATTCCGGCCGATATGCCATAATCGACGGCGGAACTCATCAGATAAATTACGACGGTCAGATACTCGGTCTGCGTGTACCTCCCGTGTCGGTGCTTTCCGGCGGAGGAGAGACTGAGCAATACACCGTGTGCGGCAGCCTGTGCGCCATAAGCGACAGACTTTTCCAGCACGCTCAGCTTCCCGGCGTAAAAGAAGGGGATATTCTGGCGTTTCACAGGGCAGGAGCCTATGGCGTCACCGAAGGCAAGGCACTGTTTCTCAGCCGTGAACTGCCCCGGGTGGTTCTGGCAAAGGGCGGAGACAGCTTTTTGCTTCGGGACTTTATCCCCACAGACCCCTTTAACGCATAAAAACAAAAGGCGATATAAACAATGTTGATTTCAACCTTTACGTTTTTCTTTTTTGTAATAGCAGTATTCATATTGTATTTCATCTTCCCCAAAAACTGGCGGTGGGTAGTGCTTCTGGCCTCCAGTGTGGTTTTCTATGCCTCCATGGATCTGAGGTATTTCCTGTTTATTGGCATAACGGCAGTTTCTGCCTATTTTACAGCCATCGATCAGCACAGGCTGAACCTGCAGCGTGACGAAACGCTGCAGCGCCTGACAGACAGGGAAGAAAAAAAGGCTGCCCGTGCAGCATTCAAGACTAAAAAACGCAGGCATGTAGGTGCGTGTATTGCCCTGAATTTCGGCATACTTATCGTTTTGAAATACACCTACCTGTTTACGGGCGAATTTGCACCTCCCGCATTTTTCTCCAACGAAGCGGGAACCGGACTGCTGCTGCCGCTGGGCATTTCGTTTTACACCTTCCAGACCGTTGGATACCTTGTGGACGTTTATAACGGCAAGGTTCAGCCGGAACGTAACTTTGCGAAGTTTGCCCTGTTCGTATCTTTCTTCCCCCAGATAATCCAGGGCCCCATCAGCCGCTTTGACCAGCTGGCACCTCAGCTTTACGAGGGACATGACTTTGATTTCGACAGAATGAAATCCGGTCTGGAACTGGTGCTTTGGGGATATATGAAAAAGCTGGTCATTGCCGACCTGACCTTTGCCTTTGTGTGGGAGATAGTCTGCGATTACCAGGACTGCTCCGGCACAGCCATAGTGTTTGCCATGCTGCTTTACAGTGCCCGCGGTTTTGCAGACTTTTCCGGCGGCATCGACATCATGCGCGGCATCTGTGAGGTGATGGGCATAACCCTGCCGGCAAACTTCCGTCAGCCTTACCTGTCCCGTTCCCTTTCAGAGTTCTGGCGCCGCTGGCATATCACTCTGGGCGAATGGTTCAAGGATTATGTGTTCTTCCCGCTGGCAACCTCCAAGCCATACAACGCCCTTGGCAGACTGCTGCGGAAGAAGTTCAGCCGCAAGACCTCCGACAGGGTATGTACATCGGTGGTGTCCCTTATAACCTTTGTGCTTATAGGTATGTGGCACGGCAACAGCTGGGGATATGTTGTCTACGGTTTCTGGCACGGTCTTATCATTGCCGTTTCCACCATGTTGACCGACGCGTTCCCGGTAATATACAAAAAGCTGCATATCAACCCCGAAAGCTGGTACTGGAAAATCTTCCAGGTGGTGCGTACATATATCCTGGTTGTCATGGGGCTGTACCTTGTGCTGCCTCTGAACTGGCTGGACGGTGTCGAAATGCTGAAAATGAGCTTTATGGGCCCGTTCCAGGAGCTTAGCACCCTGCGAAGCGTGCTGACCAAGTATCATTTCTTCCGGGAGTTCCCGGTGGTCATGTATGGCATAGCGGTCATGGTGCTGTCTGCCATCCCTTCGGCATTCGGCATCAACCTGCGGGAAAAGCTGAATAAGCTGCCGTTCCCGATCCAGTGGGTGATACTCATTGCAGGCATCCTCTATGTGTGCGTTTTCGGCGCATACGGCGATGCCTACGATGCAACGTCCTTCATCTATCAGGTGTTCTAGGAGGGCGATAATATGAAGAAAAAACATAATTTCATACGGGCAACGGCTTTTGTTGTCCTGACCCTGTCCATACTTGCGATTGTCGGCAGAGCCATCAGCAGTCTTGCGGTAAACGACCATATGCTTTGGCGTCTTTCGGGGTTCTACCTTGAAAAAAGAGAGAGCCTTGATGCGGTTATAGTTGGCCCCAGTGCCACTTACGCCTATTGGGAGCCTACCACCGCATGGGAAGAATACGGCATAGCTGTTTATCCCTATTCAACAGCCCAGCAGCCCCTTTCGTCCACAAGGTTTGTCCTTGAGGAATGCCGCAAAACCCAACCGGACGCACTGTTCGTGATCAACATTAACCTGTTTTTGATGGAGGGCGTCACGCCTGCACAGATCCACTTCCTGTCGGACATTATGCCGCCGTCGCTGAACCGACACAGAATGATACAGTACATGGCAGAAAAGGGTGAATACGACAGCCCATATCAGCTGCTTGAGTTCTATCAGCCTGTGTTTGCCATGCACAGTCGATGGAAACGGGCACATTTGCCGTCGAAACACACCAGTGGCTTCGGCTGCAAGGGAGCTTCCCTTGACCCTCAGTTCATCAAAGGTTCAGAGGACGTTACGGGACTGTTTGTTGAAAACGAGGAAAGGCTGCCCATTTCCGAAGACGCCATCTATGAGTTGGAACTTCTGTTTGACTATATAGAAGAAAACGACGTGGAAGTCTGCTTTTTCTATTCTCCCGCAGTGGTCAGCTATGACGTGATACCTTACATGAACACGCTTATCGACTATATCCGTGACGCCGGCTACACGCTTTACGACGGTGCGGCGAACTTTGAGGAAACGGGCCTGTATCCGCCGACGGATTATATGGACCGCTCCCACACCAACCTCAGCGGTGCCATCAAGTTTACCAAATGGCTTGGGGGCAAGCTGGTGGAGGATTACGGATTTGAGGACAAGCGGGGTGACCCGGACTATAAGTCCTGGGACGATTCCGTTGAGCATTACGACAGAATTGCAAGAATAATCGGATTCCAATAATAAACCACCACCCCTGTTGGTGCAGCGTTACTGCGCCAACAGGGGTGGTTTCATATGTTGATGTTCCGACCGGCGGCTTGATTAAAAACGTATCCCGCTTTCATGGCAGAAGTCAGATTGTGCTTCGCCCGGGATATACCGCGGCTGACAACGCTGGGACTTACGTTGAATAATTCGGCGATTTCCACACCGGACAATCCTTGAGCATACAGACTGAAATATTTGAACTGAGTTTCGGTCAATAGTGGTTTTAGCTGCTCGACGGAGACCTTGTCCGGCAGCCGGCTCTTGCTGACGTGCTTAGATTTGCGGGATTTTCTTTCAGCAGTCATGGCTCATCACCCGAGCAGTGCTCCTACGGCATCGGCGTGGGTATCCGCGGTCATAGTAATGCTCCATAAGTCTGGCCTGAGACCTGAGCTGATTGCGAACAGCTGTGTAATGCCTGATTTTTGCTTCGGTGGCCGTATCATCGGGGTGCCTGTTTTTCCGAAGGGACTCAATGCGCCGGGTCAGACCGGCACAGGTTGTGTAGTAATCCATGGACAGCTCGTACAGAGTCATAGTATCACCTCGTAATAATAATGTAAGCATATATGTAAACAGGATTGAATGAAAAAACTTCCCACGGACAGGAGTGGAATGTCCCGGGAAAATCCCGGCAGGAAAAGAGAGAACTGCTTGGCAATTTTTAGGAGATATCATGTCTGTCCTGCCGGGAAGTTTTCTGATTGTTGGGATCGTGGGAGAATCAGTCTGCCGAGCTGCGGAAGAATCCCAGCTGACGCAGACGTATCCTTGCTGCGGTTCGGGAAACATCAAAGGTGCGGCAGATATGCTCCACCGTCCTTTCGCATGAGGGGGTTTCTATACCTTCTACCAGATAGGGTCTTGCGGAAAAATGAGGATTTGCGTCGTAAACAGCCCGGCAAAAGGCGGCGACAGGCATGAGAAGGCAGCTTGCCATGGCGTTTGCCTGCCACTCCAGCCAGTCCTCCTGTGTTTTTGGAGAAAAGTCACCAAACAAAGCAGTTTCCCGGCATAGGCAGCGAAGTGCCTGCCTGCCGTATCCAAAAACATCACGATGCAGCAGCCAGTGAGAGATCTCGTGCGCCAGCGTAAAACGCTGGCGGAGAGACGGGTCGGGCATCAGCATTACGGTGCCTTCTTCCATAACCTCGCAGCGGTATTCCAGTGAGGGGGTTACGTATTCCACCAGCCCCTGACCGAAAACGGTCATGCCGAGAATATCTCCCCGGGGTGACAGATAACCTTCCAAAATCGCCAGTCCAAGGCTGTCTGCCAGCCGATACAGGTCTGTGGTCTGAGGTTTATCTGAACAGCCCGGCATAAGCTCGTCCAGAGTGGAACGGGCAAGCTCGTCCAGCCGGCAGCGGCTGAACCTGGGCAAAGTATCAGTTTGATGAACCATCGTTTTTTACCATGCTGTCTATAAAATCCTGCCATTGGCGGTCAGATATTTTATAGTCTCTTGCTTTGCGCAGGGCAACCCGGGCAATGTCTGTGGAATCAATGTATTCCCGCAGGTCGGGGTATCCGTCGTTGCGGCACTTGCCGGCCAGATCGTAAAACACGTCTTTTTCCTCGGCAGAGATTTCCAATACCTGCTCCAGCGCAGATAAAAATTTATCCGGCGCATAACGGTTGCCCCGCTCAACGTCACTGAGGTAAGCGGGAGCCATACCGATTTTCAACGCCACCGAACGCAGGGACAATCCAAGGGCTTCCCTGCGGTTTCTGATATATGAACCAAAAGCTTCGTTCATGGCCGTGTCAGTCCTTTCAAGATAATGCGAACAAATGTACGGTAATGATTACCTAAAGAATACCATCTTTGTGTGAAATTGTCAATACTTTTGCGAACAAATGTTCTGAAATTTTTAGGGCCAATCAAAAAAAGTTAAATATCGAACAGTTAGAACGGGAATTGTAATTGAATTTGGCAAATAGTTGTAGTAAAATCAAATGGTTAAGAAATTAAGGAGGTAATTACCAAATGTCAAAACCTTATGTAAATGAAAATGGCAAGCTGGTTACCATGCTGGTAGACGGCGTGGAAAAGACTTATGAAGCCAATGTTCCCGGCGCAGTTTATGTTGAAACCGATCAGCTGACCGAACAGCCCTGCTCCTTCACCGCCAGAGGCATCGAGCCTTATCGTGCAGCTATCTTTGTAGGTCCCGAAGGCATTCAGGACAACATGTCTGTCAAGGCAGCTGTCAAGGGTGAGATCGGCGAAAAGGAAGCCTGCGGCATCAAGATCGACTCCACCAGCGACAACTTCTCCGCTCTCGTGGGTGTTGGCGGTGAATACGCCATTAAGGATTCCGAACTGAATTTCGACACCAAGTCCGACGGCAAGAACATCTGCGACTTCTCCGGCTATGGTTCCGTTATCACTGCCCTCAAGGGCTCCAAGTTCGTTGTTGAAAACACCAAGATCAAATCCGTTGGTGTTGCAAAGTGCGCCCTGTTCTCCGACAATCAGTCTCACTGCCTGTTCAAGAACTGCGACGTGGAAGTCCTCGGCGGCACCCTGTATGAAGGCTATGTAAACTCCGCTGACCAGAAGACCATGGTTGCTCCTCCCTGGGTTCTCGGCATTTCCGGCAACGCCCGCGGCATCAACCTTGAAGGCGACCGCGGTGCAGCTACCGTAGTCGACACCGATTTCAAGGCCAACCAGTGGGGCGTTCTGTCCACCGACTCCGGCACCAACATGCAGCTGTATGTCATCGACTCCAAGATGACTCTGCTTGGCAAGGATCCCATCCCCGCATGGGATAAGCTCGATCCCTACAGCGTAAACTACGGCTCCGGCTACGGTACTTACGTTATTGGCAACGCTCACGAAGAATTCTTCGGCGCTGATATCAAGGTCGGCACCATGTGCGCCGTTGTCCGCGGCGGTACCGCTACCTACCAGTCCTCCAAGGGCCTTATGAAGGTCACCTCTCCCGTTACCGGCGAAACCCTGTACGAAGGCGAAGGCAAGGGCAATGTCACCAAGATTTATTCCGATGTTTTCGGCTGGATGGCTCATGGCGACGGCGAAGTCAACGTCATCGACGGCACCGAAGTCGAATGCGGCGATGCTCTGTTCCTTCTGAAGTCCAACGGCGTTAACATGAATCTGGACAACTGCGTTGTCAACTCCAAGACCGGCGTTCTTGTTCAGATGATCGACGACGATGACTCCCTGGTCGGCGCAAACTTTGCAGGCGGTGCTCCCGCTTTCAATACCGAGTTCAACGAACAGGCCGGTTGGCCCTCCGACAACGGTCTCATCACCTCCAAGATGCCTAAGGCTCCCGCAGGCGGCCCCGGTGGTCCCGGTGGTCCCGGTGGCCCCGGTGGCCCCGGTGGTCCCGGCGGAATGCCCGGTGCTCCCGGCGGCGAAGGCGGCCCCGGCCCCGGCATGAAGGAGCCCGAAAAGGCCTACAAGACCGACAAGTGCTACTTCACTGCTACCAATGTTGCTCTTAAGGGCGATATCTTCAACGGCACCGGCTACTTCGGCCAGAATGCCAAGGCTCTCGATGTTGTAGTCGGCGCAGGCGCAACTCTCGACGGCACAATTTCCGCCACCGAGTACATGCACATCAACGAAAAGGGCGAGCAGAACACCCACTTCACCATCAAGGAGTTCTACTATCTTGGTCATGTTACCAACCGTCCCTACTTCAACGGCGACAACACTGTCGAAGTCGTTCTGAAGGACGGCGGCGTATGGAACGTCACCGGTGAAGGCATCATCTCTGCTCTGACCGTAGGCGAAGGCTGCACCTTCAACGGCAAGGCTTCCATCGATGGCAAGGAAATTGCTATCGAAGCCGGCAAGAAATACGAAGGCGTCATCGCTATCAGCAAGTAAATCCAAATAATAAATCGGCCCCCTCGAAAGAGGGAGCCGATTTTTATTTGTATAGGGGTTAGGATTCAGGGATTAGGGATTAGGGGAATTGCTCAATCTATACTCAGTTCCAGCAGGTCTGCGCAGTCGCGCAGCCAGTTGATATAGGCGTTGTCTCTGAGAATACCGCCTTTTATAAGCAGGTATTCGCTGAATTCGGGGGTAAACTTTTCCGGTGGACATTCCGCGACGGTGGCAAAGGAAGCTTCCAGTATCGCAAGCCGTGCCTGATACTCCCGAAGCTGACTTTTCAGCACTTCCGCCATCTGTTCACGTTCAAGGTTTTCGCCGAAATATATTTTCAGTCTGAAAGCATCTTTGGGCACAGGTTCCAGCGGCTCGGGAGTTGTGAGCCACTGCATCAGCTCATTCCTGCCTTTTTCAGTGATGGAATAAAGCTTTTTTTCCAGCTTTTCGCCGTGGATAGCGACGGTGTATTCCACCAGACCTTCGTCCATCAGTCGTCGAAGCTCAGGGTATATCTGGCTGTGCTTGGCTTCCCAGAATTTTGAAAGGGAGTCGGAAAAGGCTTTTGTGATATCGTATCCGGATAACGCGTTCCGGTTCACAAGACCAAGAATGGCGAATTTCAGTTCCCGCAAAAAGAGCACCTCCATAAGACTTCATATTTGAATCATACCACGTCGGAGGCATCTTCGCAAATATAATTTTAGTATATTACATGTTTGTTCTTACATGTAATGTTCTAAACAAGGATAATTGTGCACTGATTGCAGGGACACTCCTCCGGAGTGTCCGCATTTGTGAACCTTTGTAGTTATCGGACACCCGAGGACGGGTGTCCCTACAATACTTCAACGCCGGAAATCCACCCTAAATCCTAAATTCTAACCCCTAACCCCTATATTCTAACCCCTATGAAAATAAACCGCAGGTCAACGCTAAGCATTGACCTGCGGTTTATTTTCATTTATTCAGCAGCTTCTTCCTGCTTGTCCTGCTTTTCTTTCTCTTCCATTTCTTTCAGAGCAGCCTTGCGGGACAGGTTTACACGACCCTTTTCGTCGATCTCGGTGACCTTGACCCAAGTCATGTCGCCGATGTTCAGAACGTCTTCAACCTTTTCGGTACGCTTGAACTCAAGATCCTTAATGTGGATCATGCCGTCCTTGCCGGGAACCAGCTCAACGAAAGCACCGATGGGGATAATGCGGACGACCTTGCCGTAGTACAGCTTGCCGACTTCGGGAACGAATACGATGTTGTCGATAGCCTGCTTGGCAGCGTCGATGGAAGCCTGATCGATGGCGGAGATGAATACGGAGCCGTCGTCCTCGATGTCGATCTTTGCGCCGGATTCGGCGGTGATCTTCTGAATGGTCTTGCCGCCGGAACCGATAACTTCGCGGATCTTGTCGGGATGGATCTTCATGCTCAGCATCTTGGGAGCGTACTTGGAAATGGGCTTGGGCTCGGAGATGCAGGGCAGCATGATCTCGTCGAGGATCTCGATACGAGCCTTGCGGGTGATCTCAAGAGCGTCGGCGATGATCCCCATGGTCAGACCCTTGTTCTTAAGGTCCATCTGGATGGCGGTAACGCCCTTCTTGGTGCCTGCTACCTTGAAGTCCATTTCGCCGTGGAAGTCTTCGACGCCCTGGATATCGATAAAGGTACGCCACTGGTCGCCTTCAGAGATAAGACCGCAGGAGATACCGGCAACGGGGGCCTTCAGAGGTACACCGGCGTCCAGCAGAGCGAGGGTGCTGCCGCAGATGGAAGCCTGAGAGGTGGAACCGTTGGAGGACATGATCTCGGAAACGGTACGGATAGCGTAGGGGAATTCCTCAACGGAAGGCAGTACGGGAACCAGAGCCTTTTCGGCAAGGGCGCCGTGACCGTATTCACGACGGGAGGTGGAACGGCTGGACTTTGCTTCGCCGGTGGAGAAACCGGGGAAGTTGTAGTGATGCATATAACGCTTGGATTCTTCGTCAAAAATTGTGTCCAGCTTCTGCTGCATGGACAGGGTAGCCAGAGTGCAGACAGTGAGAGCCTGGGTCTGACCACGGGTGAACAGACCGGAACCGTGGGCTCTGGGCAGGATACCTACTTCGGCAGCCAGAGGACGGATCTCGTCCATGGCACGGCCGTCGACACGTTTGCCGGCCAGCAGCCACTTCTTGACAACGACCTTCTGCATCTTGTACAGGCAGGTTTCCAGATCGCGGTCAAAGTCTTCGCCGTACTTTTCGGCAAACTGCTCAGCCAGGTCGATGCGCAGGTCGGCAAGACGGGCTTCACGGACGTTCTTGTCGGGAGTGTCGAGGCAGTATTCGATCTTTTCAAGGGCGTAAGCCTTCATTTCGTCCAGCAGGTCGTAATTGACAGCGGACTTTTCATAGGTGAACTTGGGCTTGCCGATATCGGCGACGATCTCGTTGATGAAGCCAACAAGACGCATGTTTTCTTCGTGAGCCAGACGAATGCCTTCCAGCAGAATGTTTTCGGGAATCTCGTTGGCTTCGGTTTCGATCATAACGACCTTCTCGAAGGTGGAGGAGATGGTTACCATCATGTCCTGAGTTTCACGCTGTTCGGCAGTGGGGTTCAGGAAGAACTGGCCGTCCTTGTAGCCGACCATGGTGGTGGCGATGGGGCCGTTCCAGGGAATGTCGGAATAGGCAACGGAGATGGAAGCGCCCAGGGTGGCAGCGATCTCGGGAGAGCAGTCATAGTCGTGGGACATGACGGTACAGGTGACAACAACGTCGTTTCTCAGATCGTCGTCAAACAGGGGACGCATGGGACGGTCGATAAGGCGGGAAGCCAGAACGCCCTTTTCGGAAGGTTTGCCTTCACGGCGGAGGTAACCGCCGGGGATGCGGCCAACGGAATACATCTTTTCTTCAAAGTCGATGGTGAGGGGGAAGTAGTCGATGCCGGCTCTGGGAGCGCTGGAAGCCACGGCAGTGACCAGCACGCAGGTATCGCCGTAGAATACCATGCATTCGCCGTTGGTCAGCTCGGCAACGTGGCCGATTTCGACTCTCAGCTCACGGCCGCCGATGGTGGTTTTGTAAGTCTTGATGTCAAACTGTTTTTTGGTTATCATTGGTGTTCCTCCTGTATTATTATATTTACAGGGCGGTACCGTAACTTTAACACTTGAATACAGGTCCGAGCTTCGGGCGCATATTCAACTGTTAAAGACCGGATTTTGCCCTGTTGATGATTTGTCAGGCAGTCCGCAGGACTGTTTGAAAACGCTGAAAGGGCGGAGTGCCTACACTCCGCCCCATGATATGATTACTTACGGATACCGAGCTTGGCAATGCACTCACGGTAACGGTTGATGTCCTTCTTGGCGAGGTAGTCGAGAAGGTTACGGCGCTTACCGACCATCTTCAGCAGGCCGCGGCGGCTGTGGTTGTCGTGCTTGTGGACACGCAGGTGCTCGGTCAGCTGGTTGATACGGGTGGTGAGAATAGCGATCTGGACCTCGGGGGATCCGGTGTCGGTCTCGTGGAGACGGTTCTGCTCGATAACGGCAGTCTTTTCATCTTTAAGCATCATGGTAGTTTTCACCTTTCTGATTTATTGCCCTCATGCTGAGCCGGGGCCGGTGAGTGCCGCATGGCGGCTGTATCCTCCGGCAGGGCAAGGGGCTGATATTATTCTGCCTGCGCCTTTGGGCACATTAGCCTTATGATTCTATCATAAATGGATTCGAAAGTAAAGCCTTTTTTGTATTTGAATTTTGATGTATCTTTCCTGGGGCAGAGAGATTCGTCACATCAACTATTGAACGCAGTTCATTTTGTGCAAGTCTAACAATTTTTATTCATGTTGTACAAAAGTGAGCGCGTTCGGTTGGAAAATACGTCAAATAAGTCAATTGTCAAAGTGAAATTTGTCTGTTATAATTCATTACAGTTAATAAACCTGCTCATTTCTTCGTACTTCCTTTTATTTTCTTTTCAATATTTTCTTCAGGCCACGCCCCGGACAGTAGTCCGGGGCGTGTGCTGTTTTATAGGGGTTAGGATTTAGCGATTAGAGATTAGGGATAGGTGTCGGCAAATCCAGGATTTGCCGACCAATTTTGATCAATGCCATAGGTGATACTGATCCCTAACCTCTAACCCCTATATCCTAATCCCTATCCCCACCGGGATATGCAAAATCAAAGCATTTTGCATATCCCGATGGGGATTTTCATAGGTTTAATCAAAACCATGTCCCGAAAGGATGTTTTTTATGAAGAGGATCTGTGCAGTCACTATTATAATATGTATCATTCTGGCACTGCCCACGGCAGCGGTCACCGGTGAACCTGTTGTTCAGGCACCATCGGCGGTACTGATGGACAAAACCACAGGCACTGTACTTTTTGAACTCAATTCCCACGAACGGCTGGCTCCCGCCAGCGTAACAAAGGTCATGACGCTGCTTCTCATCATGGAAGCCATTGACGCAGGAACCATCTCCATGCAGGATATGGTTACCACCAGCGAATATGCCGCATCTATGGGCGGCAGCCAGATATATCTTGAAGAAGGCGAGCAGATGGTGCTGGAGGACGTACTGAAAGCAGTGGTGGTGTCATCAGCCAATGACGGTGCAGTGGCTTTGGCAGAGCATCTTTGCGGCAGTGAGCAGGCTTTTGTGGCATTGATGAACCAACGGGCGGAGGAACTGGGCATGACGGATACCGCTTTTGTCAACTGTACAGGGCTGGATACCGACCTTGAAGCCTCCGAACATCTGACTTCCGCCAACGATATTGCCATAATGTCCCGGGAACTTCTTATGCACGAAGACATCAAGCGGTTTACAACCATATGGATGGACACTGTCAGAAACGGTGAGTTCGGGCTGAGCAACACCAATAAGCTGGTACGCTTTTATTCCGGAGCAACGGGACTGAAAACCGGATTCACCGCCAGAGCAAGATACTGCCTTGCTGCGTCAGCCAGCCGGGACGGAATGGAGCTTATTGCCACGGTTATGAATGCGCCCTCCAGCGACGAGCGGTTTACCACCGCAAAAAATCTGCTGGATTTCGGATTTGCAAACTATACGGTCATCACTGCGGAGCCTCAGCAGGAGTTGACCGAGATACCTGTTTTGCTGGGCGAGAGCGATTCGGTAATGCCTGTGCTTGAGGAAAGCGGAGGAATACTTATAGACAAGAGTATAAAAAACTCTGTTACAACTGAAATAACCATGGCTGACAGCCTGACGGCGCCTGTGGAAGCAGGGCAGAAGCTGGGTCAGATGAACGTCATGTCCAACGGAGAGATACTGCAAACGGTAGATATCGTTGCTTCCCGGGAAGTCCCCAGACTGACCGTGGGTGAGATATGGCTGCAAATGGTGCGCAGGCTGTTTATGGCAGGAGATGCCCCCTCCGTTACGACCTGACAGAGGAGCATTGCGCCCGCTGCACAGCATACGGTTTTAAAAACTTGAAATTTCCCCTTGACAAATCAGCTCTGATGCGATAATATATTCAAGCAATATGGACGGTTAGCTCAGCTGGTAGAGCTTCCGCTTGACGTGCGGAAGGTCGGGGATTCGAGTTCCTCACCGTCCACCAGAAAAAACACCTTTTGTCTAACGGGCAAAAGGTGTTTTTTTAGTTAAATCTGTCCTTCAGACTGAGAAAAGAAAAACTGCTGTCAGAGGGAGTTATCCAGTCACTTCGAGAGAGCAAATATATCTCTTTGCAAAATGTTTCTAGAATCTGTGAACTGCTGAATTGTCAGCCCGGTGATCTAATAGAATTTGTTGGCGAGGAACAGTAGCAAGGTGTTATGCCTTCGGCGCATTCCTTTTCTGTCACGCGACAGAAAAGGAATCAAAAGAACGCGCATAAGGGGCGGGGGTTTCGATTCCCCCGCCCCTTATGTATCCCCACCCCTAAAACGACCAAAGAGGGGGCTGTGGCCCCCTCTATTGGATACTCCCCCATTGGGGGTGCGTAAACTTACGTTGCACGCTGCAATGAAAGAAAAATAACAAAGCGAATTAATCAGACACTTCAGGAGAAGTGTCCCTACTTTTAACAACGTATATGCAAATATCCCAATGTCCGGCTGGGCAAGGAGGAGGATCCAATGGGGGAACCATTGGTTCCCCCTTGGTCGTTTTAAGGGTGAGGGAGTTTCAAAGAGGGAGAGGGGAAATCGAAATCCCCTCTCCCTCTTTGTGGTCTTTGGTTACTTTCTGACATCAGAAAGTAACACAACCCAGGCAGGCAAGACCGGGTAACATGGACTGCTGTGCATAACATATTTGGTCTACTACCCCTCAGTCAAAACTTCGTTTTGACAGCTCCCCTGACAAGGGGAGTCAAGGTAGGTTGGCAGGTTACGCCACGAAGTGCAATACGCAAAATAAGCGACAACATGCCCCTTGCAAGTCCCTGTCAAAGGGATTAAAATATACCCATCACCACCAGGGAGGCGGCCATGTACACCTATGAACTTGTGCGCTCAAAGCGCAAGACCATAACCATGGAGATCACCAACGAGCTGAAAGTTCTTGTTCGTGCGCCCATGCGTATGCGCAAAGCGGATATCGACAGGTTTGTGCTCAAATACGGCGACTGGATAGACAAAACCATGGAAACAAAGCGGCTGAAAAAGCAGCTGTATCCCGAACCCACGGAAGAACAGCTGCCGCAGTTCAAAAAAGACGCGCTTCAATATTTGACAAAACGTGTGGAGTATTACAGCGAACTTATGGGTCTGTACCCCTCGGGTATAAAAATAACCTCGGGTCAAAAGCGGCTTGGCAGCTGCAACCGCAGGCGGGGCATATGCTTTTCGTGGCGGGTGATGCTGAACCCTCCCGAAGCCATAGACTACATAGTGGTTCACGAACTGGCGCACCTGCAGCACATGGATCACAGCAAAAATTTTTACGCACTGGTGGAAAAATATATGCCGGACTGGAAAGCCCGGCGGGAGATGCTCAGATAACGGAGGCGCATCATGGATAATATGCTTGATTATATCAAATGGCGAGGTGACCTTGGTTTTTCCGCAGCACCATTTACGGAAGTTGACAACCTGATTTTTTCGGACTTCTCCTATCTGGATTTTACCGGCATCGTGCCGGAATCTTTCGACAAGTCCGTAACACTCAATGAAGCTGTGAAAACCTGTGGAAACAGGTGCGATGAGGAGGTTTCTCTCGGCGTACTTGTGCCGGACGATATCACAAAGATGGCGCATATGATGGCCGAAAGCCGCCGATTTGGTTCGGTAAAGCTCAGCGGATATGTCAATCGTATCAACGAAGAAACGGGGCTGCAGTTTTCAGCCCTGACCTGCACCCTTGAGGACGGAACGGTCTGCGTGGTATATCGTGGAACGGATGACACCCTTGTGGGCTGGAAAGAGAGCTTTGCCCTCAGCTACAGCAAGGTCATACCCTCCCACGGTGAGGCGTTGGAGTACATGAAAAAAGCCGCCCTGTCCACTTCGCTGCCTCTGCGGGTCATGGGACATTCCAAGGGAGGAAATCTGGCGGTGTTTGCGTCTGCCTTTTCTTCTGCCGAAACTCAGGCGAGAATAATCGGGATATACAACAATGACGGCCCCGGTTTTAATGGAGACATTCGTCAGACGGAAGGATACCGGCGCATCAAAGGCAAACTCCATACTTTGGTGCCCCAGTCATCGGTGGTTGGCATGCTGCTGGAACATGAAGAAGACTATACAGTGGTCAAAAGCAAAAATCACACCGGAATAATGTCTCACAACGGGTTCAGCTGGGAGTTGGACGGTCCCTCATTTTATCATCTGGATGACATCAGCGCAGGGGGTCATCTGGTTGATGATACTTTGAAGCACTGGTTCAGCGAGATGGACGACCGTCAGCGTGAGAAATTTGTGGATGCCCTGTTTTCTGTTCTGGAGGTTACAGGGGCAAAAACTCTTACCGAACTGAACCAGCCCAAAAATGCAGGAGCAATAATGAAAGCTGTCCAGAACATGGACCAGGAGACGAAAGAGATTATTAGCAAGACCTTTTCGCTGCTGTTCCAGGCCAGCAAAAAGAGTATCGCCGGCAGAACGGGCAAGCGTTCGCTGTTCAGGAATATGTAACAAACAAAAACCGGGATGAAGCATAGGCTTCATCCCGGTTGATTTTTATTCAAGAGCCTCGATAAGACCGTAGCCGCCGTCTTTGCGTTTGTAGACGATGCAGAAGGTCTCTTCATCCTCGGCGTTTTTGTAGACAAAGAACGAATGGTCAAGCAGGTTCATCTGCAATATGGCTTCTTCCGTGGTCATGGGTTTGACGGAGAAGGACTTGCGGCGAACGATGTTGAATTCCTCTTCCTCAGGATCCTGTTCCAGAGCCAGGGTGATCTCGGGGTCCAGGGGAGTGGTTTCCAGAGAACCGGAACGCAGACGCTTTTCAAGACGGGTCTTGTTTTTGTGGATCTGGCGTTCGATGGCAGCTTCGGCAGAGTCGATAGCTGCATGGGCGCTGGTCGAAGTCTCGCTGACGCGGAAGAAGGTGCCGCCGCCATTGACGGTCACTTCAACGGTATACCTGCCGCGTTTGAAGCCGAATGTAACAAAGGCAGCGGTATCACCGCGGAAATATTTTTCCAGTTTACCGATTTTCTTTTCGGCATATTCCTTTGCTTCCACAGGGACTTCAATGTTTTTCTCAGTGAATGTAAATTTCATGACTTCAACTCCTTTCGTTTGCTGTCTTTATATTAGCATATTTGCCATACAATTGCAACAAAAATCTTGGAGTTTTATGTAATATTTACAAAATCGTGTGGGCATGACGTGTGGCATGGCAGGAAACATTGACCACGCAGGGCAATCCGGCGATATGAGTGGGCCGAGGCTCCACAAAAACAGCCAGTGCGGTGGTGCTGCCGCCGATGCCCTGAGGGCCGATGCCGGTAGCGTTTACGGCTTCCAGCATATCCTTTTCAAGTTCGGCATACATGGGGTCGGAGTGGCAGCTTCCTGCGTCCCGGAGCAGTGCGGTTTTTGCTGCCAGAGCGCAGTTTTCAATGGTTCCGCCCAGACCTACGCCCAAAACCATGGGTGGGCAGGGGTTGGAACCGGCAGTTTTTACGGTGTCAACAACAAAATCTATGATGTCCTGCCGTGATGCGGCGGGAGTAAACATTTTCATACGGCTCATGTTTTCGCTGCCGAAGCCTTTTGGAGCCACGGTTATCTCCAACCGGTCACCTTCGATCAGTTCAAGATGCAGCACGGCAGGAGTGTTGTCGCCGGAATTGACTCTTCGGAGAGGGTCGGTCACAACGCTGCATCGCAGGTTGCCCACATAGGCACGGCGTACACCCTCGTTCACGGCATCTGCCAGCAGACCGCCGGTGATGTGAACCTCCTGACCCAACTTTATAAATACCACGGCCATGCCTGTGTCCTGACAAATGGGCAGATTTTCAGAGCATGCAAGGCAAAAGTTTTTCTCGATATCGCCAAGAATGTCCCTTGCAAGGGGAGAAGTTTCGCTTTCCTTTGCGGCGGTAATGGATCGCCTAATACTATCGGGCAGGATAATACAGGCTTCCAGACACAGATTTTCCACTGCGGAAGCGATTTGGTCAAAGGTTATTTCACGCATGATAATACTCCGTATTTAGGGGTTAGGATATAGGATTTAGGGTTTAGGGGCTGTGGGCAATTCGGGGTTATTTCCCTTTCGACAGAGTCAGAGTGAATCTGAACTCGGTGCGGCCGTTTTCAGAGGTTACGGTTATCTCCTCGCCCAGGGAATTGACGATGGTTTTTACAATGTACAGTCCAAGGCCCACGCCGTCACGGTCGGTACTGCGGCTGCGGTCGGTTTTGTGGAACCGGTCAAATATAAGAGGCAGCTCGTGCTCCGGAATGGTGGTGCCGTTGTTGCCCACGGTGACAAAGGCTTTTCCGCCCTGCTTTTCCAGATGCAGCCACAACTCACCGTTTTCCAGACTGAACTTAATGGCATTGTCCAACAGATTGTAAACCACCTGCGTAATACCGTCGTAGTCAGCCATGACCATCATGGGATCTTCGGACAGCTGCGCATCGACTCCGAGGTTTTTAGTGTTGATCTTGCCCTCGAAGCTCAGCAGCACCTGCCCCAGAAGCTCGGAAATATCGAACTTTTCGAGATTTGCAGTGGCGGAACCGCCCTGTATTCGGCTAAGCTCCAGCATTTTTCGAACAAGACGGCTGAGCCGTTTTGTTTCGTCTGAAACTATCTGCAGGTAATGATCCTGCTGCTCGGGAGGGATAGTGCCGTCGAGAATACCGTCGATGTAACCGGAAATGGTGGTCATAGGTGTTTTCAGCTCATGGCTGACGTTGGCCACAAACTCCCGGCGGTTGGTTTCGGTGTGTTCAAGGCTCTGAGCCATGGAGTTAAAGGCGGCAGCCAGTTCACCGATCTCGTCCTCTCTGCCGTAGTTTCTGACACGGACAGCCAGTTCACCTTTGCCGAACCGTCGTGCAGCCTGAGCCATTTCGTTCAGAGGTCTGACGGTTTTTTTGGTTATTATAAGAGTCATCATAAATGCCAGCAGCAGCACAACAAGACCGGAAAGCAGGAAGGTGGAGGTGTATTTATACAGCATATCCGTAAGGTCACTGGCATCGGCGGACACGAAAACAACGCCCACGGTCTGCCCGGTTTCCGGTGAAATTATGGGCACGCCGAAAATGTATTTCGCAGTGTCGTAAATGCCGTCCAGAGTGCCTGAAGTGTACAGCTGAGAATTGCTCAGCACGGAGGACACATATCTTTCGGACACGGTTTGCCCCATATGGTCGCAGAACAGCTCGCTGCATGAGCAGAGCATGATGGTACCGTCGGGATCGCAGATAACAGCATCTGTTTCAGATACCCGTGACGCAAAAACCAGCGAAATGCTCAGATCCCAGTTGTGGGACCAGCCGTCGGCGTAATCGTAGGATACGGCGGCCAGTTCGGCAACGGCTGAAGCGGAAGAGGCAAGGACACTCTTCCGCTCGTTCATCAAATAATTGTATATAAGGCTGATGAAACCAACGCCCAGTACAAGAAAGCTGAGCAGGATCATTCCGGCGGTAAGGGAAAACTGCCGGGCAAAGGTAGATTTCATAGTAAACACTCCGTGTTTAAGGGGTTAGGGGTTAGGGATCAGGGGTCAGGATTTGGGGTTTTAGTTCGACTCGAACTTATAACCCACACCCCAGACGGTTTTCAGCTCCCATTTGTCGGAAACGCCTTCAAGCTTTTCTCTCAGACGTTTGACATGGACGTCAACGGTTCGGGAATCGCCAAAATAGTCGAACCCCCAGACTTCGTCCAGCAGCTGATTTCTGGTATAAACCCGGTTGGGCGTGGAAGCCAGATGGTACAGCAATTCCATCTCCTTTGGAGGCGTATCCACCTTTTTGCCGTCTACCACCAGTTCGAAAGCGTCCAGATCAATGACCAGTTTGTCAAAAGTAAGACGGCGACCCTTGTCTTCCTCTTCCGGCTGGCATCTGCGAAGGACGGCTTCGATGCGGGCAAGGACTTCCTTCATTTCAAAGGGTTTGGTTATGTAGTCGTCGGCACCAAGCTGGAGACCGCTGACCTTGTCGAAAGTCTCTCCCTTGGCGGTGAGCATGATAACGGGGGTTTTTGATTCCTGACGAATGGTGCGCAGAACGCCCCAACCGTCGATGCCGGGGAGCATGATATCCAGCAACACCAGGGAGGGGGAGAGACTGCGGAAGCTGACAATGCCGTCCTCGCCGGTGGAGGCGATGGTGACGGAATAGCCCTCCTTTTCCAGATACAGTCTGAGAAGTTCGGAAATATTGGCGTCGTCTTCTACTACAAGAACGTGTTTCGGCATACAGATTCACTCCTGATTATGCGGTAGGGGCGAGCTTTGCTCGCCCGTGGGCGACCAAAGGTCGCCCCTACGGTCATGTTTTTGTGTATTTAATTATAAACGTATTGAGTGTCGAAAAAGTTAATGAATTGTAAAACTCTCAGTCAAGAACATAGACAAGCCCGCCGATCTGAGCGATCTTGATCTGCTGACCTGCTTCGAACTCAAGCTCCGGAGCGTGCATATCCGCAAATTCGATGTATTCGCCGTTTTCCAGCAGCCAGCCGATATCGTCTTTGCCGGATATGGTTGCGGTCTGATATGCGGTGACCAACATAACATCAATAATGTCATCGCCGTTGCGGTCGATAACGGTAACGGTGCAGTTGTCGTCCAGCTTACCCACAACGGAGAAGTTGTCCGTATTGTAATTATAGTAGTATTCGGTGCTGTCGGACATTTTGATCTGACCCAGCATGTAATAGTTGTCGAACTCGCTGCCGGTGCTGAAAGTCATAATAAGATCCTGCTCGGAAATAACGGGTTCGCTGATAAAATCGCCGTCGGAAGAGATGTAGATGTTTACCTGTCGTCCCAGAAACTCGATATCGGTGGAAATATCAAACTCCTTGTGTCCGGCAATTTTGGTTTTGCCCTTTTCAAGACGGCCGTCCTCAACGGTCAGGTCGGCAAACTCGTTGCCGGTAACCACTTCGGTGTACATCTTGGCGTCAAAATAGTATTCCAGCATGGTGACGGGGTTCATCAGGTCATCAAGGCAGTAAACGGGTTCGCCGTTTTCGTATCCTGTTATAACATGGCATTTGAGAGCGTTGAAAATCAGCAGGCAGGCGTCGTCACGGTTGAGAGTGTCAACGGTGGAGCCGGTAAAGTTGTCGTACAGACCGCATTCCATGGCATCGGCACGAACATTTTCAAGCCATGTTTCGCCCACATAGGGAGCGGGGTCGTTGCCCACGGCAACCAGCAGCAGCTTAAACATCTGGTCTGCGGTGATGTAGCCGCCGGGATCAAAAGTGCCGTCGGAATAGCCGGATATGATTCCTTTTGCTGCGCAGTATTCTATATATTCGCCTGCCCAGCTGGAGCTGTCTGAAAACGTGCTGCTGCCGTCCCAGTTGAAGCTGCTGTCTTTCAGCTGCAGGATACTGGCGATCATTTTTGCCGCCTGTTCACGGGTGACGGGCTCGCCCGGCATAAAGCTGCCGTCGGGGAACCCGGAAATAATGTTCAGAGCGGTCAGCATGGTTACTGCTTCCGTGTTGCGGATATCGCCCTCGTCGGAATAGGCAGAGGCCGCAGGCATTACACACAGCAGCAGAACAACTGCCGTAAGCAGAGCTGTAATTCTTCTGATGGTCACCGAGACCACCTCCTGACGCAGGATTTCGAGGTATAAATCCTCAAAATAATAATACCACAGAAGCTTTCAAGGTCAATGAAGTGGGGGAATATGTAATTTAAATGTAATATTATTAGGGACTGGGATACAGGATTTAGGGGTTAGGGAGCATTTTTGGAACAAAACCGGGACATTTGCCGTCATTATATACGGAAGTCGTCCCATACGGATGCTATCCCACGTTGTGCGCAGCATCGCCTTCCCCTTGAGGGGAAGGTGGCTGAGTGAAACGAAGCCGGATGAGGTGTTTTATTCCACCTCATCAGTCACCGTGGTCAGCAAAGCTGACCTCACGGTGACAGCTTCTCCTCAAGGAGAAGCCTTTGGGCGGCGTCTTGCGCTATTAGCGGGCTGTGCGTAATCGGCGGGCGACGAAACGTCGCCCCTACGGCGTGATATGTTACGTTATGCGTTGTAGGGGCCGGCGTCCTCGACGGCCCTAAGCGGAACGACGAGGACGTCGTTCCCTACGGTGTTATAGGGTGGTCAGTGCGTAACAGGCGGGCGGATAATATCCGCCCCTACGGCGGGATACGTCACGCTTCGCATATTAATCATTAATTGTTAATTATTAATTGCGTCAGCCCCGATATATTGTTGCCCAACCGTGAACACACCACTGTATAGTGGGTTGGACAAAATAATAGGTGTGAAAATTTCACAATATAGGTGGAATTTTCACATATTCTGCCGGGGAATGACAGGATAATGACCGGGCAATCAAAAAACGCCGTAATTTCCCATCAACTTACCCGAGTTACCATAAAATATTGGAGGTGTTATCGAATCGTAAACAAAAACGGGCGAAATGTGTCAAAATGTAATTTTTGGTCGAAAAATCTGTAACTTCTTTGTTACTTCCATAATTTTAAGCAACCTGCCAAAACCCATATATCTTGGGCTGCAGGGGTAACCAAACCCCACATAATGTTGTAGACATAATTTTTATGTTGTGATATAATCATCGTATGTAAATTGGACTACATAACAAATCAGAGCTCATTATTTCATTAAGGAGGAAAACCATGAAAACTATGCTCAAAAGAAGTATGGCCATTCTGCTCATATTAATGATGGTCATCAGCGTACTCCCGTTGTCCGCTATGGCGGCGACAGTCAGCAGTACATACTATCCCTTGTATGTCACTATGGCATCTGAAACCGGCACTACTTGGAGTATGTATTACAAAAACACTAATAATACGTATTCAAGCGGAAACAAGAGTAGCAAAACTACTTATTTTCCTTGGAATCCCAGCACGCAATTCGAAAATGATTATAAGAGCACCTACAAGAGCAATGGATATATCCCTGTAGACAAACTTAAAAATGAGTTTCAAAATACCCTTATAGATGATGGTGTTTGGTATCGGACTTCGACCTCTAGTTATTCGGCAACATCTGCTGAATATACTAGCGATAAGGGATACACATGGGAGATTGTTCCTGAAATTACCGCAGGCGTGTTGATTCCCGAAATCGAGTATTTTACGCTGGCTATCCGTGTTTATAAGGATAACGCAAGGGTAGGTAATGATGTAACTATATACGTTGAAAACCCCTTTGTTGCAGAGGACTACACGCTGAAGTATTCCGTAACCAAGACACCTACTGATGGATCTGCAAACAAGAACGAAACCAACAAAACATTTAGTTCTTCCACCGCAAGTGTTGGCAGTGACCTTTATGTGACCCTTGCTACTGTTAGCGGCAGCTATGATAAGGATTCCTTTAATCTTACCACTAGCTTTAACACAACAGAGGACTATCTTACCCTGAATACTCCTTCTGACTTTGTGGAAGTAGCAAGTAGCGAATGGAACAGTGAACCTATAAAGACAATCAAGAAAAACACTAATTTTGATAAGCTTTATAAAGCTACTGTCACAGTTACCCCCAGATCTGGATATTACCTGAGAGTTACCAACGGTACTGTAGCAAATACAGCCACCATCACATTCTATCAGCCTGTCAGCCTTGGCTACATTGACTTACTTACAATTGGAGATCAGGTTATTTTGAAAGCGGTTGATCCCACCGATCCTGATACCTATAAGTGGATTGGCAAAGAAGTCGGTGATGCTGTAAATTCAACTACTGCACTTTCAGCAACTTATGACCTCACTGATATTACCACTGCTTCTCCTCAGTATGCCATCAAGGTTGTAAACAATACATCAAAAGCTACTACAGCATATACAGTCAGAGTAGCTAAGTCCGAACAGGGCACATGTAATGTTACAAGTTTCAACCTTGGTACTTACGAGATGGATTATCGCCCTGAGTTAAAGGGTGACACTAAGCATGAAATTGTATTTGACATTCTTCCCAATAACAATGAAAGCAAAAAGATTACACTTAAGTTTACCATTCAGTTTGCCGGCGGTGCTACTGAGGCGCAGTATGTAACCGACAACCTCAGCTACACCACTGTTGCAGGCAGCTCCGTAACATTCGAACTTTCCAGCCTTATAAAGAACTTTGCAAACTTCTCCGATGAACAGAAAGCACAGTTCACTTTCAAAATTACTGATTTCACCGATGATGACAATCAGGACTTTGGAAACTATTTCATTTCTTATCAGGGCAATTCCTCTACAGCAGGAGTTACAACTCTGACTAACGATGGAAACGGAGATGGAAAACCAGGCCTCAGCAGCTATGTTGACAATAGTTGCTTCTTGGATGACTATAAGATCGTCTACAAAGCTAACAGAAACACTATTGCAAGCGATAATCATGGATTCACTGTCAGACTTACCAATACAACCAGTGACGGTACTTATACCGACTCTTTCAAGGTCAAATTCTCCGCTGCTGAAGCTGCTCAGCCTTCTATGAAGTCTGACCCGAGCACTCTCAGTGTTAAGCCCAATTCTACATCCAACACTCTGAAGCTTGCAAACTATATCAATAACTTCAATGTAAACCAGAACCTTACCTACAAAGTCACTTCCGTTTCTGGAGATTATGGTACTTTTGTGGATGAAAACGGTAGCTCTGTTTCCACTTCTACCGGCGGCAGCATTTCTGCTTCCACTGGTTTCCAGTACAAGGGTACCACTGATTCCGATAACAGATATGATACCCTGAAAGTTGCTGTTTATTATAACGGAGGTTCCCTCGGCACCCTGACCATCACCGCAAAGTGCGATCCCGGCGTTGACTGCTACACCAAGAGCGAGTTCGACAGCTCCTATGGCGACGACAACGCTTTCGGCGTATACCTCTACAATGCCAAAGACCGTTACTACAGCTTTGACCGTGATGACTTCGTAAACGGTGATGCCGACTTTACCGACGACGAATACGAAGGCACCAACGACTACATCAAGGTCACCACTCTGCCCATCGGCGGCAGCCTGTCCGGCCTTGACAGAAACAACGAGATCGACGTTGCCCAGCTGGACGATCTGAAGTACGTCCGCACCGGAGCCACCGACACCGGCATCGACTGCTTCAAGTTCACCCTTTACAATGACGGCAGCCGTGACGGCACCTACGTCATGTGGATCGTAGGCAACGAAAGCTATCTGGACGCCGAAACCGGTTATACCGAAGCTCAGTTCAAGGCCAGCTATGGCGAAAAGGACGCTTTCGGCAAGTACGCCGGCAGCAGCGGTGTTACCTTTGCCGCTTCCGATTTCACCAACGGTTCCGTTAAGCTCAGCACCGATTACAGCGATGCTTACATCGAAATCGTCGACGAACCCATCATCGGCACTCTGAAAAACGGTTCTTCCACCCTTGAAGAAGAAGACCGTGTGGCTGTGGCTGACCTGGCCAAGCTGAAATACACCTGGGAAGATTACGACAAGGAAAACATCGACAAGTTCACTTTCTATCTTTATAAGTCCAGCTCCAGCAGCTCCAAGGCTGTTTCCACCAAGTTCACCATGTGGATCGTAGGCAACAGTGCTCTGCTCAGCGGCGACAGCGAAGCATGGTCCGGCACTTCCACCACTATGCCTATCTACAAGGTAACCGACGTTGAAGTTTCCGACAATATCGCTTCCGTAACTCTGGACGAAGCATGGGTCACCGAAGCTCTTGAAACCGTCAAGGCCGGCTCCGATGTTACCGTTGCTGTTACTCCCAAGAGCGAAGCAAAGGGCCTGAGCCTGACTGTTGACAGCAGCCTGTTCACTCTGGCCAACGCTTCCAAGATAAAGTACATCACCCTGTCCGAAGGCACCTCCGGCGCTTCCGTCAGCGTAAGCGTTTCCGACATTCTGTCTGCCGGCGGCAGCGGTAAGGACTTTACCGTAACTCTGAACAAACTGACTATCTCCACCGCCAACGATATCGTTGCAAACTCTCTGGTAGCTTCCACTGCCACCGCAGCCCGTTCCGTATCCTTCAAGGCCGGAACAGCCAACATCACTTTCGACAGTGTTGGCGCAGCAGTCCTGTCTATCCCCTACAGCAACTCCTCCTCCTACAGCGATGAGATGGTTGTTATTTACGATTACTCCGGCGGCAACACTCCTCTGGTTTCCAGTGAGTTCACCGGCAGATACGCCACCGCCGATATCTCCAAGGGCGGCCAGTATCTGGTAGCCGTCAACAGCATCAGCTTCTCCGATGTCAGCGCAAACTGGGCCTGGACCCGTGGTTACATTCCCAGCCTGGCAGCAAGAGGTACCATCAGCGGTATGGGCGGCCAGAACGCCGGCAAGTATATGCCCGACGGAAAGCTGACCCGCGCCGAGTTCATCAAGCTCCTGGTAGTTTCCCTGGGTCTTGAAGACGCTTCCGCAACCAACCCCTTCAGCGATATGAGCGATCACTGGGCAAAGCAGGTCGTTGCTGCTGCCGTTAAGCACAGCATCATCAACTCCGGCACTACTTTCAGCCCCGATGAAGCTATTACCCGCAGAGATATGGCACTGTATGCCTATCGTGCAGCACAGGCTGCCGGTCTGACTCTGTCCTCCTCCGGTTCCACCACTACCTTCAAGGACGAAAACGAGATCACCGGCGAATACCTCACCGCTGTTAAGGCCATGCAGGCTGCCGGCATCATCAACGGTATGGGCGGCCAGTACGAAGGCTATTACCTGCCCATGAACAACACCGACCGTGCCGCAGCTGCCAAGATCATCTGGTTCCTGAACGCTGAACTGTACGGCTGGAACACCAGCGGCAAGTATTAATGAATTAAACTGCGTCCGGTGGCTCAGAGTATAATCCTGAACCCTGACCACCGGAGCAAAAAGAGCGAGGAAGGATTGCCTCCCTCTGATGAGGGAGGTGCCCGAAGGGCGGAGGGAGAGATTTTTTGAACTACCCCTCAGTCGGCTGCGCCGACAGCTCCCCTGACAGAAGGGGGTGTGTTTGGCAAGCCAAACACCTCCAATTTGGCTTTGCCAAATTGGGGAGCCATGACAGCACACCTCGCCAAAAAACAAATTAGATACCGGTCAGATAATCAGTTCTGATTTGATTCCCTAGCGCCCCCGTCTGAGCAGCGGGGGCGCACCTTTTTTAGGTAATAGGTAATAGTGAATAGTGAAGAAGTTGACAATTTACGGCAAATGATTGATAATTGAGTAACGCTGTCATTTCGAGCGAGCTGACGTTCGAAATGACATATGAACCGGGAGGTTACCAAATGTCGAAAAAAGTATTATACTGTGCGTCCACGGCGGGGCATTTGGTGTCCTTCCATATACCTTATATGAAAAAACTGATTTCCGATGGCCGGACAGTCCACGGCGGCGGCAGAGGTCAGGACGAACGCCTGAGCTTCCTCCACGGCTGGCAGGAACTGCCCTTTGAAAAATCCATCACCAGCCCCGGCAACTTCCTTGTGGCTTTCCGGCTGGCGAAGATACTGAAACGGGAAAAGTATGACCTTATCCTTGTCCACACCTCTCTGGCGGCGTTTTTTGTCCGTCTGGCAGTTATGTTGGCGGGCAAAGGCAAAACAAAGGTTGTCAACACTGTCCACGGTTATTTGTTTGACGAGAACACCGGTGCTCTGAAACGCAAATTACTGCTGACAGCGGAGAAAATCACCGCAAAATGCACCGACAGGGTCATCGTAATGAACCGACAGGACATGGAAATTGCAAAAAAATACCGCCTGTCCGGCGGAGATGTGGTTTTCATTTCCGGTATGGGCGTGGATATGACGCCGTACAGCCCTGCTTCCCCGCAGGCAAAGGTGGAAGCCAGACGGCAGCTGCAGATACCCGATGATGCTTTTGTCATGGTGTTTGCGGCGGAGTTTTCCGGGCGCAAAAATCAGTCTATGCTCATATCTGCCATGAAACTGCTGCCCGAAAACACTGTACTGCTGCTGCCGGGTCGTGGTGAACTGTTGGAAAGCTGCAAAACTCAGGCAGAGGATTTAGGCAACAGGGTAAGGCTGCCGGGGTTCGTAACCGATATGAGCAAATATTACATGGCGGCGGACATTTGCGTGTCCTCCAGCCGCAGCGAGGGTCTGCCCTTTAATTTGATGGAAGCCATGGCCTGCGGACTGCCCATTGTTGCTACCGAGGTCAAGGGGCATGAGGATCTGGTGACCGATGGTGAAAACGGATACCTGTTCCCTTACGGAGATAAGGCTGCCTTTGCGGATGCGGTTAAAAAAATAATGACCTCCGGTACGGAAGCCATGTCAAAGGCGGCAATAGACCGTGCGCAGCAGTATGCGCTGGATAAGGTACTGCCTGAAACCTATGAGAAAATGGTAATATAAGTAAAGCTGTCAATTCTCCATTGTTTGAAAATGGAGAATTGACAGCTTTTTGTTTTATGCTTTTTCCACCAGTGAACGCTTCTTCCATCTTCCGGAGAAGAAGTAGAACGCACAAATGGCGGCAGCGCCAAAGGGGGCAACCGCACCGCCGATAAATACGCCGGTGATGCCCATTTCCAGCACGATGGCAAACAGGTAAGACAGACCGACTCTCAGCACAACACCGTCGAAAGCTACGCTGATAAGAGCCAGCATGGAATATCCAACGCCGTTGGCGATGGAGGTATAGCCGTCAAGGAAGCAATGGGCAATAAAGGTGAAAGACATGATGCGGAGATACTGTATGCCGATCTCCACAACTTCCGGGTCGTTGTTGAACAGCTTGACCAGTGGACCCGGGATAAGCTGGGTCACAAGGAAAACAATACCCTCAATGACAAGCAGCATTCCTACTGTCCAGTTTACGGTGTCCTTTGCCCGCTTGATGTTTCCGGCACCGATGTTCTGACCAACCATGGTGGAAGCAGCAGAGGAGAAAGCGTAAACGGGAATTGTGGCGAAGCCGGAGATCTTGCCGCCGACGCCGTAAGCGGCTGCGGAAGTAACACCAAAGCTGTTGACAATGGACATAACGAACATCATGGATATCATAAGAACGCTGAACTGCAGTGCCAGAGGAATACCGACTTTAAGTATCATTTTCAGCCGCTTGCCCACGATTTTGAAGCTGGAAAGCTTGAAATCGAAAACAAAGCCTTCCTTACGTTTCAGAAGATAAACAAGTGAGCATGCAAAGCTGACACCCTGTGACAATGCAGTTGCTGCTGCAGCACCGCCTGCACCCCAGTTAAAGGGACCTACAAAAAGAATGTCCAGAACGATGTTGGCTGCAGAAGCAATACCCACAAATATCATGGGGCGGGTAGAGTCGCCCATGCCGCGGAGTACGGCACATACGGCATTGTAGCCGAATATGAACACGGTGCCGCAGGCGCATACAATGAAATAATTCCACGTTTCGGTGTAGGCTTCTTCGGGGGTATTCATCAGGCCAAGAATGGGATGGCCAAAGAAAAAGCACACGATCGGTATGACAACAGACATTATCAGCATGGAAGTAAACATGGTGCCGATAGTTTCTTTTTGCCCCTGCCTGTCGCCTGCGCCCTGGTACTGAGCCAGAATTATCTGGCCGCCCATGGAAAGGCCGGTACCGATGGTGGTAAACAGACTGGTGACAGTGGAAGCGGTGGAAACACCTGCCAGACCGATACTGCCCATAAGCTGGCCGACAATGACCATGTCAACGAGGCTGTATACGCTTTGCAGCAGATTGGCTATGAGGAACGGGATAGAGAATCTGACCAGCAGCCGTGGAATGCTGCCGGTGGTCAGGTCGAGGGATGCGGATTTGTTCATAATGCTTGCCTTTCGATATTACGCAATCTAATTATTTTACAAAGGTGATTATAGAACAATATCCGTAAAAAAGCAACCGTTGATTTTGATTGCGCCGAAACGGTGAAAGAGGTATAATAAAATGTAATAATAAAAAGAAAGGTTCGGCTGCAATATGGAACTGTCTCCGCTGTACTATTTTAAGATAACTGCCGAAACGGGAAATGTCACCCGGGCGGCAGAAATATTGAATGTTTCTCAACCGGCACTGAGCCGTGCCATGACAAGGCTGGAATCCAGCCTTGGGGTGGCGCTGTTCATCAGGCAGAAAGGACGCATCAGCCTGTCGGAAACGGGAAAGAATTTTTATACCTTTATCGCCAAGGCATTCGAACAGATTGAAGCAGCCGAAAACTATATTGCTCAGGAAAGGGAAGGTTCCGATTCGGTTGTTCGGATCGCAACCACGGCCTCAGAATTGCTCAGCACCATGACTGTGGATTTTTACAGCCGGGGACCTCAGAGCGATGTTAAGATCCAGCAGCTTACATTGGCACAAAACGAGATCATTCACCGGCTTAAAGAGAATAAGCTTGATTTCGCAATAACAACCGAAGCTGTGGACGACAGAGAACTGACCATGAGCCTGCTGCTGACAGAAGAGGTTTTTCTGGTTATAAGCCGGGATCACCCGTTGGCGGGATATGACGGTGCAGAGGTGTCTCTCGGTGAACTCAGAAATGAACGGTTTTTGATCAACGAATCTGTGCTTTCCAGCGATGCCGTAACGGAGTTTTGCCGCAGCGAGGGGTTTGAACCAGATATTTTTATAAGCTGCAACGAGAATGAGGTGCTGAAAGACGCCCTGCACATGAACACAGGAGTAAGCATGGCTCCTGCCAGCAAACTGGCGTTGCAGTTCGGGGAGCCGGAGGAGAAGCTGGCTGTGGTGAGGTTCCGTGGTCACCCTCTGCAAAGAAAGGTTTATTTTATAACCCGAAAGGACAAGGTGTTCCTGTCGAATTCACGGCGCTTTGCTTCACACACAAAGGGATATTTCCGCAAACTGGGAGATATGATAAACAACTACCCAATAGGATACTTTGAAAAAGGTATGCACTGATGTTATACCCAATAACAATTTGATATTTCATTTTTCCGTCAAAAACTGCTTTAATGAGAAGTGTATATTTGTATACAAAACAAGACACAGGGAAAGGATGAAGAAAATGAAAACTAAATTGTTATGTTTGCTGCTGGCTTTTGCCATGCTGTGCATGATGCTGGCCGGCTGCGCAGGTAAGACCGAAGAACCTGCCGAAGAAGTACCTGCTGCTTCCGAAAGCGCACCTGCAGAAGAACCCGCACCGGAAGAGGCTCCTCCTGCCGAGGAAGAAGCTCCCGTGGAAGAGGCTCCCGCAGAGGAAGCTCCCGTAGAGGAAGAACCTGCTCTGGAGCAGGTGGCCTATGAGCTGCCCCTGTTTGAAGAAACTGCCACCATCAGCCTGTGGTATCCCCTGCGTCAGGACGTTGTCCAGGCTCCCGAAAAGGCTTCCGGCGGCAACAAGTTCTGGGTCGCCGTTCAGGAGCGTCTGAACATAGATGTGGAGTTTTCCGAACCCGGCCAGACCGTTGGTACAGAAAAATACAACCTGATGGTTGCTTCCGGCGATATGACCGACCTCATAATGGAAACTCTGTGTGCCCAGTCCAACGGCAGTGCCTACACCGGCGGCTATGACCTGGCAATAGATGATAACATTTATATCGAACTTACCGATCTTGTCGAAGAAAACTGCCCCAACTACTGGTATTGGATAAACGCCAGTGAAGGCAACCGCAAGGCCGCATATACCGACAGCGGCAAGCTTGGTGCCTTCCTGAAGATCAACGCAGAGGATATGATCCAGAACCAGGGCATAGGCATCAACGGCGATATGTTTGAGGCTACCGGCCTTGCAATGCCCGAAACTCCCTCTCAGTGGACAGAAATGTACGCTGCGCTGAAGGACCAGGGCGTAAAGTATCCCGTTGAGATCAACACGGAGCTGTCTGTTCTTGAGGGCGGCCTTGCCGGTGCTATGGGTGCATCACCTTCCGTTGCTTTCCTTATAGATGCCGCAAGCGAAGAGTTTGTGTTCGGACCCACCACCGATGAAACAAGAGCGTATATCGAACTGCTGGCAGATTATTATGCCAAAGGTTATATCGACACCAACTTCATTTCTGCCGCTGCAGTTATGAGCAACGCCAAGTTCAATTCCGGCGAGACATTTACCTGCCGCGTTATGCAGCAGCAGCTGGCAAGCTATGAAGCAAACTACGGCGTAAACATTATGGCAGCACCTGCCCTTCGTGCGGAAGAAGCACCGGAAACTGGTATGCAGCTTATCGGCCAGGCAGAAATGGCTCTGGTGGGCAATGCAGGTGTGGCTGTTACCACCTGCTGCGAAGATCTGGATACTGCGCTGCTGTTTATGGACTGGTTCTATTCCAGAGACGGTGCCATTCTGTCCAACTGGGGCATTGAAGGAATCACCTTTGAATTTGTCGACGGTGAACCGCTGATCAACGATTTCTATCAGGAACGTACCGACGGCGTATTCAACCGCGGCATCTACACCGCTTCCGGTGACTTCGGCCTTGTATATCCCAACTGCTCCATCACCAAGGCCGGTGAGGTCGAACAGGCTGCCATGAACGGATGGACAACCAAGGATTGGGACGGCTACAAATATTTCAGCCTGCCTGCAGTTTCCCTTACCAGCCAGGAGAGCGAGGGCATTTCCAACGCATGGGCCGACATCGAAACCGTAGTTGACAGCACCTTCCTCAGCTGGGTCGTTGGCGACAGCGAATTGACCGACGACAGCTGGAACGAACTGATTGCCACTGTCGAAAGCCTCGGTCTTGCCGATTGCCAGGCAGCATACGAAGCAGCTTATCAGAGATATCTTGAAAAGTAATTGAAAATAAAATAAAAGGAGAAACCAAAATGGATAATATGAAAATGCCTCCCATGGGAATGCCTGAAGGCGGTCCCGGCGGTCCTGGCGGTCCCGGCGGACCGGGCGGCCCCGGTGGTCCCGGTGGTCCCGGACCCGGCAAAGGTCCCATGATCCGCCTTGCAGCGGAGTACACTCTCGATTTTCTGGCTCCCTCCGGAGTTCCTCAGAAGTACCTGCACATAAACCTTGAAGCCATGACTGCCATACTCGATACCGAGCACGGCACTCAGGATTGCCGGAACTTCAAATATGAAGACGGCGCCATCAGCTTCAACGCCATGCTTGGCTCCAACGGCGACGAACTTTTCAAAGTTGTTGCAAAGCTCTACGGCGGCGGCGTAATGCTGGGCGAAGCCTTTATCGACGAACCGGATATGCCCAAGAGTCCTGTTGTGTTAAAGGAAGTTGAATAAGTAAAAAGAGGGAAGTGCAAAGCACTTCCCTCTTTTTAGGGTTTAGGATATAGGATTTAGGGATTAGGGACTGTTAGTACTAGCCGATAGGCTTTTAATGTGCTATAATCATATCCCCGGCCGCTGAATCCTAAATCCCAGACCCTAACTTGTTTAAAATTATTTAATTCCTCGTCATAAATTATACATATTTTTTGCTTAATATCTGAATCATAAAAGATGACCCCAAAAACTAACTTCGGGAGGGTGTTATTATGTTTGAAAACAACACCAATAACAACAACGAACTGGAACCCCAGGTAGAAAACAATATGCAGGAAACTGTTCGTGAGCCTGAGCAGGAACAGCCCGTTTGCGAAGTTCCTCAGCCGACCGAACAGGCTGCTCAAGAGCAGCATTACCCAACATATGAGCAAATCGTTTCCGAACCCGATGCTCCAAAAAAGAAAAACCGTACCGGGCTTAAAATAGCTGCCGTAGCAGTTGTGTGCGCATTGGCAGGATCCATCGGCGGCGGTGCATTGGTTGGCAAGATAGTCACCGATAAATACACCGGCGGCGAAGAACAGACATATCCCGAGGAAGTGGTCATGGCAGAAGGCTCCCTTGTGGAGAACGCTCCCATAGCCATCACCACCAACGACAGCGGCGCAACAATGAGCCCCGCAGATATTTATGAGCAGTATTCCAATGCAGTGGTAGGTATCAACTGTTCCACTGCCACCAACGTTTTCGGTCAGGTTTCAACCACAGCTTCCAGCGGTTCCGGATTCATCATCACTCCGGACGGATATGTGGTCACCAACTGCCACGTTATCGAAGGCGCCAGCATTATCAACGTCCTTATGAAAGATGAAACCACCTATCCCGCCGAAGTGGTGGGCTATGACGAAGACAATGACGTTGCCCTGCTGAAAATTGAGGCAGCTTCTCTTCCCACTGTTGCTGTTGGCAACTCCGATGCTCTTAAGGTCGGCGAGCAGGTTGTAGCCATAGGCAACCCCCTGGGCGAGCTTACCCATACCCTTACCGTAGGTTATGTCAGTTCCCTCGACCGTGAGATCAACACCGACGGCAACCCCATCAACATGCTCCAGACCGATGCTGCCATTAACTCCGGCAACTCCGGCGGCCCCCTGTTCGACAGCAACGGCAACGTAATCGGCATCACCACCGCAAAATACGCATCAGGCACCGTTGAGGGCCTTGGCTTTGCCGTACCCATCAACGACGCTATGGAGATCGTCTATTCGATCCAGCAGTACGGCTATGTTAAGGGTAAACCCAGCTTCGGTATCGAGATCGGCACGCTGAACCTGAGCTACGCATCCTATTACGGCATGCCCGTAGGCTGCGTGGTAAACAGAGTCAACCCCGATTCCTGCGCCGAAAAGGCAGGTATGCTGGCAGGCGATATCATCACAAAGATCGGCGATGTAGACGTCAAGTCCGTTACCGAGCTTTCTGCAGAGATGAAAAACTACAAGGCCGGAGAGACTGTGGAAGTAACCGTCTATCGTCAGACTGATTATGTGACACTGACCGTGACCCTTGATGAAAAGCTTCCCGACTATATGATGGAAGACGAAGAACCAGCCCAGCAGGAGCAGCAGCAGAGCCAGCCCCAGCAGGGTCAGCAGGGAAGCGGCCAATACGGCTACTTCAATCCGTTCTCATTCTTCTTTGGAAACAGCGCATACAGTGGAAGCAGATCCTCCGAAAGATCCTCCGGCGGCACCGCAGCATAAGTAATGCAAAAAGAGGTACAGTTTTTGACGACTGTGCCTCTTTTTTGCATTACAGTGCTCTTTTAATTTTCCTGTCTCTTTGATATAATAATAAAAAACTGCAACAGAGGAAATAACAATGCCCGACTTTATTTCATTGTATAATCAGAAAAAACGCACTGCTGCCCGGTGCCTTGATCTTATCCGCTCCGATGATGTGGTGGTGGCCATGCCGGACAACCATGAGCCGGAAGATATCATCAGGGAAATGCATACCATTGCCCCACGGGTGAAGAATGTTATGCTTATAAAGGGTGCCAATAATATGTACCGCTGCATCGTCGATGAGGGTATGGACGGTCACATCAACAGCGCAGGCTATTATTTCGGCGCTGCCCACCGTCAGGGAAACCTTTACGGAAACAGCAGCTACATTCCCACAGATATCCCCGATTTTGAGCCTTTTTACAATGCTGTTTCACCATGTACCGTGTTCATCGCTTCCGTTTCTCCCATGGACGAAAACGGCAACTTCTGTGCCGGCCTTTGCCTCCAGTGGGGTCACGAGTTTATCAAAAGCGCAAGGGATATTATTCTGGAGGTCAACCCCAACCTTAAACCCATGAAAGACGGTATCTTTATCAACATCAACGATGTTACCGCTCTTTACGAAACCACCCACGGCCTGTGGGATCTGCCAACCATAAACTCAACGCCGGAAGAGCAGAAAGTTGCCGAAAACTGCCGTGAACTTATGCGTGACGGCGACTGTATCCAGCTGGGTATAGGCGGCTTGCCCAATGCTATTGCCAAGACCATGTATGACCTTAAAGATCTTGGCCTGCATACCGAGATGGTGACGGCTACCATGGGTGAGATGATACGCCTTGGAGTTATTACCGGTGAGCGCAAGAACTTCCATAAGGGCGAGCATATCGGCTGCTTCGCCGGAGGCGATCTGGCTCTTTACGAAACAATTTTCACAAACCCCAAATGCCGTATGCTGCCGGGCACATGGGTAGTTGATCCTGTTACCATCATGCAGAACGACAACATGGTGTCCATCAATACTGCCATTGAAATGGACCTGACCGGTCAGATATGCTCCGAAAGCGTTGGCGCCCGTCAGGTGTCCGGTTCCGGCGGCGCTTTCGACTTTGCCTACGGCGCACTGCATTCCAAAGGCGGACGGGGAATTTACGCCTTTACCAGCACCTCCAAGAAAGGCTATTCCAAGATAAACTGCCTGCTCAAAGAGGGCGCGCAGGTCACCATACCCCGCAACTATGCTGACTATATCGTCACAGAATACGGCATCGCACCCCTGAGAGGACGCACTGTCCGACAGAGAGCATTGAACCTTATAGCCATTGCTCACCCCGATCACCGGGCAGAGCTGAGAAAACAGGCGGAGAAATACTTCATTATATAATTAATAATTTATAATTAATAATTAATATTGCAAGTTTGCTTATATATTTTTTGATGTGCAATAATTATTACTTATTAATTATTAATTGTTAATTCGGCACAGGAATGATATTGGTTGAGAAGTAATCAGTATCGAAAAGCACAGCCTGATAAAGGAGCAACACTATGGAACAGTACCACATCAAAGCAAAGCCCGAAGATATCGGCGGTTACTGCCTGCTGCCCGGCGACCCCGACCGCTGCGACATCATCGCTCAGTATTTTGACGAACCCAGATTTGTGATCCAGAACAGGGAATACCGCATCTTTACAGGCAGGCTGAACGGTCAGGACGTGTCTGTTTGCTCCACCGGTATCGGAGGCCCCTCTGCTGCCATAGCTATGACAGAGCTGGCTGCGCTGGGTGCCCATACCTTTATCCGTGTTGGTACCTGCGGCGGCATTTCTACCGATGTTCTGACCAACGATACCGTTATCGCCACGGGAGCCATACGGTTTGACGGAACTTCACGGGAGTATGCACCCATTGAGTATCCCGCTGTCACCAGCTTTGACGTAACAACGGCCATCTGCGCAGCAGCAAAGGAAATGGGGTTACCTTACCATACCGGCATCGTCCAGTGCAAAGACTCTTTTTACGGCCAGCACCGCCCGGAAGAAATGCCTGTGGCCGGTGAGCTTCTGGCAAAGTGGGAAGCGTGGAAACGCCTTGGTGTTCTTGCAAGCGAAATGGAAACAGCCACACTTTGCGTGGTGGCAGACACGCTGAAAGTGCGTTTCGGCTCCCTGTGCCACGTTGTGTGGAATCAGGAGCGCAAGCTTCTGGGGCTTCCCAACGACGAAAGCCACGACACGGAGCGGGCTATCCGCATAGCCTGCCGTGCTGTTGAAATATTGATGGAAGGAAAATAGAAAATGGACGAAAAGATTTTGCAGGAAGTGCTGCAGCGACTGGAAAAAGTGGAAGCGGTCAACGCCTGCCGCAATCTGATGGGCAGATATTCCTATTATCACACCGCATTCCGCAACTACGACTACATGACCCTCTGGGCAAAGAGGGAAGACAGCTATTTCAAGTTCCCCTACGGTGAATATCGCGGCTATGACGCCATTTACCACTGCTACTGCGTGGAACACGGCGACCGTTCCGACCCGGGCATGGAAAACAACCTCAAGGGCATGATGATGATGCATCAGCTTGACACAGAGGTCATCGAGGTTGCTGCCGACGGCAAGACCGCCAAAGGCTGCTGGGTTTCTCCCGGTCACGAAACTGTTCTGCGAGCCGAAGATGGCGGCCCTGCCGACAAAAGCGGCGACTGCTCCCATCTGAAAGCCGACCCCATGTGGGCATGGAGCAAGTACGAGGTCGAGTTCATCAAAGAAGACGACGGCTGGAAGATCTGGCACATGAAGCTGTATCCCCTGTTCAAGACCAATTTCTACACAGCCTGGACAGACGGTGTTGAGGTCATCGAAGGTGCCACCGGCACCGACACCAAGGCATTTACAGGTCAGGAACCGCCCAAGTTCTGGCAGTGGGACAAAAACGCCATTTACCCCGCCGATGAACCCGAACCCCCCGTACCCTACAACAGCTATGAGGATATGCCTCATAAAATAATGGAAGACTGAAAAACAGGGCGATCATTGATCGCCCTGTTTTTCAATTAATAATTAATACTTAATAATAAATTACGCAAGACGCACGTTTTACCCCGTAGGGTCACGGCGTGCCGTGACCGAACATGCGTAAGAGTGTCACTCTGAGGAACAAAGCGACGAAGAAGCTAACTCCTTAAGCAGGGGATTTCTCAGCCGCTTGCGGCTTTCGAAATGACAGCGAGACTGCCCCTGCGACTTTGCTGTCATCCTGAGCCTGCGCAGCAGGCGTGAGGATCCCCATCTTATAGGAGTAGGGACACCCGTCCTCGGGTGTCCGTTTTTAATTGATATCACATTTGTGGACACTCCGGAGGAGTGTCCCTACAACAATTCTGCAGCAAACGGACTGTTGAAGACGCTATCCCCCTTTATTGTGACCAATTCTGATCCCTGGCCCCTGATCCCTGATCCCTGCCAAAGGCTCAGTTACAAAAGTGCTTGCTAATGTCAGAAAAAGCGTCTTGTAATTATCCCTCTTTTGTAAGATTATTTATATAGTAGTAAAAAATGGAGTTTTCAGCTCCCCGAATACGAAGAAATGAGAGGAAATAAGATGGCTAAAAGACAATTTACCCCCGAAGAGCTTCTTACCCGATGGGAAGCCCGCCGGGAAATGCAGAACATCATGGGCAAGCTGACTCAGAGCTATCTGATGATGGAAGAAGCCCAGATCTATGACCGCTGGTGGAGCAAGCGCGACGATGTTTGTCTCGGCGTAAACACCGGCTGGTACAACGGAAAAGACGCAGTCAAGGGTTATTACGATGCCCTTGGCGCAAAAATCGCTCTCGCCAGCGAACTGATAGCAAAAGCCTTCCCCGAAAAGCTGGCAGGCAAGACCAAGGAAGAACTTTACGGCGTTGGTCAGATAGGCGTCAAGCCTGTCGATACCTTTGTTATCGAGATAGCAGGCGACGGCAAGACCGCAAAAGGCATCTGGAGCCTCCATGGCACCTATGCGGATATCACTGCTTCCGGCCCCGTAAGCCTTTGGGATTGGGGCTACTACTGCGTAGACTTCGTCCTTGACGACGACGGCTGGAAGATCTGGCATATGCAGTACCTCACCGACATCAACAACCCCACCGGCGGCGACTGGGCTGTCGAACCCCTGACATGGCCCGAGGATCCCAACTTTGCCGCCATGAAGGATTTTGTGTTCCCCGCACCCAACGTACCTGCCGTGCTGCGTGAGAACTATTATCCCGGCAGACCCTTCACCGAGACTCCGCCTTTGCCGGAGCCTTACGAAACCTTTGCTGAGACCTTCAGCTACGGAATATAAGAAAGGGGCAGCAGCGATATGATGAACGCAAGATATACCAATGAAGAACTGGTGACCCGCCTTTGGGACAAGGAAGAAGTAAAGGACCTTATGAGCCGCCGCTGCTACTATAAGCAGAACGACTGGCGTCAGAAAGAACTGGATGAGCTTTGGGTCACCAACGAAGAGTATAAGGCTTCCGCTTCCCTTGCCAACAACCTTGGATATTTCGTTGGCATGGAAGATATCAAAAAATACTATGTGGACGGCATAGCCGAAAAGCGTGCCGCTCAGCTGGAAATGGTCAAAGCCAACTATCCCGATGCAGAATACGGCAACAGCGTTATGAATGCCCACACCTACCACACCGTTATGGTGGAACTGGCAGGCGACGGCAAAACTGCCCGCTATCTGGCTTATGACCACGGTCACCAGACCGATCCTCTGCCCGATGGCAGTGCCAAGGGCTACTGGACTTCCGGCCACATTCTTGCCGACCTTGTAAAGGAAGACGGCGTTTGGAAAATATGGCACATCAAGGGTATGCACGACCTGTCTATCCCCTCTGCTCCCGTACCCGGAGCAGGCGGCGGTGGTTTCGGCGGACCTCCTCCCGAGGGTGACGGCGGTCCCGACGGTCCTCCTCCCGAAGGCGGAGAGGGCGGCGGCCCCGGACCCGGCGGTCCTCCCATGATGCCCGATATGGGTCCCGATCCCTACGAGGACGATTACGGTACTCCCACTGTGGCTCTGCCTTATGTGGTCAAATGGGCATGGAACGATCTGCCCAAGCAGATGCCCAACACCTACACTCCCAACGAGACTTACGATCCCAAGATAAGCTATGGCCCCGATGGCCACCCGGATCAGCTCAGATCCTGGAGATAAGGAGGAAGCCGAGATGTCAAAAGAACTTACCTTTGAACAGCGACTGCACAATGCATTGGGCAGTCAGCAGTGCGAAAATATAAAGTCCACCCACAGCTATCTCCACGGCATGATGTATTCCGCCGAAGAATGGGATGGCATCTGGAACCGCAGCAAGGACGCCACCTGGGCTCACAGCTTCGGCCGTATGGTCGGTTTCGACCAGGTCTGGTGGGACAGCGTCTGTCTGGTAGACCCCGGCGCATATCAGCAGTGGCTCCGTGCTCTGGAAAAAGACCCCGAAGTTGCCCGCAAGGATCCCCGTTCCATGGGCAAAAACGCCTGCCATGCACTGGCTTCCGGCGTTGTTGAAGTTGCAGCCGACGGTAAATCCTGCCGTTCCAGCTATATAACCCCCGGCCCCTTTGTCATGGGTGGCGAGAACTCTCTTGTTTCCGGCGGACGTATCCTCAACGAGCGTTACGGCTCCGATTTTGTTTACAACAATGGCCGCTGGGAATATCTCCACGAGCAGGTCTGCCCCGACGGATTCATGGATTACAACAATGGAAACTGGGCGCATGACCGCTATGAGCAGGCTCTGAAAGGCAACTTTACTCAGGCAGGTTATCACAATCCGCCTCCCGTTACCGATCCCGGCCCCCTGCATGTGGACTATGACATAGTCCAGACCGTTCAGAAAACTGTTTACTGGCCGGAACCCTACGAAACTCTGGACGATAACAATTCCTACTCTCCCGGCAGAAACAACCCCAACAATTTCTAAAACAGAAACTCCCGCCGCTTCGGCGGCGGGTTTTCCCAAGGAGGAATAAACAATGAGTAATTGGCGAATCCGGCCTGAACCCATTGACGAAAGCCTGATAGCTTTTGAACATGAGTGCGACGTGCTGGTAGTGGGTCTTGCCCACGCAGGCACTGCCGCTGCCCGTGCGGCAGCAGAAGCCGGAGCAAAGGTCATGGGTATTGAAGAAAAAACGGCCGAGCGTTTCAGCGTTTGGGGTGCCGACTGCGGCCATTTCAACTCCAAATTTCTGGAAAGCCGCGGTGTACCCAAGGTAGACCCTATTGACTATTACAACGAAATGATGCGCCGTTCCGGTGGCCGTGCCAACCCCGGTCTGGTTATGAAATTCTGCCAGAACGCAGGCACTGCATTCGACTGGTATACCGACATGGTTGAGGATTTCAGCACCGTAGGTATCGCTTTCTGGCCCGGCGGCAATAAGTTTGACGGCGAAATGGCTGGGTACCATTTCTGGCCCGGTACCGCTCAGTTCAGAGGAGCCTTTGGCGGCCCCGGTGGCGGTGGTCCTCCCGGCGGCGGTGGACCCGGCGGACCCGGTCCTGAAGGCGGCCCTCCCCCTGAGGGTGGAGACTTCCCCGGTGGTATCCCCGTGGACGGCGAAGACCACGGTGGAGACCGCTTTATGGCTGTAAACAATGTGGGCGTTGACCCGTTGGAGCAGGTCAAAACAGCACCCAATCTGACCCTGCTGGCAAAGGCAAACCATCAGAAAGCCAGAGACCTGGGCGCAGAGCTGTTCTTCGGCATGTCTGCGGTTGATATTCTGAAAACAGACGGACGTGTTACAGGTATAATCGCCGTGGACAAGGAAGGCAAGTATCATCGTTATCTGGCTTCCAAGTCCGTTATTCTGGCTGCCGGCGGCTTCGGCGGCAACAAGGAAATGCTTGAAGACCTGCTGCCGGACTTCAAGGGTCTTTTCAGCGGTGATGAGGACTTCCCCAAGGGTATGGGCAGAAGCGGCATATCCCTGAAACTTGGCGTATGGGCAGGCGGTCGCCTTGAGGCTGGCCCCATTGCCACCATGGGCGGCAACTTCAATACTCCCAGAGGCTTCAACTGTGTCCATGGTCTGCTGTGGCTTGACACCAGAGGCAAACGCTTCTGCAACGAATGCTTTGGCGACCCCGTAATCACAGGTTTCCAGGGCAACCAGCTGAAACACGGAACATATTATAATATTTTCGACTCCGACGTTCTGGAAGATCTCCAGTGGGCAGTTCCCGCCCACGAGGGCTTCGACTATGCCAACGAAGGCTACATCGGCAACGTCACCAGAGCCATCGAACTGGCCAAAAAGGCCGGCAAGGGCGGCGCAATTTCCCGTGCGCCCAACGGCCCCGTGCGCATAGTCTGCGGCAACGATATGGAAGAACTGCTGGACAATGCTGAGCTTACCGGTCAACTTCGTGAAAATGTCAAGGCCAGCATTCTGCGCTACAACGAGATCTGCAAAGCAGGTCGTGACGACGATTTCGGCAAGGACGCCAAGCTGTTGCGTCCTCTGGACAAGTGGCCGCTGTTCATCCAGTTCAACGATTTCAACTATCTGGGACGCATCATGTGCACCTGCGGCGGTCTGCTGACCGACGAGACCCAGAACGTTGTGGACGACGAATTTGAACCCATTCCCGGCCTCTATGCCACCGGCAACTGTTGCGGCCGCCGTTACGGCCCTCAGTACTCAACTCCCACTGCCGGTCTGAGCATCGGCATGTGCATCACCCTTGGCCGTGAAGCCGGCAAGGAAGCCGCAAAATAAGAGTTTTGCCCTCCTGCGTAAGCAGGAGGGCAGTTTTATTACAATGTACGCTTTTCAATAATTGATACCTGATATCATAAAATGATCATGGACTTGTTTGCAGGCGAAGATATAGAATATAATCAGGAAAATATGAAAGGAAGATGCTGTATGGTCACGAAAGAACAGATAGATATTCTCGAACAGCAGACCAACGAGTATTTTATGAAATCCCGTAAGGTGGGTTTCGAGATCGAAAACCGCCAGGAAGAGCTTGACGGTATCCTGCTGGCATACAAAGGCATGAACGATGCTTCCGCCCAGGTTTTGCGGCACTATTTCCTCAACGGAGGTGAGGTAAGATGACAGAAGAAAGAAGACTTTTGTATCTCCACAAGCTCCTGCACGAGGATGCCAAGCATCGTCAGGACGATCTTAAAGATGTTCAGACCGAGCAGGTGGCTGCCATGAAGCAGCTGCTGGCATCGCTGGCTATCGAAGATGATTTTGCAGCTTTCTGCAAAGCTCAGAACCCGGATTTTCTTGCCTGCCCGCCCAATACCTGCCCCACCGGGGAAGAATGTGCTGCGCTGGCAGCCCTTGAGATCTCTGCTCTTGGATTCCCCTGCATCAGGTTTGCCGACAATGGCAAAAGTGCCATGGGTATGTGGCTTGCCGAAACAAAGGACGGTACCAAAGCCATAGCCGCAGAGTTCCTGCCTTGGGGTGATGAGTGGAAACTGTGGAAGCTTATCCTCGACCCCACTACCGACAATCTCCCTGCTCAGCCCTATGAGCGCAAATATCCCGATCCGAAAGAAAAACCTGTCGAACGACCTGCCTTTGGCGGTCCCGGTGGACCTCCTCCCGGAGGCGGCGCACCCGGAGGACCCGGAGGACCCGGAGGACCCGGAGGACCCGGAGGTCCCGGTGGTGGTCCGGGTGGCGGAGAGGATTCACCTCCCTTTGATCCCGATGCCCGCAGTGATGTTTTCGACATCGAAGCAGATTATGCCCGTATGGACAAAGACATCGTTATGCTGACCACTCTTGCACTGCCCGGTTACACAGCGTCCAGTGCCGAGGCTGATGCCTTGATGGAAAAATGCCGCAAGGTGGTATCTCCCGCATATATTGCCGAAAGAGTAAAGAGAGTTTTATAAATCAGTTGACTGTCATTTCGAGTGAGGCTATAGTGGCCGGTTTGCCCGGTCACTATAGCCGATGAGAAATCCCCCCAATAGCCGCAAGACGAAAGGGGGGAGATTCGTTCCAAGCTCGGGATGGCTGCTTTTTTTCGACAATTTTTAATTTATTTCTCAAATCGCACACATTTCCAACATAATCCTGATTGAAATTATCTGAGAATATGCTATATTAATAAGGTTAGAGTATATCAGTTTGCAGCCAAAGACGGCTTGGCCTTTGGCTGCAAACTGAGGGCGATGAGCGAATAGTGTTATATCGCTCATCGCACCCGCTGCGGCGGGGTTATTGAACGCGAAAGGGGCCTCTCGGCCGGCCCCTTTCACACTATCCCTGCCCCCTATTTCTTTAGTTTCTGCGTTTGTCTACAGGCTGAGTATATTTCAATTAGGAGTGACCCCAACTATGAAAAAACGACTGCCGGCTTTGGTGCTGGCTTTGTCTATGATATTCACCCTGGCTTCGGGCTGCGACAAATCCAAGCCTGCGGAAGAAGTTCCCGAATCCCCTGCCATAGAAAGCGAACAGGTCGTTCAGCCGTCACCTGAACAGTCCCCTCAGCTGCCGCCGGAACCCTATGATGAAAACGGTAATCTAAGAGTTCCCTTTGTTGAAACGCAGCAGATAAGCATGTGGGACGTTCTGGAAGACGGAGCAGAGCCCCTTTCCACTGCCGTCGATGCAGAGATAGGCCGCCTGCTGAACATCAGCCTCAGCTATTGCTACGCCACCGAATCCTCTGCCAAAGAGCAGTTCGGAGTGATGGAAGCTGCCGGTGAGTATTACGATCTGATGCTGGACGTGGATAAATACTATTCCGGCGGTGCCGATGCCGCTATAGATGACGGAGTTATAATGGATCTGCAGGGGCTTTCAAAGCTGGTGCCCAATCTGGAAACGGCTTTGTATGAAAATGACGAATCCTTCAAGCTTACCGAGTCCGGCAGGCTGTTCCAGCTGCCCATTATCGTGACCGGCAGTGTCGATCCCGATGCCATGGGTCTGACCACCCGCCGTGACGGACTGGAGTACCTTGAGATAACATCTCCCGAAACCTACGACGAATTTTTCTTCCTGCTGCAGATGCTGAAAAACATTTGCGGTGCCAAGCGTGGCTACCTGCTGCCCGACAGCGGATTCTCTGAAGGGCTGGCTTACGGTTTCGGAGCCTATAACGGTTTCTATCAGGTAGACAATGTTGTAAAATACGGCTTCCTTGAGCAGAGCTACAAGGATTATATGGATTACGTTTACGTTCTGCTGGACAACAGACTGGCGATTTTTGAACAGGCCGGTTCCGGCTATAACCTCAAAGGCCGTGTCAATTCCAGCTGGGTAACCACCTGGTATGGTGGAGTGGACGAATGGGATCAGGCTGCCGAAGTTCTGGAAGATGATCAGATAGCCGCCATAGGCTGGCCGGTACCCAACAGGGGAGACACCGTCCATTTCATTGAAAGCGAAACTACTGAAACCAAGGGCGTGTCCGTTTCCGCAGCTGCGGGTCAGACTAAGGCAGAGGTGATTTTCGCCCTTGCCAACTACCTTTACAGCGATGAGTTCACTGCCATTTCCAATTGCGGTATTGAGGGTGAAACTTTCAGCTACGATGCCGATGGCGGAGTGGTTCTCAGCGACAGCATTATGCTTGCCGAGGATCCCAAAGCGGCACTGCGAGAAGTATCTCTGATGATGAATCTGCCCCGTTTCGTGGATAATACATACCTTGCAAATGCCTATACTCCCGGCCAGCAGGAAGCCCTTTCTGTCTGGCGTGAGGGAACAGACGGCGCATATCTTCTGCCGGAACTGGAGATATCTGCCGAAGATCAGGAGTATATCGACACCGTTATGGCAGATGTAACTGCTCTGGCCGACCAGTTCCTGCCGGGCTACATTCAGGGCGACTTTGACGCCTATGATTACGAAGACACTATTGCAGAGATGACCGAGTTGGGTATCCGCCAGGTCATAGACATTTACCAGATAGCTCTTACCGGTGAGGTCGTACCCTACGAAGAGCCGGAAGAAACTCTTTCGGACAAGCTGGTTCCCACCTACTCATCTTCGGGTTCTTCACCTGCTCCTGTTGTATCCACAGCACCCGAAACTGAGGAACCTGCCGAGGAAACACCTGCAGAGGGTGAGTCTGCTGAGCCTCCCGCAGAAGGTGACCCTGCTCCGGAACTCTCAGAGCCGGAGAACCCCGTGGACGAGCCTTCCGACCAGCCTCCTGCAGAAGAAACTCCCGAAGCACCCCCCGAGATATCTGAAACTCCCGTCGAGCCCGAAGCCGACACACCTTCCGAGCCGCCGGCAGAAGAATCTCAGCCTGCTCAGGAAGAAGAGAATTTTGAGATAATCCTTGAGTTTTAACTGATTTCATATTATAGAAAAACGGAGAAACTATAAAATGGACGAATCAAACAATATGCTTGATACACAGCCCGAGGAAAAAACAAAAAAGAAGCTCGGCAAGGGCAAGATAGCCCTTATAATTGTTGGCAGCGTTCTGCTGGTACTTATCCTTGCGGTGGTTGGCCTTGGATTGTATATGTTCAGCGGACTGAATACCGACAAAGATGTTGCCAACATGGATCCTTCACAGTTGGGTGCCACTCCCGGTGCCACAACCATCGTTCGAGGCCCCACCGAGACTGACGAAGCCCTCAGCTCCGACAGAATAATCGTTGACGGTGACTATCAGCACGTTGAACTGCCGGAAGAAGTCAAGGTTCATATCGGCGAGAGCAAGGAAAGTGTCAGTACGCTGCTGCCGGGTTCGGAAAACATTCAGGTGTTTGCCGTGTTTGGCACCGACCTTGAAGACCTTTCCGACTGCAATATGATAGTTGCGCTGGACAGAGTTCATAACAAGATCAAGATTATCTCCATCGCACGAGATTCCTATGTTTACTATTCCGACCTGGGAATAAGCAGCAAGATCAACCACGCATACAACTGGGGTGGACCTGCAATGTCCATCAAGGTTCTCAACGAGAACTACTATCTCAATGTTGAGGACTATGTCAGTGTTGACTGGGATCAGATGCAGAATATCGTCAACTATCTCCACGGTGTTTGGGTATATCTGGACTATGACGAATGGGTAGCCATCGGTTCCCCTGAACGATATGGATATAACAGGTATGTCAAGCTGTACGGTCTGCACGCCAGAAAGTACGCCGGACTGCGTTCGATCGACAGCGACTTCCAGCGTATGAGCCGTCAGCAGGAGGTTCTGACCTCCATGTACAATATCGGCAGAAACGTAAAATTCTCCAAGTATCCCGGATTGATCTACTACTGCCTGAATATGTGCACAACGTCCTTTGGATATACTGAACTGCTGGAAATGAGCACGTTGATGCTGGAAGAGGATCTGCAGATCGAGTTCCACACTTTCCCGCCTGATGACGATACCTATGCCTGGGGCGGATTTATCGACGAAGTATTCTACTTTGTCTACGATACAGACAAAGCCAGTGACGAGATATATAAAATAATCTACGAAGAGCTTTACGTCAGTGGCTATGATGCAGAGGAAGAAGAACCCGAAGAAACTCCCGAAGCTTCAACTGCTCCTGCTCAGAAGCCTGCTCAGAGCACTGCTCCCGCTGCTTCCGCAAAACCTGCGGAAACAACTCCGGAACAGGAGACTGAGGAGGAAGAATCCGGGGAATCTTCCGTACCGTCTGAAGAAGCCGACCTGCCGGACGCCACGGAACCTCCTGCAGAAGGTGAGGAAACACAGCCCTCAGACGGGGAACAGGACGTTTCCAATGAGGAACAGGAACCCGCTGAGTCCGAAGATCCTTTGGACGCATTGCTTCCCGAAGAACCGACAGAATCCGAAGACCCGCTGGACGCTTTGGTGCCTCCCGAGGAATCGGAACCCACCGAAGAACCCGCACCTTCCGAAGAACCGGAAGCTCCCGTGGAACAGGAAACTCCGGAAGAACCTGCTCCTTCCGAGGAACCCGAACCCCCCGCAGAACCTGCGCCCTCCGAACCTGCTCAGGGGGATGGGTTCGACAGCATACTTGGATTCTAAAATATTCAACTGCCATCCCGAAAGCAAACAGGGATGGCAGTTTTTTGCGTTATGTCATTTTTGTAGATTGTCTATCACATAAGTCATTCCGATACGGAATTGTTTAGGCATCGTGATATTTTCCTTGCTTTTTCCATAAGTTTGGACTAAAATATATCCATTAACATGTATCATGTTACAGAGGTACTTGTAATGAAAAGCAGATTTGAGCGAAGATACGACCGGATACTGAAAGATGTTATCCTTACGTTGAAAGAGGACTATGCCGGGTTCAACGAGGTGTGGCCGGAATACCAACCTACCTTTTTTATAACTGCCGCAGGCACAAAGCATCACCATAACGAGCTTTACGACGACCTGTTTCTGCAGTATGTCAGCCAGATGCTTGCCACCACCGGCGACAGAAGCCTGCGTATTTCCCTTGACCCTTACGAGGACTATCAGCCGTGGACTCCCGGTTTTTTCGCCCGTAGAATTGAGGACATTCTGGTGGTTACCGATGTCTTTGACGACGATAGGCTCAGCCCCGGTGATCTTATTGTTGAAATAAATAAACAAAGCCCCGGAATGCTTCGGAAGAATCTTCAAAAGAACTTTTTCTATTCCGAGGAAACCGAACGTGAGGTCTGGCACGGCCTTTTGAAAATGGCTGACCACATGGTTGTCCAAAAAGCCGATGGTTCAAGGGAAGATATCCCTCTTAAGAGGTTCCCGCGCCGTGATATGAGCCGAAAAAGTGAGCTTCGTGACCTGGGCTGCGGAACGATTTACTTGGATCCCGGCACTTTTGACGGAAGCATCAGCAGTTTTGCGGAAGAAAACCGCGGAACAATTGCCGATTGCAAAAAGTTGATAATCGACCTGCGCCGCTGTAATGGAGACAGCGATGAGGATGTTCTGGCATTGCTGCCCTTTGTGGTGTCCGGCACGGCAGATTACAAAACCATTTTGGAGCAGGAACCGGTTTTGACCAATTACACCGCAAAGAACTGCGCTTGCGTATGGTATCCGGTGCAGCAGTGGTTGGACGAAAACGGTCACGACGATGAGCTGGCATCATTTGTTGAGACTGTTAAATCAAAATCCGGAGCAGGCTGGGTTGAAGAAGCCTGTGACCGCTGGGAGGGTGTCGACGGTCAGCTGCAGGGACTTGCACCCGAAAAAGTGGTGCTCATAACAGATACCTGGTGCGAAAACGCTGCGGAAGCCTTTGTGGAGATCGCTGCGAAGCAGCCCAACGTCACCCTTATTGGTCGCCCCACCATGGGTACGCTGGATTATTCCAACTGCGTCAGTAAGGTTCTTGACGAAGGATATACCCTTACGTGGCCCATCAGCAAAAGAAAGTCTGTCATTTCCGGCGGCGGAACAAAAGGCAAAGGCCTGCCGGTGGACATATATATTCCCTTTACGGCGGAGGAAGCCGTGAAAGACATCATACTTGAAGAAGCAATTAAACTCAAATAGAAGAAATCGAAAGGAAGAATACTATGACGATCAAGAAAAAACTCGAAATCGCCAGCGTGGTCAAGTCTGAGCAGCTGACTGACCTTATCAAGACCACCGATGGCGTTACTATTCCCGGCGGTACCGGCGCTGTAAAGTTCGGCGGTCCCGGCGGCCCCACCCATGGTCCTCTCGGCGGCGACCGTCCCGAGGGTGACGGTCCTCCTCCCGAAGGCGGCGGCGGTCCCGGCGGCTCCCGTGGTCCTCAGAAAATAGTTCCCGGCAAGGCTGAAGGCCGTGTTTGGGGTTATTCCGGTCCCGGCGACTGGCTGGGTGAAGCTCCTGTTATCGATAAATGGGACGAAGAGATCAACGTAGACGTTGTTGTTCTCGGTTCCGGCAACGCCGGCGTGCAGGCTGCTCTGGCAGCTGCCGAATGCGGCGCAAAGGTAGCCGTTGTTGAAAAGCAGACCGAAGAAACCTTTGCCTGGTACGGCGAAGACTTTGCTGCCTACAACGCAAAGTTCACTATTGACGCAGGCTTTGGCCCCTACAATCTGGGCGAGATCGTTGACGAATATGTCACCCGTTCCGGCGGCCGCTGCAATCCCGATATCGTAAAATCCTATGTCCATCGTTCCGGCGAAACCATGGACCATATGCTGGACATCTGCAAGGAAATGGGTACCGATCCCCGCTGCTACACCTATGACCCCTCCAAGAAGGGCTGGCTGCTTATCCACGCCAACATGGATTACGACAAGTATCTGGAAACCGGCGATGTACATAAGAGTATTCAGTACAACTACCCCCTGACTCCCGGCACCAAGTCCTGGGCAGGCACCTGCCAGTTCATGGGTATCTACAACGAAGAACCCATCATGGGCTGCGCTGCCAACTCTGCTCTGCCTATGGTAAACGAAGCTCTGGTAGCCAAGGCTCAGGAACTGGGCGCTGACTGGTATTTCGGCACCGCAGGCATCTGCCTTATCCAGAACGAAAACAAAGACGTTATCGGCATGTTTGCCAAAGACGAAGTTTCCGGCAAGGTCATCAAGTTCAACACCTCCAAGGGCGTTGTTATGGCCGGCGGCGACTACGCAGGCAATGCTGATATGTGCTGGGCTCTGCTCAACGAATACATGGAACGCCGTGAACGCTGCGGCGGTACTCAGGAATCCTTCTCCTCCTTCATGGGCGGCAGAAGCGGCGACAGCGTAAAGATGATGTGCTGGGCAGGCGGCTATGTAGAACCCGCACCCCGCGGCACCATGATCCTGGGCGGCGGCCCCAGCGGCCCCTGGGGCGCAAACGCAATGCTGTGGCTCAACTGCAAGGGCGAGCGTTTCACCAACGAAGGCAACATCTCCGCCGCACAGACTGCATGTTCCCGTCAGCCCAATGGCATCGGCTGCCTGGTTACCGACCAGAAGTGGCTCAAGAGCGTCTGCGCTTCCGGCGTAGAACACTCCGGCCCCAACGCCGGTCGTCCCGACTACTATGCTGACATGATCGCAGGTATGGCTGCCATCGAGCCCGGCCCCAAGGGCGGCATGGTCAAGAACTGCACCATCGCAGAACGCGGCTACAACAAGGTCATCTGCGCCAACACTCTTGAAGAGCTGGCAGGCTACCTTGGTTATCCCGAAGAAGTTATCCCCACCTTTGTTGAAAGCATCAAGCATTACAACGAGCTGTGCTACAAGGGCGCCGACGAAGATTACGGCAAGCATCCCTCTGCCATGATTCCCGTTGATGAAGGCCCCTTCTATGGCGTATCCACTTCCCTCGGCAGCGATGCTCAGTGCGGACCTTCCATGGTTACCATGTCCGGCGTTATGACCGACAAGGATCTGAATGTTATCGACATCAACAAGGATCCCATCAAGGGTCTGTATGCCTGCGGCAACAGCCTTGGCGGCCGTTACGGTCTGGGTTACTCCACTCCCTCTGCCGGCAACTCCATCGGTATGGCTATGACTCACGGCCGTATCGCAGGTCAGAACGTCTGCAAGTAAGATGTAATAAAAAATAGGACTGCCAAAGGCAGTCCTATTTTTTATTACAGGGGGCAGGGATCGGGGATCAGCTTTGCTGACCCTGTCATCCTGAGCCTGCGCAGCAGGCGTGAGGATCCCCATCTTGTGAGAGAATAAGCTCGGATCATCGTTCCGCCATGAACGCAAAGGGGTTCCTCCTATAAGGTGGGGATTTCTCCGTTGGTCAGCTTTGCTGACCAGGCGTTCAGAAATGACAGTATAACCGTAGGGACACAGCGTGCTGTGTCCGGGAAAAGACCGTTGAAGACTGGGTCAACGTTTGCGTTGACCCTTCGGAAAATCGCAAGTGATTTTCTTGCCGGGCCCTACAATGTTGATGGGAAGTGCGTTGCGTAACTTCCCTGCACCACATTATCCCGTTTAAATGCGGCACTGATTGCGTTCAGTACCCGCTTTTTGTCTGCGCTCCACAGGGGAGCCAGCAGGTCTTTTTTCGCTCCGTCACCGGTGAGACGATGGATAACCGTTTCCGGCGGCAAAACACGCAGACAACTTTCCAGAATATCAATATACTCCTCCATCTCAAGGGTTTTGAACTGTCCCTCACGCCAATGGTCGGCCAAATCAGTGCCTTCCAGCACATGAAGTAGATGGAGCTTTATTCCGTCAGCACCGGAAGAACCAATATATCTGCTGGTTTCCACCATCATTTCGGCAGTTTCTCCGGGCAGACCCAGAATTTGATGAACGATAACCGTAACGCCGATAGATTTCAGCTTTTTGACAGCCTCATCAAAAACAGGAAGGTCATAACCACGGCGGATATACTTAGCGGTTTCCTCGTGGATAGTCTGAAGTCCCAATTCAACCCAAACGGGCTTGATTCGGTTCAGTTCAGCCAACAGCTCCATAATATCATCCGGCAGACAGTCCGGACGGGTTGCGACAGACAGAGCAACGATATCTTCCGGAGCAATTGCCTGTATAAACAGGGGTCTCAGCTTTTCCGCAGGAGCATAGGTGTTGGTAAACGACTGAAAATAGGCGATGTATTTCGCTTCTCTGCCGACTTTCAGATGCACCCGCTTTTTGGCGGCCTCAAGCTGTGCGGCAATATCGCCTGCTTCAGCAAAAGCACCCGCGCCGTCGCAGAAGATGCAGCCGTTGTATCCAACGGTGCCGTCACGGTTAGGGCAGCTGCAGCCCGAGGACAGCGCCAGCTTGTAAACCTTGCAGCCATATTGAGTTTTAAGGCTTGTGTTCAAATCGTTGTAGTACATAAGGTTGAAGGTGGAAGGTTCTTGGTTAAAGGTTGAAGGGAGGGAAGCCTCCCTCTGATGAGGGAGGTGGATTCGCCGGAGGCGAAGACGGAGGGAGAGAAGCAGAACCGACTACCCCTCAGTCATTTGCTTCGCAAATGCCAGCTCCCCTGACAAGGGGAGCCAAGGGTAGTACGATGGGCAATTACGCTGAAAACTCCCGCAGCCGATTGGCCACGGGAGTTTATCAGCATCCAATGCTAAGACTTTTATTTGCTGATGGGATTTTTGATCATTTCCTTATATTCCTTGACGAGCTTGACAACAACGGGGCTCAGAGCAAGGAGAGCGATCAGGTTGGGGATAGCCATCAGACCGTTCAGAGTGTCGGCGATGTTCCAGACGAGCTGCAGTTCGAGGGTGCCGCCAAAGACAACAACGATGCAGAAGATCATCTGATATACCTTGCCGGCCTGGAAGCCGAACAGGTATTCGCAGCAGCGGGTGCCGTACAGACCCCAGGTAAGAACGGTGGAGAAAGCGAAGAGGCTAAGGCAGATAGCAACAACAACACCGGGAATGGTGGTGCCGAATACGGACTGGAAGCCGTTGATGGTCAGGTTGGCGCCGATGTCGGTACCGAACTGAATGTTGTCAACGCCAACGCCAAGCAGAACGACCAGAGCGGTCATGGTGCAGACTACGATGGTGTCCATGAATACTTCGAATACGCCGAAGATACCCTGCTGTACAGGATGCTCAACGTCAGCAGCGGCGTGAGCGATAGGAGCGGAACCGAGGCCGGCTTCGTTGGAGAAGATACCGCGGCCAACGCCCTTGGTGATAGCAGTCTTGATGCCTACGCCGGCAAGACCACCGGCAACAGCGGAGGGATTGAAAGCGCCAACAAAGATAGCTTTGAAAGCAGCGGGGATTTCACCGATGTTGAAGAGAATAACAACGATGGAGCAGATGATGTAAACGATAGCCATTACGGGAACCAGCAGAGCGCAAACATCGCCGATACGCTGAACACCGCCGATGTAGACGATGAAAGCAAGAATGGCGCAGACAATGCCGATGATCCAAGCAACGGTGGTCTGACCTGCGAAGTCAGGATTGAAACCGGTGATGGCGGTGTTGATGGTGGAGCAGATGGTGTTGATCTGGGTCATGTTGCCGATACCGAAAGCAGCCAGTGCGCCGAATACTGCGAACAGAGCGCCGAGCCATTTCCAGTTTTTGCCCAGACCATTCTTGATGTAGTACATAGGTCCGCCGACCCAAACGCCGTCAGCATTCTTTTCACGATACTTGATAGCCAGGGTAACTTCGGAGAACTTGGTGCACATGCCGAGGAGTGCAGAGATCCACATCCAGAAAACAGCGCCGGGGCCGCCGATGGCGATAGCGCCGGAAACGCCGGCGATGTTGCCGGTGCCGATGGATGCGGCCAGTGCGGTACACATAGCCTTAAAGGGAGATACGGAACCTTCCTTGGTTTCGCCCTTCTGGAAAGCTTTGCCGAGGGTGTTCTTCATGATGTGACCGAATTTGGCGAACTGAATGAAACCGCAACGGGCAGACAGGTAAATGCCGGTACCGAGGATAAGGATCATCATGGGGATGCCCCAAACGATACCGTTAATGGTACTGTTGATACTTGCAATCATTTCCATATAGATTGTTTCCTCCATTCTCTTGATTTGCATTGGATATTTTTGATAAACCAATTATATATTAAGGGTATGTTTAGTGTCAATAATAGATAATTTTTTCACAATATTTTTACGAAACCTAAACACCGGATATTATACCGAACGTACCATACATTACACACACTCTGAAAACTTTTTGTGCTAATAAATGATAAATTTATGATAATTTATATAAATATCTTGAATTTTTTGGCGTTAAGCATTACAATATTGCGGAGGAAGTGCATACGTTTGATTAACATTGTTTTGACCGAACCGGAGATACCTGCAAACACCGGAAACATAGCCCGCACCTGTGCGGCAACAAAAAGCCGCCTGCACCTGATAAAGCCTCTGGGCTTTGATATCAGCGACAGGGCTGTTAAACGTGCGGGGCTGGATTACTGGCATATGGTGGATATCACCGTGTACGAAAATATTGAGGATTTCTTCCAAAGGAACCCTGATGCCGACCTGTGGCTGATGAGCACAAAGGCTCCACGGACATATGCGGAGGTGGAGTTCAAAGATGGCTGCTTCCTCATGTTTGGCAAAGAAACGAAAGGATTGCCGGAAGATCTCCTGCTGGCACGGTATGACCGCTGCCTGCGTATTCCCATGAGGGAAGATGCCCGGAGCCTGAATCTTGCAAATTCGGTGGCGATAGTCACCTACGAAGCTCTCCGTCAGCTGGACTTCCCGGAACTGAGCGGCTGCTCGGAGTACTTTAAGTAATTAATAATTAATAGTTAATAATTAATATCTCCAGACGTGGTTTTTTGTTTTGTAAGGTCATGTGATGATCGACAACAGGAGTTAACAGCGCATAAAAGACTGCTCGCTTATGCTAATAGTGCGCTTAACCGATGGTTATTAATGGGCGTGTCAAAGAACCCCCGCCGTGTCATTCCGAGCAAAAACCACACAGTGGTTTTTGCGTGGGAATCCGTACTCTGCTGCTGGACAGGTAAAAGTATGAACGGATTGCCACGTCGCTTCTATCCTCGCAATGACATTGACGGTATTTTTTTGACAGTCTGAGTTATTAATTATTAATTGTTAATTGTTAATTATTAATTTGATAAACAAGGATGGCGAAACGACATGAACCTTAACAAAAAGACCATACTCGATATCGATGTTACCGGAAAGAAAGTGCTTGTGCGCTGCGACTTCAACGTACCTACCGACGAGAATGGTCAGATAACCGATGACGGCCGAATCGTAAAAACTCTGCCCACCATCAACTACCTGCTGGACCACGGTGCAGCCGTTATCCTCTGCTCCCATATGGGACGTCCCAAGAACGGATACGAGGAAAAATATTCCCTCAAGGTAGTTGCCCAGCGTCTGCGTGAGCTGCTTGGCAAAACCGTATGGCTGGCTCACGATGTTGTTGGCGTTGACGCTCAGCTGATGGTTTCCACCATGAAACCCGGCGACATCGTCCTGCTGGAAAACGTCCGTTTTGAGCCGGGCGAAACCAAGAATGACGATACCCTTGCCAAGCGTTACGCCGCAATGGCTGATATATATGTCAACGATGCTTTCGGTTCTTCTCATCGCGCCCACAGCTCAACTGCCGGTGTTACCAAGTATCTTCCCGCAGTGGCAGGCCTGCTCATTAAAAAGGAGCTTGACCTGATGGTGCCCGCAAGAGATAACCCCACCCATCCTTTCCTGCTGGTCATGGGCGGTTCCAAAGTGTCCGACAAGATCGGCGTTATCGATTATCTTTTGAATAAGGTTGACAACATTATAATAGGCGGCGGTATGAGCTATACTTTCACCAAAGCCCTCGGTGGCGAAATAGGAAACTCCCTGTTTGAGGAAGACAGCGTAGTTTACTGCCGCAAGCTGATGAAAAAGGCTATGGAGCTTGGCGTCCGCATCTTCCTGCCCGTAGACAACGTGGCAGCCGACAGCTTCTCCAACGACGCTGCCACCTGCATCTGCACCGACGGTGAGGTTCCCGAAGGCATGATGGGTCTGGATATCGGCCCCGTCACAACCAAGCGTTTCTGCGAAGTTATCGAAAAAGCCGGTACCATCGTCTGGAACGGCCCCATGGGTGTTTTTGAGTTCCCCAACTTTGCCGAAGGTACCCGCAAGGTAGCCGAAGCCGTTGCCAACTGCCAGGGTATTTCCATCATCGGCGGCGGCGACAGTGCTGCAGCTGTTGAGCAGTTTGGTCTTGCAGATAAGGTTTCCCATGTTTCCACCGGTGGTGGTGCCTCCCTTGACTTCTTTGCCGGCCACAGCCTGCCCGGTATCGAATGTCTTATGGATAAAGATATGTAAAGAGGTAGTCAGAAATGAATAGAAAATACCGCAAAACGGTAATTGCAGCCAACTGGAAAATGAACAAGGACGCAGACGAAACAAAAGCCTGCGCCGAAGAGATAAAATCTCTGGTAGGACGTGTCCGCTGGTGCGATATAGTTGTGTGCGTTCCCTCGGTGGATATCGCCGCAGCAGTAAAGGCTTTCCGTGACTGCCGTATTTCCGTTGGTGCTCAGAACGTATTTTATGAACCCAGCGGAGCTTACACCGGTGAGGTGTCTGTTCCCATGCTGAAAAGCCTTGGTGTAAAATACGTCATAGTTGGACACAGTGAAAGAAGAAAGTATTTTGGCGAGACCGATGAGGACGTCTCCAAAAAGGTACGTGCTGTTCTTGAAGGCGGCATGTCTCCCATAGTCTGCGTTGGTGAAGAGCTTGCTCAGCGTCAGGCAGGTGTGGAACAGGAGATAGTAGCGGCTCAGGTAAAGCTGGCCCTGCAGGGTGTTGAGCCTGCCAACCTGCGCCGGGTGATAATCGCCTATGAACCCATCTGGGCTATTGGCACGGGTCTTACAGCAACTCCCGAGGAAGCAAACCGCATGGGCGAGCATATCCGCACCGTTATCCGCAAGATGTACGGCGCAAGAGTTGCCCGTTCCGTTACCATCCAGTACGGCGGCTCCATGAACGAGAACAACGCAGCCGAGCTGTTGGCACAGCCCGACGTTGACGGCGGCCTTATCGGCGGAGCATCTTTGGACGCAAAGAAGTTTGCGGCCATCGTCGAAGCAGCAAATCAGTAGGTAAAAGCATTTTCCCCACGGCGGGAGCAAGCCCCCGCCCTACAAAAAGAATCTGAATTTCAGGAGAATACAAAAATGAAGAATTTTATCGAAATCATTGATGTACACGCCCGCCAGGTTATCGACTCCCGCGGCAACCCCACCGTTGAAGCTGAGGTTTATCTTGAAGGCGGCTTTATGGGCCGGGCAATGGTTCCCTCCGGCGCATCCACCGGTATCCACGAAGCCTGCGAACTTCGTGACGGCGGCGAAGCCTACATGGGCAAGGGCGTTGAAAAGGCAGTTGAAAATGTCAACTCCGAGATCGCCGAAGCCATTATCGGCATGAATGTTCTGGATCAGGCAGCTATCGATGCTGTTATGATCGAGCTGGACGGCACCCCCAACAAGACCCGCCTTGGTGCCAACGCAATTCTGGCAGTATCCCTTGCCTGCGCAAGAGCAGCTGCCGACGCTCTGGGTGTCAGCCTGTACAACTACATAGGCGGCGTCAATGCCAAGACTCTGCCTGTTCCCATGATGAACATTCTCAACGGCGGTGCTCACGCCTCCAACAACGTAGATATTCAGGAATTCATGGTCATGCCCGTTGGCGCAGAATCCTTTGCTGAAGCGCTCCGTATGTGCGCCGAGGTTTTCCACAATCTGAAAAAGGTCATCTCTGCAGAAGGCGGCTCCACCGCAGTTGGTGATGAAGGCGGCTTTGCTCCCGACCTTTCCGACGACGAAGACGCTCTGAAGCTTATCGTCAAGGCTATCGACAAGGCGGGTTACACCGGCAAGGTGCGTATCGCTCTGGACGTTGCTTCCTCCGACTGGTTCAAGGAAGACGGTATGTACCACCTGCCCAAGGCCGGCACCGTCAAGTCTGCTGCCGATCTGGTGGCTCAGTACAAGGACTACTGCGAAAAGTATCCCATCATCTCCATTGAAGACGGCATGGCCGAGGACGACTGGGACGGCTGGAAGCTTATTACCGAAGAACTGGGCGGAAAGATCCAGCTGGTGGGCGACGACCTGTTTGTTACCAACACTCAGCGCATCAAGACCGGCATCGAACTGGGTGTTGCCAACAGCGTGCTTATCAAGCTGAACCAGATCGGCTCTCTTACCGAAACTCTGGACGCTATCCAGATGGCAAACCGTGCAGGCTACACCACCGTTGTTTCTCACCGTTCCGGCGAAACTGAGGACACCACCATTGCCGATCTGTCCGTTGCGCTCAACGCAGGCCAGATCAAGACCGGTGCTCCTTCCCGTACCGACCGTGTGGCCAAGTACAATCAGCTGCTTCGTATCGAGGAAGAACTGGGTGTTTCCGCTCAGTACCTTGGTATCGACAGCTTCTTCAATCTGAAGTAAGGTAAAAAACAGATAGCTGTCATCTCGAACGCCATAGGTCAGCTTTGCTGACCTAAGCGGCGGAGAGATCCCCCTCCTAATAAGGGGATTTCTCACCGTCGCGCGCGACGGCTCGGAATGACAGCTTATCTTTATCCAAAATCAACAGAGAAAGGGGATTTAAAATGCATATCAAGAGAATTCTATCGCTTATCATGGCGATTGTCATGCTGCTGTCAGTTTCCGTGTTTGCGCAGGAAACCGACGCTTACGTTTACGTTGCCTTTGGCGACAGCATAGCAGCAGGTTACGGCCTGAGCGACTATGACCTTGAAACCGACACCTCAGATATGGACTATGTTTCCCTGCTGGCAGGGAACTCCCAACTGATAGATTTCACAGCCAGCGGTATGGCTACCAATGAACTGCTGGAGCTGGTAGCTCAGGCAGAAGTGGTGGATTCCGTCAAAAAAGCCGACCTTGTCACCATTTCCATCGGCGGCAACGACCTTATCCGTCCTTTACTGCAGGCTGTGCTGCCCGATGTGGAAGTGGGTTCTCTGATGATACCCACAATGGCAGAGAATGCAGGTATGGATATCGGTGCCATGGCCGAAGAGATCGGACTTGGCGACCTTAACGTGATATTGCCCGCAATTATGGAAGTCATCGGCAACGTGGAAGCCATTACTGACGAGACTTATGCCAATGTCAGCGGCATTATTGCAGCTATCAAGGCAGCAAACCCCGAAGCTGCAGTGCTGATTCAGACAGTGTATAATCCCTATCGGGGCTCCGACCTGCTGATGGGTTACGATTCCATGCTGGACAGCGTTTTTGCTGTCCTCAACGCAAAGATAACCAACGCATCAAAGGAAAACGGGGCATTGGTCGCCGATGTTTTCACTGCTTTTGTTCCATATGGTGCAGTGCTGCTCAACAGCAGTATCCCCGAACTGTTTTATGACCCCCATCCCACCTATAACGGTCATGTGGTCATAGCGGAAACCGTTGAAAAAACCCTTACAGCCGCCGGTGTTGCCCTCCCCGAAGGCAGAGCAACCCTTGCCAACAAGCTGTATTCCGATGTAACCGGAGGATCAAAGTACCTTGAAGCAGTTGAAACCGTAACAGATCTTGGACTGATGAACGGTGTTGGCGACGGCAAGTTCGGTCCCAATGACACCCTGAACAGAGCTATGGTGGTAACTGTCCTTTCCCGTATTGCTCCCGTTGAAGCAGCAGCTTCCGCAGGATTTGCCGACGTTCCTGCAGGTGCATGGTACGAGTCTGCAGTAAACTGGGGAGCAGCGTCCGGCATAGTAACCGGTTATGATGACGGAACTTTCCGTCCCACCGACTCCGTCACCCGTGAACAGCTGGCAGCACTGCTGTACCGTTACTTCGGCAGTCCTGAGGCTGCAGAGGGGACTCTTGAAGCCATTGACGCAGCCGAAGCAGGTGCCTGGGCGGTTGACGCTCTCAAATGGGCGGTGGAAAACGGAATTCTGTCTGTGGACGGATATGGCAGACTGAACCCCAAGGGGCTTGCCACCCGTGGTGAAACCGCTTACGGTGTGGCTGCAGCAGTGGCCGCAGTGAGCGAGAAATAAAATTTTCCAGAAATGTGTATATTAACCTCCGGGGCTGTGCATAATAGCCTCGGAGGTTGATTTTATGAACAACGAAAACAAAAAACCGAATTTCATGGCTGGAAAGGGCTTATACATAGTCCTTTTCCTGTGCATCAGTGCCATAGGAATTTCGGGCTATTTTCTTGCCGACAGTCTCTTTTCCAGAGAACAAACCGCCATTACAGCGGTGGCTCCCGTTACGGAACAGGAAAACGCACCGGCAGAGGACAATGAGGAAGAAGGTAAAGATCCTCAGTCTGCTCAGACCGTAAGCGGTTCCGAAGATGCGGTAACGGTCATGGCAGATGCCGATGAGCTGAACGCTCAGGCCGCAGCCGCAGCAGCTGAGGCTGCCAACGCTATCCGTATCTGGCCGCTGTCCGGAGCCATGAGCAAGGAACACAGTACGGAAACTCTGGTTTACAGCCGGACAACCGATGACTGGAGAACTCACGAAGGCGTTGATCTGCTGGGCTATCTTGGTGAGCCTGTAATGGCTGTCACCGCAGGTACGGTGTCTCAGATCTATGACGATGACCTGTACGGCACCACCGTGGTCATCACCCATGGCGACTCCGTCAGCACCCATTACAGCAATCTGGCTGTGGTACCCACCGTCACCGTTGGGCAGGAAGTGGTTGCCGGTGATGTTATCGGCGCTGTTGGCGATACCGCTTTGCTGGAATGTGCCGACGAGCCTCATCTCCATCTCGAGGTGTTCAAAGAAGGCATCGCCATGGACCCTGAGGAGTATATTGAAGAATAACAAAAACCGGCCATCGGCCGGTTTTTGTTATTCTTAGGGGCTAGGATTTAGGATCTGGGGGTTAGGGTATTCTGTCATTCCGAGCGAGCCGTGTAAGGTCAGCTTTGCTGACCTTGGCGACTGAGGAATCCCCATCTCGCCATGGTATGCCTTTCGACTTTGGTGCAGGGAACGGTATTGAACGTTTTCTGCGACGTGTGTCGGTGGTGCTGTGCCGTAACAGGCGGCCACGGCACAACCTGGCCCTACGAGAGAACAGGAAATGGACATCCGTCCCCTGCGGTGTTAAAGCCCTGATCACTAAATCCTAAATCCTAACCCCTAACATAAAAAGAGGTTCCTGCCGAAGCAGGAACCTCTTTTTATGCTTAATTATACTACGAAATCATCGCTGTCGATGTACTTGGTGGATTCCATAGCTGCGATACGACCGGAGTTCAGTGCGTAAGACATGGTGGAACCGGGATGATAGAAGTAGTATTCACCGGCAAAGACACCGGCGGAGTCGGTGCCGCAGGCATACAGACCGGGAATGGGCTTGTTTTCGTTGTTGATGACCTGCATGTTCTTGTTGACCTTGATGCCGCCCAGAGAGCCGTAGCCGGAGGGGAAGTGACGGGCAACATAGAACTTGTCGCCGGTGATGGGACGGAGCCACTTGGAGGGCTTGTTGAAGTCGGGGTCATAGCCGCCTGCGAAGCTGTTGTAGCGTTCGATGGTAGCCATCAGGTTCTCGTAGTTGATGCCGGTAACCTGAGCGACTTCTTCAAGGGAGTTGCATTCGTAGAAGTTCTGTTCGCTGTCTTCTGCGGTGTCGTCGGAGTACTTGATGCCGCTGTCGCCTGCGAAAACGCTGTTTTCGGCTGCGGATTCGGCGCCGGAGAAGTACAGTTCCTTTTCGCTTTCAAACTTGGCAACGTCCTTAACACCGTGGTGATAGGTTATGTAGTCGAGACCGTTCTTCTTGAAGTAGTCCAGACCGTCGGAACCAAGGATGGAGAAAGCACGCATGCCGGGCTGCTGAGTGATGCAGTTGCCGGTGAAGGTGGTGTTGTTCATGACCTGTTCGTTGAGGATACGGTCGCCGTCGATGTTGACCATGATGGTGGAAGGCTGACGCATGGTTTCGGACAGGGTCTTGAAAACGTCGGTGGTGCCGGGGGTGTTGTAGATAAGTTCCATGGAGACCTTATCCTTCTTGCCGCCTGCAGCCCAGACCATTCTCATACCGTCGCCGTCGATGCCGGGGATACGGAAGGTGAACATATCCTTGCCCCAGGTCCAGCCCATGTATTCCTTGATCATGTCGACGTTGTTGCCCATACCGCCGGTACCGACGATAACGGCGTCGCCTGCGAATTCGATCTCTTCGCCGTCGGCGTCAACAGCGATAACGCCAAGAGCCTGACCCTGATCACCGGTGAGGATCTCCTTAACGGAGTGCTGGAAGCGGATGTCTACGCCCAGTTCCAGAGCGTGGTCGGTCATCAGCTTGACCATGTAGGAAGCCTGACGTTCTGCGGGCTTGGTAGCACCGGGCATCTTGACCATGTGCTGAGTGCAGTAGCTGTCCTGGAAGTACTTGTAAGCGCCCAGGAATTCTACGCCGAAGCTTTCCAGCCATTCGATGGTGCTGGCAGACATGCTGAACCAACGACGAACGAGCTGAGCATCGGATTTCCAGTGAGTGTATTCCATGAAGTTGTGGAAAGCTTCGTCCACAGTGTAGGGATACATCTGATCGCGCTGATATTTGCTTTCTACGGCAAACATAGCCATACCCATGTTGGCAGCGCCGCCGGTGGTGCTGGACTTTTCAAGGCAGATTACCTTGTAGCCGAGCTCGGCAGCCTGGGTGGAAGCAGTCAGGCCGGAAAGGCCGCCGCCGACGACGATAATGTCGGCTTCAAACTTTTTCATGTGAAAGTTCCTCCATAGTTATTTGTTTTTTGTCTTTAACATTACTATATTACATGAAATTCTGCGAAATAGCAAGGTTTTTTGTTTATGAGTAATAACAGCGATTTCGCCTTTTGACAGCGGGTTACTGAACGAAATTAATAATTAATATGTAATAATTAATAATTAGCATGGGAAAGCAGTGTGCCTTGTAACGGATATTAATTATTAATTGTTAATTATTAGTTGTCTATTGAGATGGAATCTGTACCGGCGGGCATAACCCGCCGGTGTTCAAAAAGGCAGAAAGTTAAACCAAAATCAGCTTGCCGCCGCTTGCAAGAGCATATTCACCGGCAGCGATGTCGCAGCCTTCACCGGCCTTGGCGGTGATGGTAACACCTGCCAGAGCGTCGATGGCAGCAAGATCGGTCTTGCCTACGAAGCAGACGGAAGAATCCTTGTTGGCGATCCAGTCGGAGCCTTCGAGAGAGATATATGCGTCCTTGATGCCGCCGGTCAGCTTGACGTTGACCATGGTAACGGCCATGGAACGCTGGTCTTCTTCGTGCCAGATGTCGCCTTCAAGGGTCATATCCTTAAGGAAAGCCTTGATGCCGTAAACCTTGTAACGGTCTTCGGGAGCAACGGGGGTCTTGGCATCATCACGGTTAACTTCGGATTTGATGATGTAGGGAGCCTTCAGGTCAGCACCTTCGGCGGAAACGTAGGCGTTGGTGGACTTGATGAAGAAGATGGCGATGCCGGATTCTGCTTTGCCGCCCTTGATGTAGGAGGTGGTGACCTCGGAGGAAGAGCCGCGGACGGAGTGGATCATGGAAACGTATTCGCCGACCTTGATATCGCAGTTGGTGAAAGATACGTTGGCTTCGCCGGCGATGATGGCGCCGTGGGTGCCGGAGGTGACCTTACAGTCGTTCAGATAGTTGTAGCAGCCGTTGTCTGCATAGGTGGCGTAGCCGATGCCTTCGCAGATAACTTCGCAGTTGTTGGCTTCCAGATACAGATCGCCGCCGGAGCTGTCGGTAGACAGGGCAGCCCAGTCACGGGTGTAGATATAGCTGTCATAGAAATAGGCCTTGGAGTTGCCCATGGACAGGTGAGTACGGCCTGTACCGCCGATTTCCAGACCGGGAGGGGGCTCCATCATGCCGGAAGCGATTCTCTTGACGTAAGTCTTGGGCAGCTCGCCGGTGTGACCGATAAGAGTGCAGTTGCGGACTTCCAGAACGGAGTTGCCGGCAGCAACGGTAGCGGGACGAATGCAGCCCCAGGTTTCGACTTTGGTGTCTTTAACGACGCACTTTGCCTTTTCGTCAACCATGATGGCGGAACCGATACCGGCAAAGTCGTTGATACCGTCGCCGTGCATTTCCATGCCGCAGCCGTCGATAACGAATTCGTCTTCCTTTTCGGAAGCTATGTAGATGCCGTTGATGCAGGGTTCTTCGGTCTTATAGGTGAAGCCCTTTACGCCGCCGTCGGTAACTTCGCCGGAAATCTCGGCGTAGGGTTCGGGAGCAACGTAAGCCTTGCCATTGATGACGGAGATGGACTCAACTCTGTCGAAAGGAGGAGCCTTGGGAGGTCCGCCAAAGCCGGGGCCGGGAGCAGTGGGGTCTTCGATATCGGAACCGGGAACGGAGTTGGGGTCAAGATGGGGAGCGATGGTGGGGAAAGAGGGCTTCAAAACCTTGGGGCCGCCCATTCCGGGCATACCGGGCATTCCACCGCCGGGACCACCGGGGCCACCAGGACCGCCGGGCATACCTTCGGGACCACCGGGACCGCCGGGCATTCCGCCGGGCATATCACCCATGGGAGGCATATCTCCGCCGCCACCCGGAGGACCCATCTTTTTGGGTTCGGGACGACCAACGGGACCATCAGCTACGGGCATACCGTAAGCAGGCAGTTTTTCAATAATAGAACTCATTGTCTTACTCCTTTTTTCATATTTTCTTAGATAACTTAGTATACAATACAAAGTTCGGTTTGTAAATTGCGATAACGGAATAGGTATGGTCAGTTTTGTTGACCAAAACGCATTTTTTGCTTATTTCAGCAGCTGTAAATACCCATCGATATCAAAGCTCTGCAGCTTTTCGTCCTTGCGCAGATACAGCGGGTGATGGGGGTGCCCTGCTTTGGATATCTTGCCTGCCCGATACCATTGGGCGCCGTATTGCTGACCTATCTCAAGCATATCTTTCAGGCAGGTTTTCAGATATTTTCTCTTTTCGATGATTGCTCCCCATGCAGCCCATACGGCAGGGGGTTCGGAACAGTTTTTCAGCACATATTCCCATGCTGCCATGTTTTCCCGATGGGCGCGCATATCCAGCTCCTTATCCATGGAATTTGGGTCTGTGGCACGCTGAGGATACACGTTGAACATCAGCCAGCTTTCAAATCCGTTGCCGTCGGCTATGCGGGCGGTGGACTTGAGAGTATTGTCCAGATCGTCCGGGCGGGCGGTGGAGGGGTTGATGCCGATGCAGATAAGGGGGTTGCTGCCTCTGGTGCCCAATATGTAACGGTACTCCGAATACTCGCAGGGGACATACAGCCATTTTTTGCAGTCGTAATCTGGCTGAGGAAGTTCGGCCTGGGCAAGCGCATCGTAAAACGGGATAATATCAACCTTATCTAGGGTGGAAGATGGGATGTGCATGGGAGAACCTCCGGTTTTAATTAATAATTAATAGTGAACAATTAATAATCGCAAAGCCATGAAACAGCGTCGTATGGAATGTTGTTCCTGATGTTTTGTATACAGCATTAGAGAACAATGTTCCTTGTAACGCAGAATGCTTTTGAATAAGTAATATTAATTATTAATTTTTAATTATTAATTGCATTTAAATGCTCATTGCGGCGGTATAGCCGGTGTAGATGCTCTGGCGGATATCGGGCTCGACCTTTCTTGCCTTGGGTTCCAGATCGTGGAACAGCCACAGGTCGTTGAGCTGACGGTTGCAGTCGCCGACGATCTTGAACTCGGGAGTGATGCCAGCAAAGGAAAAAGCTTCATCAACCAGTGCCTTGCGTCCTGCGTGGAATACAATGCTGTCGGCTTCCAGCTTGATGGACTTGCCTTCCTTATCGGTGTAGGTGATGCCGTCTTTTTCGACCAAAGTGGTGGTACCTTCGGTTATGTAGGTGATGCCGGGGACAGAATAGAGATAGTCCATGGTGCCGTCACGGCCGTGGGTAACATGGTCGTGAGCCATCATGCGGTTTCTGGTAATAACGGTGACCTCGTGACCGTGGGCGGCAAGATACAGCGCAGCGTCGCAGCACATGATGGTGCCGCCTACGATAACTACCTTTTTACCCAGCTCGGCTTCGTGACCGAACACGGTCATGGGGGACCAGACGTATTCGGCGCAGCCGCCCTCAACGGGGACTTCGGCAGGAACAGAACCGCAGCCGGCAATAACAGCGTCGAAATCCATGGCTTCAATGTCTGCAGCGGTGGCGACAGTGTTGAGCCGGACTTCGATAGGACGCTTTTCAACCTGACGGATAAGGTAATCCTTAACGTCCTTTACGGCCCATTTTGCGGGAATGTAATCTGCATGGAGCAGCTGACCGCCCAGCCTGTCGGCCTTTTCGAACAGCACTACCTGATGGCCTCGGTCAGCGGCGGTGATGGCTGCCTGCATTCCGGAAGGACCGCCGCCGATAACGGCGACTTTCTTGACCTTTTCGGGAGCTTCGAACATATCGTCCCAAACGTGGGCAAGACCAACCTTGGGGTTCATGGAGCAGACAGCGCCGTGGCACTTGTCGCAGCGGAGACAGGGACGGACGTCCTCACCCTTGCCGGCGTACATCTTTTTGCCAAGCTCGGGGTCACAGATGAAACCACGGCCCATACCGATCATGTCGCACTTGCCCTCGGCAATAAAGCTTTCCATCAGCTCAAGGCTCTGGAAACCGCCAACGGGACAGGTGATGACCTTGATGCCGGCTTTCTTAACGGCTTCGGCTGCTTTAAGAGTGTGAGGAGCTTCCTTGACCATGGAATATGTGGTGGGATGAGTCAGACCGCTGTTGCCGGTACGGATCTGGACGATGTCGATAAGACCTTCCCATTGGCGCAGGAACTCAATGAAATCGTCCATGGTATAGCCGCCGGGTTCGTCGTAGGACATCTGGGCTTCAATGAGAAAATCGGGGCCGCAGGCTTCCTTGATGGCGGTAAACAGCTCTTTGCAAAGGCGGGCACGGTTTTCGATGCTGCCGCCGTATTCGTCGGTACGCTGGTTGTACAGGGGAGACATGGTCTTTGCCAGCATACATGCGTTGTAGCACATGTAGACGTTTATCATGTCAAAACCGATGTTTTTCAGATATACGCAATGGCGGGTAAACATTTCGATAAACTCAGCAATGCCTTCCTTTGTCATTTCGGGAACAGGCTCTCCGGGAGGAGGACCATGGTGTACCTTGGGGATAAGGTCAGGGTTGCGAACGTCGGAAATGTTGTACTTCTCCGGCATGAAGCTCTGCATAGAAGCGGAAGCAAGACTGCCGTAAGCGTGGATACGGTCGATCATCTTGCCGTAATAGCTCTGCACACGGCGGTTTTCGGTTTCGATGATGCTGGCAAATCTGCCGCCTCTGACCTCGGGGAAAGCGCCGGGGGTACAGGTTACGATGGCGGCACCGTTCTTTGCGGCGTCAGCGCAGTATTTGATGGTGGATTCTGCGGGGAAGCTTTCCGGGCCTTGCAGCTCCTGTGAGATGGCCTTGGTCATCATAAGGCGGTTTTTGATGACTACGTTGCCGATTTTAAGCGGGGCGATAACATGACTGTAAGGGTGTTTCATTTTCTTCTCCTTTCCAATATTTCAATATTTTCTTGCCATAATTAAAATAATGGGGTATAATACCCACATATAACCGATGCTTATAGGAGGCTGAACAATGGAAGTCAATCTTGAGCTATACAGAATATTCGATGCTGTGGCCAGAGTAAAGAGCTTTTCCGGGGCCGCAAGAGAGATGTATATAAGCCAGCCTGCGGTGAGCCAGTCTATCCGTCAGCTGGAGGAGGCTCTGGGAACAAAGCTGTTTGTCCGCGGGTCGAAAGGCATTTCCCTCACTCAGGAGGGGCAGATACTCTGGGGATATATAAGTTCGGCTCTCAGTCTTATCAAATCCGGTGAGCGGCGCATATCCAAGCTGAACGATCTTGGAGCGGGTGAACTGCGCATTGGGGCAAACGATACCCTCACAAAGGTGTGCCTGCTGCCGCTGGTGGAAAAGTTCCACGAAAAGTTCCCCGACGTTGCCATATCTATCACCAACAGAACTTCCGGCAAAACGCTGAAGCTGCTTAAGGAAGGGAAAATAGATATCGGATTCGTCAATATGCCGCTGTCGGCAGAGGGCGTGTTGTTTGAAGAGTGCATGCCGGTGCATGATGTGTTCATCGCCGGCAGAAAGCACGCAGACCTGAAAGGCCGGGAAGTATCCATGTCCGAGATCGCTGCAAAACCTCTCATTATGCTGGAGCAAAGCTCCAACTCCCGCCACTGGGTAGACCGGCATTTTGCTTCCGGAGGTATAGTGCTGACTCCCGAGATCGAGATGAGTGCCCATGATCTGCTGGTTGATTATTCAAGGATAGGGCTTGGCGTAGCCTGCGTAGTCAGGGAATTTCTGGGCGATGCGCTGGACAGCGGTGAGCTGTTTGAGATAAAGCTGGATCAGCCCGTTCCCCGCAGGGGTGTCGGTGTGTGCTATCTGGAGAACATCTCGCTCTCCGCTGCTGCAAAGCGTTTTGTGGAAATGGCAAAACAGTCTATGGGCGGGGAAAACTGATTTTCCGTACTCTAAATATTATCGTATATATCCCTGTGAATTTCAAGAAAAATTCCCAAAAATGAGGAAAAATGATGAAGAAACTATGGATATTGCTGGTGTGCCTGAGCCTTCTGAGCGCATGCTCGCCCTCAGCAAAACCGACGGAAGAACCGAAAGTGTCGGCTGCCGGACAGACTCAAACACCGATGGGGGACAATGTTATACTTACGGTAGACGGTCAATCGGTATATCGGTCGGAGTTTGAATATTACTTAGCGTATATTTCGGATTATTATAAATCTGCCAACGGGATCGACGAAATAACCGATTGGAACACACAGACAGAAGGCAAAGCCACGGAAGAATACTTCCTTGACTATGCCGTTTCTCTGGCGAAAAACCATCGCGGACTGATGAAAAAGGCGGAAGAACTGGGCTGCGGATTGACGGCGGAACAGGAAAATGCCATAGAAGAGACAATTGCCAGCGGTGAAACGGTTTACGGTGCGGGAGAATACCGTGCAATGGTGGAAGAATCCTACAATACCGTGGAAAACTTTCGGTTTCTGCAGGAGATTGGATTCCTGACAGACAATGTTTTTGCTGCCCTTTACGGTCAGCAGGGGAAACTGTGCGATGATAATACCGTGGCAGAATATGCCGAAGAAAATGACTATATGTGCGTCAAGTTCATCTGTGTGGAGGATACGGAAGAAAACCGGCAGCTGATGGAAGAACTGTCGGCCCGGCTGGTGGCTTCGGACGACAGGGATACGCTGTTTGATGAATTGATGGACGAATACAGCCAGTATACAACATTGAATTCTGCCGCATTTCCCGATGGACAGCTTTTTGGCAAGGGATATCTGGGAGATGCATTCGATGGGGCTTATGCACATCTTGCCGAGGGAGAAATAAGCGGAGTTTGCCGGGGACCCAACGAACTTTACATCATTCAAAAGCTGCCTCTTGATCCGGACGGAGCAAAAAACGAGGGTGGGTTTACCCTGCGCCACTGTGTGGCATATGCCCTGTTTGAACAGAATATGGAAACCTGGGGAAATGAGCTGGAATGCGTGCTTGAAGACGGCTACTATGAGATAGATGTAAGATCATTTAACTGAAAATACGGCGGGAGGTATCTCTCGCCGTATTTTTTGCTTAAATATCGTATTAAGGACCTTATATTTCGCATTCAAACTCTTTCAATTGTATGTGTTTTGTAGTAAAATAAAGTGAATTATGGATAATAAGAAAAGGAAGAACAAGAAATGGCTCAAAAAATAGGAACAGACCTGACAACAGGCAGCGTAAGCCATCAGCTGTGGAAATTTTCGCTGCCCTTTTTCCTTGCAAACCTGCTGCAGTCGCTCTATGGTGTGGCCGATGCCCTGATAGTGGGACGCTTTGTTGGCAGTGCTGCACTTTCCGGCGTATCTATCGGCTCGCAGGTAATGATGATATTCACCCTTGTCTGCATGGGTATCACCACCGGTGCAAACATACTCATCGCCCAGTATGCCGGCGCAAAAAAGACTGATGATCTTATCAAAACCGTAGGCAATACCTTCACCATTGCCCTTATCGGTGCTGCTGTAATGGCGGTTTTGGGTTATGGCTGCCACAACTGGCTGCTGAGTATACTTAACACCCCTGCCGAAGCTTTTGATCAGGCCAGAGGCTACCTTATGGTGACTCTCGGCGGCATCTTCTTTGTGTTTATTTACAACGCAATATGTGCCGTACTGCGTGGCCAGGGCGATTCCAAAAGCCCTATGATATTTGTGGCGGTCACTTCGGTGCTGAATATCCTGCTGGATATCCTTTTTGTTGGAGCTTTCGGCATGGAGGCTTTGGGCGCCGGACTTGCAACCGTGCTGTCACAGGTGCTTTGCTGCGTTTTTGCTTTTATATATCTCAAGCTTAAAAACTTCTTTGCAGGCTATACCTTTGGCAGTCTGAAACTGCAGGCCGAAAAAGTAAAAATGATACTGAAACTGGGTGTTCCCGTGGCAGTTCAGATGGCGTCCTTGAGCTTGTCGCTGACATTCGTTACTGCCATCATCAATCAGTACGGCGTTGCTGCTTCCGCTGCCGTGGGCGTTGGTCACAAAATCGAGTCCCTGGCCACCATGCCAAACATGGCAGTTGGCAATGCCGCCACCATTATGATAGGCCAGAACATCGGAGCGGGACAGAACGACAGAGTAAAATACATTGTCCGAACCGCTATCCTTACCTGCTGCGCCATCACCGTTGTTACATTCACCGCAACTCAGCTGTTTGCTGAGTTCTTTATCGGCATTTTCAATACCGAGCCTGAGGTTATCAGCTACGGTGCGCTGTATATCCGCATAATTGCGTTCACTTTCATTGCCCACTGTTTCCTCAGCACCTGCAACGGCGTTGCCACTGCCGTCGGGTTCCCGATGCTGACCCTTGTGGCAACTCTGGTGGACTCTGTGGTTGCCCGTATCCCTCTTTGCATCCTGCTGGGCGGTATCTGGGGCATCACCGGCGTTTATATTGCCATGGCTGCGGCACCCTTTGCGGGGCTGGCAATTTCAGCGGGATATTATCTCAGCGGAAAGTGGAAAACAAGACAGCTGTTGAAAGCGGAATAACATATATGACCGATGACAGAACGGCTCAAATGTGGTATAATCAACAGTTGACAGTTAACAATTAACAGTTAACAGTGGTGGTGTTTTCAAATTATTAATTTGAAAACGCATACAAAAGAACGGCCTGTGGTTATACGCAGCTTATCCAACTGTGACCGACAGCGACTGATTCTGACAGGTCGCTTTTGGCGACACATTTTTACCGACCCTTGAAACCTGAAACCTGATAAGGAGAATCAACATGACCAACATAGATTACGAAGCTCTGGAAAGAGAATATGCCGAAAACGGCGAAGAATGCACCGGCAACTGCGCGGGCTGCTCTGCCGATTGCGGAAAAAACCAGGTAACACCCAAGTACGCAAAACGCATTTTTGCAGTGCTGTCCGGTAAGGGCGGCACAGGCAAAAGCGTTGTTACTGCCCTCATAGCCAATGCTCTGGCAAAGAAAGGGCTGAATGTGGGCATCATTGATGCCGATATCGCAGGCCCCACCATGCATCTGCTGTATGGTCTTGAAGGTCTGGCAGATTCCGACGAAAAGCAGATTTTCCCCATGGAAACCGCCAACGGTGTCAAGCTGCTGAGCATGGGCAACGTATACGATAAGCCCGAATCCCCCATCCTGTGGGAAGGCAAACAGCTGGCCGGCGGCGCTCAGTTCTTCTATACCGAGGCAAAATGGGAGAATATCGACGTTCTGCTGGTTGACATGCCCACCGGTCTGGGCGATGTGCCCCTGCAGATGTACACCGTTATTCCCTTTGACGGTGCCATCATGGTCTGCACTCCCGATGCTCTTTGCGACTATATGGCCATCAAGTCCATCAACCTGTGCAAAATGGTCATGATACCGCCTCTGGGCGTTGTTGAAAACAAGGTGGCCATACCCTGCGGTCACTGCGGTCAGGTATCCACCCTTGGCTCCGACCCCGCTGAGCACGCTGAAAAGCTTGGTCTGCCCATGGCAGCCGCCCTGCCTTACGATGTGGAGCTGGCCATTATGGCTGAACTGGGACGCATTGCCGAGTACGAATGCCCGGATATAGAGCCTCTGGCAGATACCCTTGAGACTCTTATAAAAGAAGCCTGATGCTTTGCAATATCTGCCCCAGACGATGCGGAGCCAACAGAGAAGCTGAGCCCGGTTACTGCGGAGCGTCCGATACGCTCCGTATTGCCCGGGCGGCTCCCCATTTTTGGGAAGAACCGTGCATCAGCGGCACCAACGGTACAGGCGCGGTGTTTTTCTCCGGCTGCAATCTTAAATGCAAATTTTGCCAGAACTATGATATCTCTGCCCATAACAAGGGATACGACATAACAGAGCAGCAGTTGGCTGACGAGTTTCAACGGCTTGAATCGGAAGATAAATGCCACAGTATAAGCCTTATAACCCCCGGGCATTTTGTGCCCGGGATAATCAGGGCAATGGATATGTATTCCGGAAGTCTGCCTTTTGTGTATAACTGCGGAGGCTATGAGTCTGTGCAGACCCTGAAGGCACTGGAGGGACGCATCTCCGTATACCTGCCAGATTTGAAATACTCCGACAGCGAGCTGGCAAAGCAGCTGTCTGATGCGCCGGACTACTTTGACGTGGCAAAGTCTGCCATACTGGAAATGTATCGTCAGGTGGGCGACTATGAACTGGACGAAAAGGGCCTTTTGAAAAAAGGCGTGGTCATCCGCCATCTGCTGCTGCCGGGAAATACCGCAAATACCTTTGGCGTGCTGGACTGGATAAGCGAAACTTTTTCGGAAGGTCAGGTGCTGGTAAGCCTTATGTGCCAGTACGTTCCCTATGGAAAAGCAAAGGAAATGCCGCCCTTTGACAGGCCGGTCACTGAGTCTGAGTACCGCAGAGCGGTGAGATATATGGAAGCCGTGGGCATAACCGACGGATTTGTTCAGGAACCGGACTCTGCATCTGAGCAGTTTATCCCGGAATTTTACGGAAAAGAAGGAACAGAAAATGATATATGAACGCCATGACCTTACACCCGATGGTCGTGTGTATGTGGACTGCTATATTCAGGACTGGTCGCCCATGCGGCCGTTTTTGCCAAAGCGTCCCGCAGTTATAATCTGCCCCGGCGGTGCCTATGTGGTCATCTCCGAGCGTGAGGGCGAGCAGGTTGCTCTGGAATTTCTGGCAAGGGGATACAATGCCTTTGTGCTGCACTATTCCATAGGCTTCTATGCTCACATTCCCGACCCTGTGGTGGACCTGGGAAAGACGGTGCTGCTGGTACGCAGAAACAGTGAAAAGTGGCATATCGACCCCGACAAGGTGGCTGTTGCAGGCTTTTCTGCAGGCGGCCATCTGGCAGCCTGCCTTGGCACCATGGCAGACAGAGATAATGTCCATGAACTGTGCAACGCCACGGAAGAGGAGCTTCGCCCCAATGCACTGATATTGTGCTATGCCGTTACATATGTGGATACCGATGCCCAGCAGGGATTGCTGGCTTTCCTTGCCAGCGGACTGGACTGGGGAATGGTAAAAGAGAAGTATTCGCCATGCTACTGGGTAGACGAAAAAACACCGCCGACCTTTGTGGTGGCGTTTTACGATGATAAGCTGGTGCCTGTCGAGCAGGCCATGCTGTACTGCAATGCCATGGCAGAAAAGGACAGACCCTTTGAACTGCACATTTTTGCTCACGGCGAGCATGGCTGCGGCAGCGGTAATGAAGCGTCTGCCCTTGGTGAGTCCAACGTGCAGGATCCGTCTGTTGAAAAGTGGATCGACCTTTGTCACAAATGGCTTACCGATATGTTCGATACTCCCAAGCTGGGTACCAAGTTTGCGTCCATGCTGGAATCTTCCGCAGGAAACCGCGCCCATATGGGCGAACAGGTGCTGCCCACCAACCTGCTTGAAAAAAGCACCACCCGCAAAACAGAAAAACGGCGGTACAGCCTGACTACCCGCATAGGCGATGCCGCAGCAGACCCGGCGGCTATGGAAATACTGATGAAGTATTTTCCGGAGATAATATCCTCTCCCAGACTGGAAGAGTTTTACGAAATGCCTATTCAGATACTGGTGCTTACCGCAGCAGGATCCATGACTCAGGAACAGAATATGGAACTTGCCAAAGAACTTCGCCGTCTGCCGGTGGAGGATAATTAACAGCTAATGATCAATACTAGCACACTGCAAGGCATCTGTTAAGTGTAATGGGTCATTCTGCCCGGATGCAGCTGCCTTCATCATGTTGTAATTACCCGGGGGTGTGCAGTGATAAGGAGTAGACCCCAATACGGAGTGTTCTTTTCTGCTCCCTGATCCCTGCCCCCTGATCCCTGTACAAAGGAAGGAAAGTCAAAAATGGAAGGAAAATCCTGGAGAACACCAAATCCCGCACCCGAAAAAATATCCGCTGAATACGAAGCCGATGTGGTCATTCTTGGCGGTGGACAAGCCGGCACCTGTGCTGCCGCAGCAGCCACAGAAGAAGGCGCATCCGTTATAGTTATCGAAAAAAAGACCGAAAAACGCATGGGCTACAATGGCGGCGGTCAGGTTGGTCAGATAAATTCCGAGTTTGCCAAAAGCAAAGGCGTGCCCGAAGTGGACGTGGTGGAGTTTATCAACGACTGGCAGCTGCGCTCCAATAACCGCGCCAACACTGCGCTTATCTCCAAGTTTGCCCACAAGAGCGGCGAATGCTTCGACTGGATAGTCAGCCGTCTGACCGATGAGCAGCGTGCCGACGTCCAGATCCGTCAGGTCACTCCCGACGGTCAGGTTTATAATGCAAAGGTCAGCCAGTCGGGAATCAAAACCTGGGTAGGCTGCGTTTGCCTCCAGCTGGGTTATCAGGCGGTTGCCATGAACGCTCTGCGCAACGAATCCATCGAACGAGGCGCAAAATGGTTCTTTGGCGCCACCGGTTGGCTGCTGGAAAAGGAAAACGGCAGGGTGACCGCCCTTATTGCAAAAACGGAAAATGGTGAGTTCATTCGCTGCAAGGCAAAAAAAGGCGTGCTGCTTTCCGCAGGCGATTTCGGTGCCGACAGCGAAATGGTGCGTGACCTTTGCACCGAAGCCATTGACTATATGCCCGAAGCAACCCCCAGAGCTTTTGCAGGCTGCGACGGCACCGGCGTAAAACTGGGCGTGTGGGCAGGCGGCAAGCTGGAACCCCGACCCCTGAGCTCCATGGGCGGCAGCTATACATATCCCGGCGGCAGCCCCGCAGACCCTATCGGAACCACTGCGGCGCTGTGGCTCAATGCTCACGGCAAGCGTTACTGCAACGAAGGCTTTGGTGATGTGGTTCTTTCCGGTATCCAGAGCATGCGCCAGCCCAAAGGTATCCTGTCTGTTGTGTTCGACAGCAAGATTTTTGATCAGGTCAAGGCTCAGGCTCCCGGTCATCTTTCTTTTGACTATACTTCCGACCAGGAAATTTCCGGTCTGCAGCAGCTTATGGATAAGGCCATGGGCAAAATAGCCGGTGATGTGGACATTCATATGGGCGCACCCAAGACCAATACCGCCCATGCACCCGGCGGCGGAATGCCGCCTATGCCCGGCGGCCCCGGAGATGGCCCCGGAGGCCCCGGTGGTCCGGGTGGTGGAATGCCTCCCATGGGCGATATGCCCGGAGGACCCGGCGGCGGAATGCCTCCCATGGGAGGAGGACCGGGAGGACTCGGCGGTCCCGATGGCGGCCCCGGAGGCGGACCCGGTGGCCCGGGCGGAGCACCCGGAAGAGTTACCCTTGTGGGCAGCGATACTCTTGAAGGTCTGGCAGATAAACTGGGTTATTCCGGTAAGGATAAGGAAAACTTCCTGGCTTCCGTTGCCAGATATAACGAACTGTGCTACGCAAAACGTGACGAAGATTTCGGTAAGGAAGCTTCCCTGCTGTTCCCCATTGACACCGCACCCTATTACGGTTATAGCTCACAAAAGTCTCTCGGGACATTCATGTGTACCACCGGCGGCCTTCTGACCGACGAAAACCAGAACGTGCTTGGCTCCGATTACGAGCCCATTCCCGGTCTGTTTGCTTCCGGCAACACCTGCGGAGGACGGTTCGGTCCTCAGTATTCCACCCCCGTCAGCGGTATCAGCATCGGCATTGCTCAGACTCTTGGCCGTGAAGCAGGCATATATATAGCTTCGCTCTAACTAATAACTAATAGTGAAGAACTAAGAAGTGATGAGTTGACCTGCGGTCAATTGTTTGAAATATGTTTAATGCCAATATAAAGTTGGCATTAAACTCATCAGTTATTAGCCATTAGTTCAAATATCAACAGTACAAAGGATGTCTGCCATGTATTGCAAGATAAACTCCCTTGGTATAAAAGGCGTTTCCGGACGTCAGGTAACTGTAGAGTGCAGCATAGCCAGCGGCCTGCCTGCGTTTGAAATAGTGGGGCTGCCGGATACCGCCATTCGTGAATCCAAGGAGAGGGTAAGGGCAGCGGTAAAAAACAGCGGGCTTAAATTCCCTGTCAGCCGCATAACCGTAAACCTTGCTCCCGCAGATATGAAAAAATCCGGAACGGTTTACGACCTGCCGATACTGCTGGGAATACTAACGGCATACGGTCAGCTGCCTGTTCCGGACGGAAATGCTGCATATATCGGAGAACTGTCTCTCGAGGGATTGCTGCGTCCCGTGTCGGGCGTGCTGCCCATGGTGAGGGAAGCGAAAAACGAGGGGATCAAAAGCGTTTACGTTCCCGAAGCCAATGCTCCCGAGGCTACGTTGGTTGATGGTATTACTGTCTATCCCGTAAAAAGTATCCATGAGCTGAAAGCCCATTTGGAAGGCGAACAGCCCATAACCCCCGCAGAACCCTATGTTCCGTCTGCGGAGGGAGTGAGAGTCCCGGACTTTTCCGACGTGAAAGGTCAGGAGAATGCAAAACGTGCCCTCGAAGTTGCCGCTGCAGGTGGGCATAATATTCTTATGGTTGGACCGCCCGGATCCGGAAAAAGTATGCTGGCAAAACGATTGCCGGGAATACTGCCGGATATGAGCCGTGAAGAGGCCTTTGAGGTCACGGCTGTCCATTCCGTTATGGGGCTTACAGATCCCAAGTCTCCGCTGGTGACCCAGCGGCCATTCAGGTCACCACACCATACGGTGTCTGCTGTGGGCATTTCGGGCGGCGGAAGCAATCTGCGTCCCGGTGAAGTTTCCCTTGCCCACAATGGGGTGCTGTTTCTGGACGAATTGCCGGAGTTTCGTGCCGATGCCCTTGAGGTAATGCGTCAGCCGCTGGAAGACGGCAAGGTGTCCATCACCAGAGCTGCGGGAACCGAGGTCTATCCCAGCAGGTTTATGCTTGTATGCGCCATGAATCCATGCAAATGCGGTTACGCCGGTACTGATAAATGCACCTGCACCGATGCGGCGGTGGACAGATACAGGTCAAAAATAAGCGGACCGCTGCTGGACAGAATAGATATAATCATCGAAGTAGGTGCGGTGGAATACTCCGAACTGACTTCAAAACAAAGCGGAGAAAGCTCTGAGGAGATAAAAAAACGTGTGGATGCTGCCCGAAAAATACAGCGAGATCGTTATGCGGGCAGCGGAGTTGAGTGTAACGCTTATCTGAACGCAAAGCAGAGTGAAAAATGGTGCGCCCTGGACGAAGCGGGTCACACCCTGATGAGGCAGGCCTTTGACAACCTTAACCTTACTGCCAGATCCTATGACCGCATACTTCGGGTTGCACGAACCATAGCCGATCTTGAGGGCGAAGAGAGCATTTCTGCTCTCCATATTGCGGAAGCCATTCAGTACAGAACATTCGACTTGGGAAGAAAGTAAAGGAAAAAATATGAGGAAGAAAAAGAGTTTTATTGGTTTTTTGAACCTGCCCAAAGGCATGACCCGCAGGCTGTATCTGAAAAATCTGATATCTCTGGCACTGCTGCTGGTGCTGGCGATCGCTGCTTTTACCCTTCACACCACCGGACACTCCATGTGGATACGGAACTATATGTCCGAAGGGTATCAGCTGGACGAAGCTCAGCTGGAAAGCATTGTGGGATATGTAGATGTGCAGCCCGGTGAGCTGAACGCTATCGACAGCAATATGCTTGTTGCCAATATGGGTATCCCCTCCATGGTGGAGCAGGGTTATGTGTATTTTCAGGATGAAAAGGATTACCGTTTTGCCCTGCCGGTAGACAGCGTTGAGGAAACGGGAATCTATTACGATGATACATATACCCCGTATTTCGGCGTTACAGACGTTAACGCATGGCTGGCTGAGGTTGAGGCTCTGCCACCCATTAACTACGAGGTCAGCGGCTCCATGGCCGAATACTTCATCATGCCCTTGAGCCGCCTGGTACGTGTAACGTCGGGAGATGCTCAGATGCTGGTGCTTATGAGCTACGATGCGGAGATCGCTGTTGGTGACGTTATAAGAGGTATTTTCACTTCATGGAACGATTTCGAGCAGGTGGAAGAGTATAAACTGGGCACTCTGCCGTTCCCGGAATACTATCTTACCGACTACGCTCACAGTCTGTACCTTAAGGGCGAAAGCTCCGACAGGGTCTTGGGCTACATTTTTGAAACCATGGACGTTCCCGTGGAATTTGAGGACGAAAACTGGGGCTACATGGTGTTCTACGGCATCATTACCGGATTTGTACTGCTGCTTAACGCAGTGTTCTATATCTGGCCCAAGTTCCACCCGTTTTTCCGCCAGATGGCAAGGTACGGAACCGTTGATGAGGTCACGGCTTCCATTGATGAGGAATTTGCCGAGGGCAAAAAGTTCATTGAGAACAAGAAAACGCTGCTCAGCGACACCTGGTATATCAAGCGTTCTGCATTCATGAACGTCATTAACCGCAACCCCAACATGGTTCCCGAAAACCAGAGGGAACGGGAAGGCAGTGTCAATAAACGTCGTTACAGCGACTACACTGAGCAAAAGCTTCCGACGGAGGATAATTACGACCCTCTGAAGGAAAATATGAAAAATCGATACAATAAATATTATTAAGGAAAAGATACCATGCAGGACATTTTTTTGCTGAAACTGGGCGAAGTGGTGCTGAAAGGTGCCAATCGCCACGCTTTTGAAAACAAACTGAAAACCAACATTTCCCGCCGAATCAGATCCATAGGCAACTTTGAGGTCTATTCCCGTCAGTCCACAATTTATGTTGAACCCAAAGACGACCTTTCCGACATGGACGAGGCCTTTGAGGCTCTCAGACGGGTGTTTGGCCCCGTCAGCATCACCAGAGCACGCCCCTGCGAAAAGGATATGGACGCCATTTTTGCCGCTGCCGTGGATTTCCTGGGCGACGATATGCGTGCTGCCAAATCATTCAAGGTCGAGTCCAAGCGTTCCGACAAACGTTTCCCAATGAACTCTATTCAGATATCTCAGGAGCTGGGCGGACGTCTTGCAGAGGAATTTCCCGACACTGCCGTTGATGTCCACAATCCTGAGCTGACAGTGTATGTGGAAATCAGAGATTACGCCGCTTATGTTCATGGCAACCCCACTCCCGCAGGCGGCGGTCTGCCTCTGGGCATGGGCGGACGTGGTGCGCTGCTGCTTTCCGGCGGTATCGACAGTCCTGTTGCCGGATACATGATGGCAAAGCGTGGCGTTGAGCTGGAGTGCATCCACTTTTTCAGCTATCCCTACACCTCTCAGCGTGCCAAGGAAAAGGTGTTGGAGCTGGCAAGACTGCTCTGCATGTATACCGGACGCATGACAGTATGTGTGGTGCCTTTTACTAAAATACAGGAAGCCATCCGTGACCAGTGTCCCGAAGCTTATTTCACCATCATCATGCGCAGATTTATGATGCGTATAGCTCAGGAAATCGGCAAAGAGGACGGCTGCCAGTGCCTTATCACCGGTGAAAGCCTCGGTCAGGTTGCCAGCCAGACCATGGAGGCCATGGCAGTTACCGGCGAAGGTCTTGAACTGCCTGTGTTCCGTCCCGTTATCGGCATGGACAAGGAAGAAATCGTAAAGATCGCCCGTAAGATCAACACCTTCGACACTTCTGTCCTGCCTTACGAGGACTGCTGCACCGTTTTCACTCCCCGCCATCCCAAAACAAAGCCCAGCCTGCAGGAAACAAGGGAGATCGAAGCAGCCATGGACTTCGAAGGCCTTGTGAAAGAAGCTGTGGCCAACACCGAAAAGATATCGGTCAGACCGTAAAAAACTGCGGTTTCCCTATGTTGCTGTCATTTCGAGTGAGTCACCAAAGGTGACGACGAGAAATCTCCCTCTTATTACGCAATTTTTACCAATATATTGAAAATCACTTGTGATTTTCCGAGGGGCAACATTGCTGCCCCTGTCATCCTGAGCGAAGCGAAGGATCTTAACAAAAAATAACCCCGGAGCTGATTCTGTCGAATCGCTTCGGGGTTTTTGCTTGCGGCCTGAACACTGTGCTCCGGGCATATTGTTTTTACGTTTGCATGGAGGTAAAATGAACACAGATTGGTGCCGAAATACCAAATTGGTAATGTAAGGAGTTTGATATCATGAAAACAAAAAACAGATTATTGTGTCTTGCCCTTGTGCTCACGATGCTGCTGGCAGTCGCACCTGCCGCTGCAGCAGACAGCAAGGATAGCGCAGCTGTTCCTCAGCAGATGTATACAAGACATGGTATGATTGGTAATGAAAATCCGCACACACAGACAGACGTTGATTTTCCGATGCTGGAGATGATGCTTAACCGGTATGCATTTTTCAACTTCTATTGTGATGAAGCGTGTACTGTCAGGATCGAAGTCGACATGATTACCAGTTCCAATCCTGATGTGGCAGAGGTCGTAATCAACAGCGGTAATTCAGCCGTACATATGAAAGCGTTTGGTACTACCATTCTTAGCGCAGAGATGGATGGAGTAGTGTACCAAATGGAGTTTTCGGTTGTTCCCCAGGACAACTCTGATTATATCTTCGTTGTTCCTGAAAACACTACCAATGCTTCACAGGAAATCAATCTCGAAGTCGGAGAGTCGGCAAATTACTATTTTGTCAATGCCGGTGTCAAAACTTCCATGGATAATGCTGTCAAGATTTCCGGACCCGAAAGTCATGATGCCAATGTGATAGTTGTCAAGGAATTAAGCAGTGACGGCAAACTGCTGACAGTTGAAGCTGCTGGACCCGGAGAAACGCACATTGCCTGCAAAGTAGGTGAAAAAGAACACAACATTATTGTGAGAGTGTCTGAGGCTCCCAAACCGATTGTTAACCCTTTTACCGATGTTGCTGACGACAGTTATTATCTTGACGCTGTTATTTGGGCACTGACTGCGGGCGTTACCACCGGTCTGACCGACACCACCTTTGGCCCCGATGCCACCTGCACCCGTGCACAGGCAGTTACTTTCCTGTGGCGTGCC
>SVKU01000024.1 GCA_015068245.1 Oscillospiraceae bacterium
TCCGCACTCAGCCATCAGAGTCAGCAGACCGATGGTCTTCAGCGTTACTGTTTTGCCGCCGGTATTGGGACCGGTGACAACAAGGGTATCAAAATCCTTGCCCAGACGAACATCGATAGGCACAGCGTTTTTGATATTTATAAGAGGATGGCGGGCATGACGCAGTTCAAGACTGCGGGTATCTTCCACAATGGGTTCAATGCATTTGAGATTGTAAGACAGTTTTGCTTTGGCAAAAATAAGGTCAAGATAAACCAGAGTTGAGTAATCCTCCAGAATATCCTCCATATGCTCGGCTGCCATGGCGGAAAGCTCTGCCAGTATGCGCTCTATCTCCTTCTTCTCCTTGGCAAGCAGTTCCCGCAGCTCGTTGTTGGCGTTTACCACCTGCATGGGTTCCACGAAGAATGTGCCGCCCGATGAAGAAACGTCGTGAACAAGGCCGGGGATCTCGTTTTTATACTCACTTCTGACAGGCACAACATAGCGGTCACCACGGAGAGTAATAATGGGATCACGAAGATATTTGGAGTAGGCCGGAGAAGTGATTATTTTGTTCAGAGCGTCTCTGGCTTTGGAGTTTGCCACCTTCATATGGCGGCGTATATCCGCCAGTTCGGTAGATGCGGAGTCAGCCAGTTCGTCGTCACCGATGATAGAGTTGGTGATGCGTTCTTCAAGGAACTTGTTTGCCCGCAGAGAATCAAAAAGATGGTCTATGCAGGTTTTGATCTGGCCGTCTGCATAGGTTTTGACGATGCGTGCAGTTCTCAGCACATCTGCTATGGCCAGCAGTTCACGGGTGTTGAGGCTGCCACCCATATCTGCCCGTTTCAGGGAGCCGGAAACGTCCTTTACCGTCTGAAAGTTGGGGCTTGTTTTGTAGCTTATAAGCTTGCAGGCTGCCGAAACCTCCTGCAGCTTGTATCGAATCTCTTCAACGTCGGTCATGGGGCGAAGCGCAAGTGCCTTCTCCTTAGCCTCATCGCAAGTGGCGCATGATGCCAGCAGGTCAAGAACCTTGGGCAGTTCAAGAGTCACAAGAGATTTGTCATATAGTTTACTCATTTTTGGTCTCCTACATCGTAATACACGGGCCGTCGGGAACGCCGGCCCCTACAATGATAACAGGGTTATATCATTATTGTCTTGTAAAAATCCAAGGCAGAAAAGCCTCGTTCCAGCTGGGTCAGAATATATCCTTCCGCTGCCTGTGCCAGCAGTTTCAATGAGGCTTCGTCCAAAGAGAACGAAAAAATTCGCTTACTGTCGCCCAGCACGATATGACGCATGGCGGCAAAGCATCGGTCATTGATCTCCACTCCGGTGCCGCCGCAGTCGGCACAGTACAGCGCACCGTCCGTCAAATTGAACCAAACAGGTTCCGCACTGTCGCAGCCGACACAACCGTCAAGCTGAGGCTCGTAGCCTTCGATGCTCATAAGCTTGAGTTCAAAGGCTGCTTTAACAAGCATCTGTGGTTTTTTCAGTTCAGACAAGGCGTACAGCGAGTTCAACGCAAGAGACAAAAGCTCCGGTGTGGGACTGTCTTCGTCAGCTACACTTTCAGTTACCTGAGCAATATACGATGCAAGTGACAGCAGTTCAATATCTGAACGAATACCTCCAAACTGCTCCTTAAGCTCCGCTTCCTTAATGGAATAGTAACCCCGATACTCGGAAGCCGTGAACTCGGAATATGCAAAAAGCTGGCATGGCGCACGAAGCTTTCCGCTTTTGCCCCGTACTCCCCACGCTTTCAGCGTCAGCTTGCCATAGTCACGGGTCAGGACGGTCAGCAGGCTGTCTTTGTCATTCAGTTTTGTATCACGGAGCACAAGTCCGTCGGTGGTAATGAAAGACATGGTATGGCCTCGCATGAAGTATTCTGTCATTTCGACGGAGCAAAGCGACGAGAAATCCCCTCCTTAAGATGGGGATTCCTCCGCTGACTATGTCAGCGTTCGGAATGACAGCGTAGATTTGGTGGGGAATAAGATCCTTCGACTCGCTTCGCTCGCTTAGGATGACAAGGGTAGGTTGTGCATATTCGGTGGGTCATCGAGGACTGGGTCAATGCAAGCATTGACCCCTCGGAAAATCGCAAGCGATTTTCTTGTCGTTCCCTACGGCGCAGCGAGTAACGGTTTGCACACCTGACACCTGCCCACCTGAAACCTAATCCCTGAAAACTATGCCTCGTAGCCAAAGTTGCGGATCTGGTTCAGGTTGTCGCGCCAGTTTTCCTTGACCTTGACCCAGCTTTCCATATAAATCTTTGTGCCCATAAAGGCTTCGATATCTTTTCTGGCAAGCTCTCCGATCTTTTTGAGCATAGAGCCGTGTTTGCCTATTATCATACCTTTATGGCTGGCTTTTTCGCAATAGATTGTGATGTCGATGTCGATTATTCCGTCGTCACGCTCATCGAATCTGGTAACCTCAACGGCTGTACCGTGGGGTATCTCCTTATCCATGCACAGCAGCAGTTTTTCACGAACTATCTCGGCAATGACCTGTCGTTCGGGCTGATCACTGACCATGCCGTCAGGGAACAGCTGAGGGCCTTCATAGACATACTTTTCCAGTTCGTCCAGCAAATGCTCGATACCGTCTGCATTCTTTGCGGAAATGGGTACGATAGCGTCCCAATCGTGTTCCTGACTGTATACGGCTATGACTTCAAGTATCTTTTCCTTTTCCTCAATGGTATCTACCTTGTTGATAACAAGCACAGCAGGTGCACCGGAGGCTTTTATCTGCTGAATGAGCAGCTGTTCCTGGGTTCCGATATTGGCTATGGGTTCAACCATCAGCACAACAGCGTCCACATCGGCTACGCTTTCCTTGACCACGTTGACCATATAGTCGCCCAATCTTGTGCGTGCTTTATGGAAGCCGGGCGTGTCCATGAAAACAAACTGGGTCTCTCCCCTGTTCAGCACTGCACAGATGCGGTTTCTGGTGGTCTGAGGTTTATTGGTAACGATGGCCACCTTTTCACCAACAAGGGCGTTGGTAAGGGTGGATTTACCCACATTGGGGCGTCCTGCTATGGTTATCATTCCGGATTTTTTAATCATTTGTATTTCCTCTTTTGCAGTAATTTCGTCATTTGCGCACTAAAGCCTCCCCTGTGCACGGGGGAGGTGGGTTTGTCGTAAAAAACAATCCCTCAGTCAGCTTCGCTGACAGCTCCCTTTACACAAGGGAGCCTTTTGTTATCCGACAACTGTCATTATAGCTTCTTCTCTTTCTCGCATTTGGGCTTTCTGTTCACCCTCATCAAGATGGTCGTAACCAAGAAGATGAAGCACCGAGTGTACCGTAAGGTATCCCAGTTCTCTTGCACGGCTGTGGCCGAACTGCTCTGCCTGGGCATACACCCGCTCCATGGAAATTGCCATATCTCCCAATGGGCACAAGCCGGTTTCTTCATCGATGTACTCCTCACCTGCAGGAGGTATTCCCGCAGTGAGGTCAAACATGGGGAAAGACAGCACGTCCGTGGGTTTGTCCACGTTCCGCATGGACTTATTGATTTCATGAATTCCGATGTCATCGGTAAGCAGCACGTTTATCTCGCAGGGTATCCGTACTTTCTGGGCACGAAGGGCTGTCCATATGCACTTTTTTATATATCTGCGTTCACTGAATCCCGCTATGCTTCCTCTGTCGGCAGAGATGGTAATTCTGTGTTTCATTTGCTGCCGCCTTTCCTGTACTTGAACTTGGCAGGATTAGTGGGCGAATTCACTTTTCTCTCGTAAGTTTCGTAAGCCTTGATTATCCGCTGCACCAGCACATGACGCACAACGTCACCGGCGTTTAGCTGGCAGACAGCTATGTCTTCGATTCCGTCCAACACCTTTACAGCTTCTTTCAAACCCGATGTTTTGTCTGAAGGCAGGTCTATCTGGGTTACGTCACCGGTGATGACCACCTTGGAGTTGAAGCCAAGTCTGGTGAGGAACATTTTCATCTGTTCCCTGGAGGTGTTCTGGGCTTCGTCGAGTATGATAAAAGAGTCGTCAAGCGTTCTTCCTCGCATATATGCAAGAGGTGCAACCTCGATGTTGCCTTTTTCAAGATACTTGTTGTAGTTTTCGGCTCCCAACATATCGAACAGGGCATCGTAAAGAGGACGCAGGTAAGGGTCTACCTTGTTCTGAAGGTCACCGGGCAAAAAGCCCAGCTTTTCACCTGCTTCAACTGCGGGACGAGTCAGAATGATACGGTTTACCTGCTTTTCTCTGAAAGCTGCCACCGCCATGGCCACCGCAAGGTAAGTTTTACCTGTGCCGGCAGGTCCAACTCCCACGGTTATGGTGTTCTTCTTTATGGCATTGACGTATTTCTGCTGACCTAGAGTTTTTGCCTTGATGGGCTTGCCTTTGGCTGTAACGCAGATGACGCCCTTGGTCAGCTCGCCAATTTTATCGGCGTTGCCGTCCTTTACCATGTCAATTATATACCGCACACGCTGGCTGTCGATGGTCTCACCCTTGGAAGCAAGGGTAAGCAGCCCTTCCACTGCCTGGGTTCCTGCCATGACGTTTTCCGGCTCGCCGGAAACTTTCATTTCAGTACCCCTGATATTCACCTGGACGTTCAGCTCCGTTTCGATGAGTTTGATATTCTCGTCGAAAGATCCGAAAACATCTATTATCTGATCCATCCGTTCTGCGTTTACGATCTGTTCTATCATGTGTAAATTATTCCTTTCGCTATTGAGGAGCGTTGTCTGTTTCCACAGGTATTTGTGTCATGACCTCAGTGGCGATCTGCTGTTCACACTCGGCTACTGCTGAAACTGTTATAAGCCCATCTCCAAAATCGGTCTCAAAGTCCGTTCTGATTATCCGACCACCCAGAAGCTGCAGCTGAATCGATCGAGCAAGATAGTCCTGCAACAATTTCTCCGCTGTTTGATCGTCCATGGAAGCAACCGTTGTTTTGCAGGCCTTTTCTGTGGTTTTCTCCAGTGCCAACGGAAATCTTACTCCTCCGGGCAAAGTCAAATAATCTGTATCGATTATTTTATCACATTTGTCATAAGAATTACCACTATTAAAATAGAAATTAATCCTTTTTGAGCCAATAATCAAAGAATATTTTGTCTTTTCCTCGCCTGTCGGCTCTTTTTGCGTGTATTCCAACGGCATCGTGGCCGTTAGTTTCTTCCATGTTCTGGCATAAACCTCACCCATGGAACGCACAGTCTGCACTGTAAGAAGATTGTCGTTTGCGTAATGCTCAATTATTCCGCTGACAAGCTTTTCCCCCTTGAGCACAGTCTGTCCGTTCTCCACCAGGGATTTGCCCCGAAGGATCTCCATTTTTGTAATAACTCCGGTTTCTGTGGCAACAAGGTCTGTGACCACCGTCTCGTCCAGAACTTCGGGCGCAGGCACATCTTCCCTCACCACCACCGTAGCTTTGCCTCCTTTTACGTTTATGGTCAGATAAGACAGCTCAGGTATCTTCAAAAGCATCTTCGTTTCTGTAAGCACAGGATTGACAGAGTATCCAAAAGTACCCACATCTACGCCGATTTCGTCAAGCGCCCGGATTATCTCACGATCGGAAACTGTGGCGTTGCCTTCCACCTCAAAGGTCCAAATAAAAAGCGGTAATGTAAGCGCAGCCAGTATTGCAGACGCTATGCCTAAAATGAGAATACGGCGTTTGACAAATCGGTTTATCCGAAACGGCAATCCCCTTTTTCTGCGAATATGAGTACGGCACATGGATCTTTTTGCAATTTTTCTGATGGTTCTGTAATCCAATGCAAACATGGTAATATCCCAGTTCAGCGGGTCCTTTTTCCTGAGTCCCCAAAAGGGTATAGAATCTGCCGCAAGGCGGTTTATAAACTCCTCAGGATATGCTCCTGTAATTGTTATGTCAACTACCGCTTTTGTTCTGTCCAGAATCCGCTGCATGCTGTTCCTCCCTAGATATACTCGAAAGACACAATAGTACCGTTAATGATAATCTTGTCCTCATTCATAGCCCGGATAGTAAGCTCATTTCCGCAGATTCGAGCCGGTCCCAGCGGTGTATCTACTATTATCATATTTTCCCCATATTCTCTTACACCGCTGTGGCTTTCAAGTATGGCTTCGTTGCTTCCTCTCAGTTCTATCCGTGGCATTCCCGCTGCCAGTTGAATTGGCATATCAAGAGTTTGTGACGCTTTTTCAAGTATATGTTCAAGTTTTGGATTCATAGGGCCTCCTTATGTTATGTTAACTTATTATGTGCAGTGGTGGTTAACGGCGGGAGCAAGCCCCCGCCCTACTGTTGCGTAATGGGCAGAACGGTCAAGACCGTTCCCTACTAGTGTTTGCTTTCGGGAGAGGAGATGCAGCACTGCGTTTGAGCTTTTGGATTTATCCAAAAGCGATATTGGCAGTGCTTGCAACAATGGGTACCCGAAAGCAAACCAACGTAGTGTTTGCTTTCGGGAGAGGAGATGCAGCGCTGCGTTTGAGCTTTTGGATTTATCCGAAAGCGATATTGGCAGTGCTTGCATCGACGATGGACTGGCAAAACTTCATTTTCTTAATCATATATATTCTGTGAGGAGGTGCGCTATGGCAAAAATCATTTCTCACCGGTTGTTTGGCGATATATTCGTATCCGTGGCTGTGCTGCTGAGCATACTGTCGCTTTTGATGTTCCCCACCCAATCTGTTGATGCGGCAAAAACTGGTCTGGAGCTTTGCGCAAATGTGATAATACCTTCCCTGTTTCCGTTTTTCGTCCTGTCGGGTCTGATTGTGCAAATGGGTCTTGTTCGTCATCTGGGCAGGCTGCTGCAGCCGGTGATGAAACCACTGTTCAATGTTGGCGGCAGCTGTTCGGCTGCCTTTGCCCTTGGGTTCATCGGAGGTTATCCTGTGGGTGCCGTTACCGCCATCAACCTTTACAAAAAAGGCTGGTGCAGCAAAGATGAAGCCGAGAGGCTGCTGGCTTTCTGCAACAATTCAGGTCCCGCTTTTATACTTGGCGTTGTGGGCGCAGGCATTTTTTCATCAAGCGTTATCGGTATCATGCTGTATCTGGCTCATATACTGTCGTCTGTGCTGGTAGGTATGCTGTTCCGGTTCCGCAAAAGCAAGGTATCGGCAGTATCAAAGCCGGTTTTGCAGGAAACCGAAACAGCTTCCGGATTTGCCTCTGCCTTCACAGACTGCGTTAAAAACGCAGCTGCTTCTACCATAAACATATGCGCATTTGTTATTTTCTTCACCGTTGTTATTAAAATGCTGTTTCTCACCGGAGTTATGGACGCAGCATCTTCTGTTGTTGCAGTCATACTGTCTCCACTGGGCTTCAACGCTCAATGGGCGGAAAAACTGCTCATTGGACTTATCGAAATGTCATCGGGTGTATGGAGCCTGTCCGGCGCAGCATGTACCTTGACGGGCAAACTGTCCATGGCTGCGTTCATTCTCGGCTGGGCAGGAGTATCGGTACACTGTCAGGTGCTGTCATTCATAGGCGGCAGCGGTCTGTCTGCCAGAACATACGTTGTTGGAAAAGCATTACACGGCATCATTTCTGCAGGATTGGTTTACATAATTTCTAAGTTTTTCTCTCTTGGTCAGCCTGTATCACATTATCTTGCGCAGCAGGTCAACGACATCGCCGAATTGGATTTTTCAACAGCACTGACTGCATCCACCGTGACTGCTTTTGCTGTTTGGGCTGTTGTTATCATTATTTCCGCATTTATGATTGGAAAAGGCTATGGAAATTCAAGAAAGAATGGAGTATAATCAAAATAAATAACTAAGAACTAACAACTAATAGTGAAGAACTGTCATTTTTCATCGGTTTTTGGTTCTTGCTGTTAGTACTTGATTTCTACGGAGGTTCGTCATGCTGTTTAACAAGGACATTCAGCCCTGCTGTTCCTACTGCCAGTCCGGTTCCAAAATCAACGATGAAGAGGTTATGTGCCTGAAAAAGGGTATTGTAGACGCTCTCGGCTCCTGTCGAAAGTTTGAGTATGATCCCCTGAAGCGTATTCCCGGTAAACCCGAGCTGAGCGAGGACAGTCCTTTCAGTGAAGAAGATTTCAGCCTGTAAGGCTGCAAAATAAGCTGTCATTTTGAACCGATGCTTGAACCGGTGAGAAATCTCTCATTAATGAGGGGATCTCTCCAATGCTCTGCATTGTTCGAGATGACAGCTTATTTGTCTTTATTTATATTTTTTGTATCAATAACTATTAATAAATCCGTTCATATTCTCTGTCTGCACGATTGACAGTTTTTGATTCAAGATGGTATAATCGGTGATTATACGACAACACACATGGAGGAAAACAGTATGCCTATCACAGAACTCCTCGAGAAAAACTGCCGACTGTACGGCAACGATGTTGCTCTCGTGGAAATCAACCCTGAACGGCCGGAAACACGCCGTGTTACATGGAAGGAATTTGAGCTTATGGAACCCACCAGCAGCTCTTATTACCGCCGTGAGATAACCTGGAGCGTTTTTAACGAAAAGGCCAACCGCTTTGCAAATATGCTCATCAGCCGCGGTTTCAAAAAAGGAGACAAGGTAGCCATACTGCTTTATAACTGCCTTGAATGGCTGCCCATTTATTTCGGTATCCTCAAAACCGGCGCACTGGCTGTACCCCTGAACTTCCGCTACACCGCAGAAGAAATTGAGTACTGCCTGGATCTTGCCGAAGCTGATGCTCTTATCTTTGGGCCGGAATTTATTGGACGTGTAGAGGAAATCGCTCCCAGCATCAGCAATCACCGCCTGCTGTTCTACATAGGCGACCACTGCCCCACCTTTGCCGAGGATTATGCTGCACTGACTGCCGACTGTTCAAGCGCATCACCCATCGTACCTATTGATGATGATGACGATGCTGCCATATACTTTTCCTCCGGTACCACCGGTTTCCCGAAAGCAATACTTCACAACCACAAAAGTCTGATGCACTCCGCCACCGTTGAGCAGAAGCATCACGGGCAGACCAAGGACGACGTTTTCCTTTGCATCCCGCCTCTGTACCACACCGGCGCAAAGATGCACTGGTTCGGCAGCCTGTACTCCGGCGGCAAGGCAGTTTTGCTGAAAGGCACTACTCCCGAGTTCATCATCGATGCCGTTTCCAAGGAGCACTGCACTATCCTTTGGCTGCTTGTGCCTTGGGCTCAGGATATCCTCAACGCCATCGACAGAGGTGACATTGACCTCGATAAATACGAGCTTGATCAGCTGCGCCTGATGCACATCGGTGCCCAGCCCGTTCCCCAGAGCCTTATCAGACGATGGAAAGAGCGTTTTCCCCATCATCAGTACGACACCAACTACGGTCTGAGCGAATCCATCGGTCCCGGCTGTGTCCATCTGGGCGTTGAAAACATTCACAAGGTCGGTGCCATCGGCGTTCCCGGTTACGGCTGGCAGGTAAAGATCGTTGACGAAAACGGCGTTGAAGTTGCTCCCGGCGAAGTTGGCGAGCTTTGCGTCAAGGGTGACGGCGTTATGACCTGTTATTACAACAACGAAGCTGCCACCAACGAAGTTCTTCATGGCGACTGGCTTTTTACCGGCGATATGGCTCGGACAGACGAGGACGGATTTATCTTCCTTGTTGACCGTAAGAAGGACGTTGTTATCTCCGGCGGCGAAAACATTTATCCCGTTGAAATAGAAAACTTCCTCAGCTCCCACCCCGCAGTCAACGATGTGGCTGTTATCGGCGTTGCCGATGCCCGTCTTGGCGAAGCTACTCTGGCCATCATCGACATCAAGCAGGGCTACACCTGTACCGAGGAAGAGATCACCAATTTCTGTCAGAAGTTGGCAAGATACAAGAGACCTCACAAAATTGTCTTTGCCGAGGTTCCCAGAAACCCCACCGGCAAAATAGAAAAACCCAAGCTTCGCGAGATCTACGGCGGCGTAAATCTTGTTGATGCACAGTATAAATCGTAATAAAAAACCCATGCTGTTCCGCTTTGCGGGCAGCATGGGTTTTTATTACGATAGGGGTTAGGATGTAGGATTTAGGGGTTAGGGATATGCTGTCATCCCGAACGTTATCGGAGATAGCGGAGGGATCCCCTTCTTAGTATGCATAAGATCCTTCGCTCCGCTCAGTGATGACTGGGTCAACGTGAGTTATTTATAAGACAACGTAGGGCGGAGGCAAGCCCCCGCCCTACGATGCGGTATGGTAAAGCAACGCAGAGGAATGTAAAGTTTGCTTGACATTCGTGTTGATGTGTGCTAGTATAGCATTGTAAAGTTAACTTTACATTCAGGGGGGCGATGTAATGAAAAACAAAATTGAAGATATACGCAAAGCCAATGGTATACGGCAGGAAGATTTTGCTAAAGCTATGGGAGTTTCAAGACAAACCATCAGTTCGCTGGAAAACGGACGATACAACCCGTCCATAACTCTGGCTTTCAAAATCGCACGGTACTTTGGCATGACTATTGAAGAAGTTTTCATTTTTGAAGACGATGATATTTAGGGAGGCCGCATTATGAAAAAACAGCGTTTTATCGCAAGCATTATTGAAATTGTTTTGGGTATCATTTTGGTTGTCTGCTGCATCTCCGGCATTATTGAAGATGCTTACTGGAACGGTATGGGAACGGCTCTTATATTTGTAGGCGTTCTCCAGCTGATTCGACATATAAGATATAAAACCAATGATGACTATAGAGAAAACGTTGATATTGAGGTCAACGATGAGAGAAACAAATACCTTTCCATGAAAGCATGGTCATGGGCGGGATATTTATTTGTGCTGATAGCAGCCGTTGCAGCCATCATATTAAAAATATACGGGCAGGATGAGATGGTGCACCTTGCCAGCGGAAGCATATGCCTGATCGTTCTGCTGCGTTGGGGATCGTATGTGGTATTGAGACGGAAGTACTAAAAAAACAGCGGACAGCATTTGCTGTCCGCTATTTTATGTGTCATTATTCTCCAGTTCGTCCAGAGCCATTCGCACCGCAGCAATAACAAAAGCCGAAAACGTGCAGTCTTTGCCTTTGATTTCTTCTTCAACCGCTTCAATCACGTCATTTGGAAAACGAATGGTTTTGTTCGTTGTAGGCGGAACTGACGGAATCTTGAACTTCCCCATACAAAAACCTCGCATTACAATTGTATTGCTTCAAGTTTATGCTGTTCGAGCGCAAAAATATGCATTGCAAACGCAATGCATATTTGCTATACTCTTCTCAAGGTGATATTATGGCAGAGTTTTGTTTGGACTGTTGGAACAAAATCAACGGAACAACGCATCCGGCAACGAAGTACATAATTTCAGAAGATTTGGATTTATGTGAGGAGTGTGGGCAGATAACACACGTTGTCGTTAAAGAGCGCAGGTTTTGGTTGGGTTCAATGATTGAAAATTTCAGTCGTTATAGAAACATTCGTCGTAAAAAACTTTAGTCGGGCGGATAGTATCCGCCACTACGGACGTAAACGATGTGGTGCGTAATTGGCGGAACGGTCAAGACCGTTCCCTACAAGAGAAAACAAAATGGCTCACTTTCGTGAGCCATTTTTTATTACTTCGCAGCCTGGGTACCGGCGATGAAGCCGCTGGACAGGGCGAAGGACATATCGTTGATTATCTGCTTTTTGATGCCTGCCATGTTGATGAAGCGTCCGGAAGCCAGGTCGCCGGTGATGTACAGACCTTCCACAACACCGCCGTTTGCTGCCTTGGCCTGCATGACTTCGTTGATCTCCACGCCGCCGAATGCTCCGTCGGTGCCAAGGGAGCCTTTAACTGCATAGTAAGGGGCGTTGATGGGCTGGAGCCATTCGGTGGGCTTATAGCAATCCCAGTCCATGCCTTCGGCGCAGTAGGAATTATAGTTCTCTATGGTTTCTTTCAGTGCGTCAACAGGAACTTCGATAGCTGCTGCCAGTTCCTCGATGGTATCTGCCTTAACAATGGAGGGATCACCGGCTTCAAGAGCCTTGTTGATATCCTCATAAGCCTCTTCCTCACTCTTGGGGAATGAGCCTGCCATCATGGAAGGCATGGGAACCTGAGGCTTGGGCTGATTGTCGCCATCGGCGATGGAACGCTTGATACCTGCGTCGTCAAAAATTACGAAAGACTTGCCCTCGGGCTGTTCAACCACAACGGAGCCGGAATCGAAAACACCGAGACGAAGCTGGGATACCTCACTGACAAAGCGTTGTCCGTTCTTATTAACATAGATGGAATAGGGCGAGTTTGCCATGTTGCCAAGAACACGGCTGCGGCACATGGTCATGGGTCCCATCATGCGAATGGTCAGGTTGGTGGTATCCATATGCGCACCGGCCTTTTCGGCAATCGCGAGACCGTCGCCTGTGTAGTAGCGAGCCATATGGGGGCTTTCACCCATATAGGGCTGAGCAGCTGCCAGCTGGGGGTAATATTTTTCTACAAACTCAGGCTTTCTGATCCATGCACCGCAGGCAAGAATTACGTTTTTGCAGTCGATGGTCAGAATATCTTCACCCTGTTTGACGGTGGCAGAAACGATTTTGCCGTTTTCCACAGCAACATCTTCAACAGCTGCGCCCATGATGATCTCGCCGCCAAATTCGGTCAGCTTCTGAGAGCAAACCTCCACGAAAATACGTCCGCTGCCTTTGCTGCCGGGACCACGTTCGGACTGGGGGCCAAGAGGGCCGTCCTTGGGATCGTCGAAAACGTATCTGCCAACGGTAAAGTAGTTGCGGTATTCCTGGGGAGCCATGTCCCAGAACCAGTCGAAGAACTCGCCGGTGCCTTTAATTACGTTGGTTGCCAGTTTGCGGTCGATGCGCCAGAAAGTTTCGTCCATGCGGTTGCGCAGATAATCCATGGAGGTATCGGGCAGGTCACGCTCCTTTTGCCATTTGCTTCCAAATGTACGCATGGTGGAGGCACTGTTCATGCCGCCGCCAAGAGAATCGGTTTTTTCCAGAATTATTACCGAACTGCCAAGACTTGCTGCACGGCATCCGGCTACAAGGCCGCTGCCGCCGCCGCCGATTACCAAAACATCACAACTCTTTTTGATATCGCTCATTATAGTTTCCTCCTGTATTTTCAGTATTCTTCGCTTACAAAATATCATGATTTATCCTGTCAGTCAACAATATCCGATATTTAAAAATGTTCCTTGCAATCGAATCTCCTATATGGTAGTATAATTGTGTCAAAATTGTGTTTACAGCATTTTTCTTTTAAAAAATACACAAATAATATATTTTACGGAGGATATCCAATGCTTTTTGATTTTGAAAAATACCTTGGAAAACCCGCAATTATCGATGATACCGATATGGTCGTTACTTTTGACGACCTTGCCCAGTTCAAAAAAGAGATCGTTGAGATCGTTCCCGAGCGTTCTCTGGTGTTCCATCTGAGCCGCAACGTCTGCGGATCCATGGCCGGTTACTGCGTATTCGTTTCCACCACCATCGTTCCCGCCATGTTCGATGCAGCCACTAACAAGGACATGATGGACAATCTGATCAACATTTATCAGCCCGACTATTTCTGGCTGCCTGAGGATATGGTCGAAACCTATCCCGGTGAAGTCGTTTATTCCAAATTCAACTACTGCATGGTCAAGACCGGTTTGAAGTCCTATCCCATGCATCCCGAGCTTGGCCTGCTGCTGACCACCTCCGGCTCCACCGGCACCCCCAAGCTGGTCAGAACCAGCTATTCCAATATTGATGGTTTTGAAACTCTTATTGCCAACTACAGCTGCCATGACGAAAGCATCCCCAACCATCATATCTCCACCATGCCCATTTACCACAACTACGATCTGCTGGGTCTGTCCCGTATGCTGTACTATGGCTGGTACTGCCTGCTGACTACCAAATCCATCATCTCTCCCGATTTTTGGAAGTTCTTCAAGAAATACGGAGCCAACAGCTTTGGCAGCGTTCCCTTTAACTATGAACTGCTTGAAAAAGTCAAGTTCCGTGAAATGGGTCTGAAGATGAGCTACACCACCGAAGCCGGCGGTGCAATGCCCGTCGAAATGCAGAAAACCTATGCCCAGTGGCATCACGACAACGGCGGCACTCTCCAGATCATCTACGGTGCCACCGAAGCTCCCGGCGGTCTGATTATTCTGACCGGTCTGGACAACATCCGCAAGCTTGGCAGTATTGGTCAGGTCGTTGCTCCCGGACGTGCCGAGATTTGGGACGACGACGGCAACGTCATTACCGAGCCCAACGTACCCGGCGAAATCGTTTACTTCGGACCCACCGTCTGCATGGGCTATGCTTCCTGCGGCGAAGACCTGATGAAGGGTTACGATTACACCGATGGTCTCCACACCGGCGATATCGCATATCGCGATGAAGAAGATTTCTACTACATCGTTGGTCGTAAGGCTCGTTTCCTGAAATTCGCCGGCGAACGAGTAAGCATGGACGAAACCGAAAAGCTCATTTCCCAGGAACTGGGCGGAATCCCCGTTGCCTGCCACGGTGTCGACAACAACATGGGCGTTTACGTTTGCTCTGATGACGAAAGTCTGAAAGACAAGATCATCATGTATCTCGTCTCCAAGCTGAAGATCTCCCCCACCATGGTCAATGTAAAGTTCATGGACGAGTTCCCCAGACTTGCCAACGGCAAAGTTAATTATCAGAAACTGAGCTAAGTTTACATAATTATTGAATAAGCTGTCATCTCGAACGCCGTCTTTGACGGCGGAGAGATCCCCTGTTAAGATGGGGATTTCTCCATTGCTACGCAATGTTCGAAATGACAGCTTATTTATTATTACTTTACAACCGCAAAATCTCTGCGTTTAATGCTTTTGCGTCGTCCTCATTGTGGGTGGCCATTATTACGGGCTTTGACTTTGCTGTTTCTGCAATAATGCCGTACATTTTGATCCGCAGTTCATCGTCCAGACCTTTAAATGGTTCATCAAGCAACAGCACGTCACCGTCATATGCAAGTGCTCTTGCCAAAGCCACTCGCCTTGCCATACCTCCGCTCAGTTGATCAGGCATGGTATCTTTCTCTCCCGCAAGCCCCACCATTGCGAGGTATTTCAACGGGTCGCAGTCACATACAGCGGTGATATTCTCACCGGCTGTGAGCCAGGGCATAAGCCTGTCCTCCTGAAACATTACGGAAGTTTTTTCGCAGCTATAAACAGACCCGCTGTCGGGCTTCTGCAGGCCGCAAACAATGCGCAGCAAGGTAGTTTTACCCCTGCCGGAAGGCCCCATAATGCAGGTAACACCGGAGTCGGCAAACTCATAGGAAAAGTCCGTAAATATCACCTTATCATCAAAGGAAAGGGATATCTTCTCAAGCAATATGCCCATTTTGTCACATCCTTTTCAACAGTGCCGCAACACCTTTTTCAACTATAAAGCTGAGAATTATAACCACCGCCGTCCATGCGAACAAATCAGCGGTTTCAAGATACAGTTTTGCATAATACAGTTCCAGTCCAATAGATTCTCTGGGTTGACATAAAACTTCCGCTGCTATGCCCGATTTCCAAGCCATGCCGAGTGATGTTATGATGGCTGCTTTGAAATAGGGGCGCAGTGAGGGAATATAAATCAGCTTTAGGGTTTTGGCTTTGCTGAAACGATATACCCGTGCAAGTTCCAGAAGCCTCCCGTCCACCGATGAAATGCCCTCATAAATGTTTGCCCATACCACAGGAATCACCATAAGCATGGAAATGAATCCGGGAAGTATACCGGAGTTTATCCACACAAGGGCGAGAATAATAAACGATGCCACAGGTGTTGCCCTGATGATGCGGAGCAAGGGTGACAGCAGTATGTCAGCAGGCTTAAAAGCTTTGGTAACTGTGCCAAAAACCACGCCAAGGACAACACCGGACACAAATCCAAGCAGAATACGAACGAGCGACAGCAAAACGCTGCGCCAGAATTCAGGCTGAATTGCGTTTTCTGCCAATGCATTAAATGCCGCCATAGGTGTTGGCAGCAGCAGCTCACGCCCAACAGCCGCAGCTGCGGCCTGCCATACGGCAAGCCAAAACAAAACTGCGGCCAAGGACTGTATGAACTTTTTGGCTTTGGCCGGCATCAGCCTGCCCATACCATGCCGCTTTCAGGCATGGCACCGCCGACAGAAGCGGGTTGAGCATCAAACAAAACTTTGTAGTATCCCTCAATAGCGGGCCAGATTTCATCACCGGTGATACACACGATGTTGCAATTTGGCAAAGCTTTCTGAGCCACGGGAGCTGCTCCGACTATCTCATATTTGACAATAAGTTCTGCTGCGGCTGCTGCATCTGAGTTTACATAATCTACAGAAGCTGCATACTCTTCGAGGAAGGACTTCACTGCATCGGGGTTGGCATCTGCAAAAGCTTTATTGACCACAAGACAGCCCATTGTGAGAACACCTTCGGCATTGGAGTTTTCCCAAACCTCTGTCAAATCGATAGCTGCTTTCATGTCGGCATTCTTGTTTGACAGGACGGACACATTTGGTTCGGGCAGCATGCAGTACTCCACCTCACCGGTGGCTGCCAGGGCAACCAGCTCGTCGTGGGCTGCCAGATATTCTATAGTCACGTCAACTCCGGGTTCCAGACCCGACTGACGAAGCAGGTAGTTTAATACGTACTCAGGGTTACTGCCCTGACCTGTGGCATAAACAGTCTTGCCTTTCAGCTCTGAAAGGTCGGAAATCAGCTGCCCATCAGGGCTGTTTTGCATGATATGCAGCACACCAAGGGTGTTCAGCGCAAGAAGCTGTATCTGACCCTCTGTCTTTTTATGCAGATTTGCAGCAAGGTTAGTGGGTATGGCTGCGATGTCATACTCACCTGTGACCAGCTTGGCTGTCAGCTCATCGGGTGCTGAAAAAAGATCGAAGGTATACTCATTGGCTGTTGCGTTGATTGCGTTATCCTCCATGAGTTTTGACATTCCCATGCCGGTGGGGCCTTTCATGGCTGCCACCTTGACGGCAACTTTTTCGGCAGGTTCGGCAACAGGTTCTTCCACAACCGTTTCCTGAGCCTGCTCAGGTTCCGGGGACACGGCTTCCTGCTCTGTTTTGGCTGCGCAGGACGCCAGTGCCAGCAGCATGGCAAGGATAAGTATAGTTGACATAATTTTCTTCATTGGTTTTCTCTCCTGTATTTTGCATTATATTTTTAAAAGTTGTTCGATGGGTAACAAGCGGCGGGAGCAAGCCCCCGCCCTACAGTGCTGCAGGGTGGCGCGGTGGGGATTACGTGGAACGGTCAAGACCGTTCCCTACGGTGTTATAGTTTTTTCAAATTTTCCTTATCGGTGACAATAAGTTTTCTTCCTTCTTTTTTCACAGCTCCGGATTGGCACAATGCGTCAATGGCACGGTATAGCGATGCCCTTCCAATATTCAGCATTTCCGCCAGCTCTGTCATACTGGCAGCAACAGTTCCGGAATCAGTGGTATTTTCAAGCAGATATTTTGCAAGACGATTTTCAGCACTGCCGGCAGAAAGCTCGTCAATTTTTCTGCTCAAAAACCGTATTCTGCCTGATTGATAGCGAATATAGTTTTCCGCAATTGTGAAATCCTCAGTCATCATACGTTTGACAAGGCTTTCCGGAAAGAAGATAACCGTACTGTCCTGCAGGGCTGTCAGTGTAGTGGCAAAGCTATCCAAATCGTTGAATATTGCCGCAGCGCCAAATACTTCCCCCCTGCCAAGCCGGCTTATGGCCAGCCGATTACCGCCCATGGTATCCTTACTGACCTGAACGCTGCCGCTTATAATTAAACCCAACGCTTTAAAATAATTATCGGGGGTGAAAATACATTCGCCTTTGATATAGCTTTTTTTGACGCATTCTTCATTGGCAAGTGCAGCTTCAATTACTTTGTCAGATGCACCACTGAATACAAAGGTGTTCTTAACCAGCTCGTATTCTGTTTTATTCCATTCAGTCACAGGAACGACACCGCCTTTTTGTCTCATTTGAGACAGTTATTATTATATATTATCAGCAGAGATTGTCAAGAGCTGATTGCAAAATCCATTGGCTGTGGTATAATGAACTTAATAATAGAAAGATTATATCCAAATTCTTACGAGGGAGGTCATACCATGTCCGACCACGACAGCAGTCAGCATTATAAACAAGCCCGTCAGCTGGGCAAAAAATTCCAGTCTGAAAACTCAGGCAACCCTTACAACGGTTATCTTCTTGTTCTTGACGACCTTATCAAAGATGTTGAGATCGTTTCCGAACTTAACCTTGGTACCCGTGAGATACCCATCGAAAAAATCATCGGTACTCGTACTGCCGCCAGAAGCAACGCCTTTGCCGGCAACTTTATGCCGCTTCTTGCGGAAAACACCGAATTTGGTGCCAAGTGGAAAAAGCTATATAATTCCCACATTGACGAAGGTATCCGCGAACCAATAAAGGTCTATGAATATATCAACCGCTACTTCGCCCTGGAAGGCAACAAGCGCATAAGCGTTCTGAAATACTGCGGTGCAGCTTCTGCCTATGCAAGAGTTACCCGCATAATACCCAAGCGAGATGAGAGCAATTCTCTTGTTACCCGCTATTACGAGTTTCTGGATTTCGATAAGCGTGCCTCTTTCGACAACCTGTGGTTTTCCCATACCGGCAGCTTCACACGCCTTGTTCAGATAGTTGAACAATACAAGGTCAAGCACCCCGAAGAACAGGACAGTATCGAGGAGCTTATCAACTCTGCATTCAAAACTTTCCGACTAGCATACAAATCCTGCGGTTTCGGCAGTATTCCCATAACTTCCGGCGATGCATTTCTCGAATTTACCGAGATTTACGGTTTCCATCCCAACACCCCCGTTTCCGGCATTTCCGACCGTGTAAAAAGCTGCGAATCCCAGTTTAAACTCCTGTCTTTGAAAGATGCCAACGACACCAATACCGTTGAGATGAAGCAGAATGACGAAAAGTCTCCCCTGTCCTTCTTCTCAAAGCGTCCTTCAAAGCTGAAGATAGCCTTTGCCTTTGAGGGCGATCCTGCTCACTCGTTGTGGACCCATACCCATTATGTTGCCATGCAGCGACTGCAGAAGAAAATGGGTGATAAGGTTGACATAATTTCCAAGAGCGGTATCTACGAACAGGGCAGCTACAAGGCCATTTGCGAGCTTATGGAGCAAAAGCCGGATATCCTGTTTACCACCAGCCCCAATATGTCTGCCGCCTCTCTGCGTCTGAGCCTTGAAAACCCCGACAAGACCATTCTCAACTGCGATATTGCCCAGCCTCAGAAAAACATGATGACCTACTTTGCCAAGCAGCAGGAGGCAGTTTTCCTTTGCGGTGTGGTCGCAGGTGCAATGACAAAGTCCAACATCGTTGGCTATATGACCAGTGCCAGATTCCACAAGAATCTGACATTCAACGTCAACGCCTTTGCCCTTGGCGCTCAGCTTGTCAACCCCCATGTAAAGGTTGTCAACTTTATCCAGTCCCACACAGACTATCAGCCACGCGAACACATTGCTGCACGCAGAAAACTTGCTCAGGCAGGCGTTGATATTGCCCTATGTCTGCATCAGCTGAATACACCGCTTGTAAGAAAAGCATTTCCCGGAGTATATGCTCAGGTATTCAAGCTGGAACGCAATACCGGATACCCGGAAGAAAGCCTTGGCGCCATCGCTCTGGACTGGTCTGTTTTCTACGACCAGATAGTTGGCGACAGCTTTACCACAAAAAACAGTATTCTTGACATCACCCGCAGCGGTTACGACAGTGCAGTTCATTTTGGTTGGGGTATGAATACGGGCATAATCGATGTTTACGGCGTTGACGCTTTTATGGGTCACAATGCTGTTAAACTGCTGAAAATATTCAGAAATCTCGTGGTTTCAGGTCAGATTCACCCCTTTGAAGGCCCCCTTACCGACCGTGACGGAGTCATCAGAGTTGAAAAGGACGATACCCCTTCATTGATAGAAATTCAGAACATGGACTGGATGCTGGACACTGTTACAGAAGTTATTGAAGGATAGATATGACCGAAAGGAGCTGCCATGAATTACGAAATTGAAGTCAAGCCTGTTGGAAAAACCCCAAAGTCCGCCAGAACAAAAGACCGTATTTATCACAGCGCACTGGATATCCTAGCCGAGCGTGGTTTTGAAAATGCCACCATTCGTGACATTTGCAAGCATAGCGCTGTTTCCATCGGAACGTTCTACAGCTATTTCAATTCAAAAAACGATATCCTTTTTGAATTCTTCCGCAACATGGATAACCACTTCACAAAAGACCTTGCTCCTAAAATTACCGGCGAAACATATATGGACAGGATACGCTGCTACTTCAAACTGTACAGCGCAATGCTGATGGACTCCAGTTTCGACACTATTTGTATGCTTTTCAGCACCAGCAATATTTGGTTTGCAAGAACAAGACCCATGCAGAAGGTGCTTGTGGGCATCATTGCCGAGGGTCAGGAAGCTGGCGAGATTTCTCTCCGCATGCCTGCTACCGAAATCTGCGAGTACCTGTTCGTGCTTGTCAGAGGTCTGGTGTTCCAGTGGTGCTCCGTCAACGCAGCTTTTGAGCTATGGACTCGTACCGACCTTTATATTGCAACTGCCATGAGTTCCCTGCTTACCGAACCGCTGGCATATCCCGAAGTAAAGGAAGGTATAATTCGTCGCGATCCTTCCAAGCCTCCCGCAATGAGCGAACCCTCCGACCCCGACATGACGGAAATTCGGGGGAATAAATAACAAAACGAACCGTGAAAAACAAGTGTGTTTTTCACGGTTCGTTTTGTTATGGGTTGGGTATTTACAGCAGCTGGTCACCCTCGGTTTCGTATGTGACCACAGACTCAGTTATGTTCTGGATTGAAGCTGCGTCGCCGTGTTTTTCAACTGCAACACGGTTTTTGTCTGCATGGGTCAGACAACCGGCGCCTCCGACACAACCACCTACACAGGCCATGCCTTCGATAAAGTTTCCGATGGGTACGCTCTTTGATGCTTTGGTCAGCACCTTAATACACTCTTCAAGACCGTTGCAGGATACCGGCTTATATACAAAGTCCAGATCGTCGTGTTCTTTAAGGCCTTGAGCCACAGCTTCTGCCAGACCACCGCACTTGGCAAAGCGGCGTCCAAAACCGGAAGCCTGATCCACTTCACGCTCGGGCAGGGTGCTGATATCGATGTCTCGGCTGTCAAACAGTGCCTGCAGTTCCTCAAATGTAATGACGCAGTCCACATAGTTTTTTACAGGCTCCATCTGGGCAACACGCTTTTTTGCGGTGCAGGGGCCAATAAAGACCACCTTGGCTTCGGGATGACGTTCTTTAATTATTTTTGCCATGGTTGCCATGGGAGACAGAGCTGAAGAAATATGGTCGGCCAGTTCGGGGAAACGCTTCTGAACAACGTCCACAAAAGCCGGGCAGCAGCTGCTGCTAAGGTAACGACGTTCCACCAGTTCACGGGATTCTTCGTCGGCAACAAGATCTGCGCCAAGAGCAGCTTCGATTACTTTGTAAAACCCCAATTCATGCAGTCCGCTGAAAACCTGACCCAAAGTGGCGTATGTAAACTGGCTGGCAATGGCGGGCGCCACTACGGCGTAAACATTGGGGCCTGCGCCGTTGACAGACGCACGCAGGAAGCGGATAGCGTCAAGAATGTAGGACTTGTCCACAATAGCACCAAAGGGGCACTGGTATACGCATGCACCGCAGGAGACGCACTTGTCATCATCGATATGTGCTGCCATATTCTCTCCCTTGGCGGAGATGGCTCCCATTTTGCAGGCCTGTTCACAGGGACGAACCAGCTTTGTAATGGCACTGTAAGGACATACTCTTGAACACTGTCCGCAGTTTATGCACTTGGTTTTGTCGATATGGGCTCTTTGTTTTTCGTCGAAAGTGATTGCTCCCCGGGGGCAGACGTCTTCGCAGCGGTGAGCCATGCAGCCTCGGCAGGCATTGGTCACAGCGTAGCCGCTGGCGGGGCATTCATCACAGGCAAGTTCCAGAACTTCGATGACGTTGGGATTATCTTTATTTCCGCCAACAGCCATCTTGACCCGCTCCTGGACGATTGCCCTCTCTTTATGGATACAGCAGCACATGGTTGGCTTGGGGCCGGGAATGAGCAGTTTGGGAATATCAATAATAGTCTCTGCAAGATTGCCGCTAAATGCACGGCGAGCTACTTCACGAAGTACCTTATACTTCATGTGCTGCACTTTGGTGTCGAATTTCCGGAGCTTCTTTTCGGTCATTTCTCTCGTCCTCTCTATGCGCACAAAAGCAGGAAACTCTGAATCACTCATAGTTCCCGTGCTTTGTCTTTATTCTTCACTATATTAACACATCCCACGAATATAAACAAGTGATAATCATAATGTAAAATAACGGATATTCATTAATCGTCTCCATCTCTTATCCACCGGCATATACTGGTCATACAACTATATTTGGAGGATCAATATATGCCAACTTTGTACCTTTCCCCTTCCACACAGCAGTTCAATCCCACTGTTATTGGCAACAGTGAGGAATACTATATGAATCTTATCGCCGATGCTATGGAACCTTATCTCACAGCTTCCGGTATTCAATTTTCCCGCAACACTCCGGAAATGACCGCAGCTTCATCTATACGTGCCAGCAACGCCGGTAACTATGACCTGCATCTTGCCATACACTCCAACGCAGCCCCTGAATACCTCAGCGGCCAGCTTCAGGGTGCAGATGCTTACTACTACCCCGGAAGCAGCAACAGCAGACGCTTTGCCGATTACATAGTGGAAAACCTCAGAGCTATCTATCTTGACCCCAACAATGTTGAAGCTCTGCCCACCACATCTATCGGTGAGGTTGCCAGAACCAATGCTCCCGCCGTACTTGTGGAGGTTGCGTATCACGACAACTATGAAGATGCTGCATGGATACGGGACAATATTGATGCTATTGCAGCAGCTTTGGCCCGGGCAGTTACTCAATATTTCAATGTCCCCTTTGTAACACCTCAGGTGACTCAGGCAGGAACCGTTACTCTCAGTTCGGGAACACTGAATATCCGTTCTGCTCCTTCATTGGATGCTCCCATAATAGCTTCGGCTCAAAACGGCGACAGCATCACCGTTTTGAGCCGATATCTGGACTGGTATGCAGTCAACTACAACGGCATTGACGGTTACGCCTTTGCAGACTACATTACCATACCATAAATAATCAGTTTTTCTTTATTCCTGCATCGGCAAAGCCGGTGGGATGATGGCACACAGGGCAGGTATCCCATGGTTCTGTGCTGAAGTGGACATGGCCGCAGTTGATGCATCTCCAGCTGTACTGTTCGGGTCGTTTATATAATGAACCGTTTTGAAGCTGATTCTGAGCATCTGTAAACACACGGTGATGCAGTCCCTCTATCTCGGCTATCATGGTGAATTTTTCGTATACGTCCATGAACCCCTCCTGTTTGGCACACTCGGCAAAAGCAGGATAAGCATCAACGTGTTCCTGATTCTCTCCGTCGGCAGCAAACCCAAGGTTTTCGGTGGTGGTTCCGATGGCAAAGGGGTATCCTGCGTCAATGTCGATGTTGTCCATGTTCCCGCCGTGGAGAATAATAAGGTTGAAAAACTCCTTGGCATGAGCAAACTCATTGTCTGCCGTTTCTTCAAACAACCTGGCAATATATTCGCTGCCCTCTTTTCTGGCCTGATATGCATACATAGTATAACGATTTCTGGCCTGGGATTCTCCGGCAAAAGCTCTTGCCAGATTTATCATGGTTTGTGAATCTTTGAATTCCATAATGAAGTTCGTTCCTTTCGTTGCAGATGTTTATTTTTGGCACCCTATTGTAAATTCGGCACTTTGAGGCTATAATGTTTTAAGATTTTACCGGCGAAACGGAGGTTGCTACCCATGACCATTGAGCTTACACAAAAGCAGTTCAGGCGGCTGCTTGATCTTGTTTACACAGGCAACTGGATAATGAATTCCATTCGGGGAGAAGACCGGTTCAAGGATTACGATGAGGTGGAAAGTCTCGTTTTTGCCCAGTGTATCACAAACGGTATGACTTCTTTGGTAGAGTCCTTCAACGGAGAGCTGATACCTTCCCGAAAGTTTGCCGAGGGCGGTATCCACGAAGCAATAATGACATATGAGGACACCGTATTCTTTGAGATACTTGCCGAAGAACTTGCAAGGCGCGACATGGATTATGAGGATATCGGTCCCCACAATTTTGACGAACTGACTTCACGGATCGATGCTTATATCTCCGAATTTGAAGCCAACGGAACCGACAATATTGTGCTGGATATCTGAGGTTATTTTTGACGGTTTGTTTTAAAATATTCCAACCGGGAGAGATTTGATAATTTCTCCCGGTTTTTCAATCTCACCAATCATGGCTGCGCCATGACAGCCCCCTTTACACAAGGGGCCTTTCATTATTCTGTCCACTTCCATACAAAGAACGTGTTCACAAAGCCGCCAAATTCAGCCTTTTGCCATATTGCAAAAGTTGACAGGTAAGAGTAGAATCTATTTGCAAATTAAGAGTTCTAATGATACGTTTACATATAAGAAAGGAGAGAGCAGCCATGCGGTCATCTGCTGTCAGCCTGACAAACGGTTCCATCACAAAGGGCATCATATCATTTTCGATCCCCATACTCATCTCCAACCTGTTTCAGCAGCTGTATAACTCCATAGATACCGCCGTTGTCGGTACCTTTGCCGGTCAGACTGCTCTGGCTGCTGTTGGTTCCACCGGTTCACTCATAAACCTGCTTATTGGCTTTTTCCTCGGTATTGCCACCGGTGCAGGTGTTCTATATGCCATGTATTACGGCTCTGATGACCACGAAAGTCTTAAAAAGCTTATAGACACTGCTCTTATTCTGGGCGTTATCTGCGGAGTGTTCATATCTGTAATTGGTATTGTTTTCGCAAAACAGTTTCTGCTTATGATGGATTGTCCCGAAGATGTTATTCCGGAAGCTGCTCAGTATCTTCGGGTGTATCTGGCAGGTACAGTTATCACCATAATTTACAATATCAGCGCAGGTATGATTCGATCCGAGGGTGACTCTACCCGTCCCCTTATCTATCTCGTCATCAGCGGAGTGTCCAATCTTATCCTTGACCTGCTTTTTGTTGCCGTGTTCAAAATGGGAGTTACCGGTGCCGCTCTGGCCACCGTACTTGCTCAAACAATTGCGGCAGTACTTACAGTCCGTAGGCTCATGAAGCTTGATGAGCGATATCGTCTGCGGCTGAAAACTATGCGTCTTGATAAACTCATGTGCATAAAGCTTATCAAGGTTTCAGTCCCCTGCGGTATTCAGGGATCCATGTTCAGCATATCCAATTTGCTCATTCAGGCAAAAATCAACAGTTTCGGTTCCACAGCAATGGCCGGTATAGCTGCCTACAGCAGAATAGATGGTTTTGTTTACATGCCCATGATGGCACTTACTATGGCAACCTCTACTTACGTTGGACAAAACATCGGTGCAGGCAAGCTGTATCGTGTCAAAAAAGGTATCGGCGTTTGTATGCTCATCACCTGCATTTTGTCCATCACCATGGGTGTCCTTGTTTTTATTTTCTGCAAAAACCTTGTGGGGCTGTTCACTCAAGACGCCGACGCCCAGGCTTATGCCATCCAGATGATGCATTATCTTGCACCTTGTGCCTGGATCTTCAGTTTTTCCGATATTCTTGGAGGCGCCATCAGAGGCAGCGGTGATACGGTAAAGGTAACGGTCATAACCGCTCTGTGCATCTGCCTGTTCCGTATCGTCTGGCTCATTCCTCTGCTGCATTTCTTTAACGATATCCGCATTGTTTTTCTGAGCTATCCCGTATCGTGGGTACTGTGCTCCATGGTGATGATAATCTACTTCTTCAAGGGTTCAAAGCTCTGGAAGGACATCCGGGCTGTGAAGGCTTAAAAAACAAGCTGTCATTCCGAACATTGCGCAAGCAATGGAGGAATCCCCATCTTGTGGAGGGGATCTCTCCTCTGACTTCGTCAGAGTTCGAGATGACAGCTATTTTGTTGCTATTTCATTTCGTTGACTATCTTTACAAGTCCGTCCACAGCTTCTTCAATGTTCAGCTGAGCAGACAAGGTCTTGTCACGGGAAGTAACCTCCACAATGCCCTGCTTCAGGTTTCTGGGGCTGACCACAACTCTGACAGGTATGCCCAGCAGGTCAGCATCAGAGAACATGAAGCCAGCGCTGACGGAACGGTCATCGTAAATGACTTCCACTCCCCTGCTTCGGAGCTTTTCATACAGCTCGTCTGCATATGCTTTAACTTCGGGATCTGATGCACGGACTGCACAGATATGCACCTGCCAAGGTGCAATGGACATGGGCCAGATAGGGCCATAATCATCGTGATGAGCTTCGCACACAGCTGCCGCAAGACGACCAACACCGATGCCGTAGCAGCCCATAATGGGATAATGAGAATTGCCATCGCTGTCCAGATAAGTCATATCCATGGACTTGGTGTATTTGGTGCCCAGCTGGAATATATTGCCAACTTCAATACCTCGTGAAATGGTTATTACAGGCTGACCACAGACAGGACAGATACCACCTTCAACGATTTTTGCAAAGTCATGGTATTCCACTTTTCCAAGGTCACGCTCCATGTCAAGCCCTGTATAATGGTATTCCTGTACATTTCCGCCACAGGAAAGATTGTTTGCTCCCTTGAGGCTGTTGTCAAACAGGATGATGTAATCACCTTTCAAGTCATAGGGGCCGATATAACCTGCGTTCAGGCCGCAGTCATCTGTGATGACAGCAGGATGGATTTCGCAGCCAAGGTAATTGGTCAGTTTTGTTTCGTTGACCTCCATGTCGCCTCGAATGAACAGGACGACATACTTGTCATCGGAATTGCGCTGATATACCACCGCCTTGCATGAACGGGATTTTTCACTGCCAAGGAAATCGCAGACCTCTTCAATGGTGTGGATATTGGGAGTGAAAACCATTTTCAGTTCCTCGGAAACCTCGTCACGCTCGTTATTGACGATGGTTTCGGCAGCTTCCATATTTGCACGGTATCCGCACTTGGGGCATATGGCAATGGAATCCTCGCCTATGGCAGTCAGCAGCATGAATTCATGGGAAACGCTGCCGCCCATCATGCCGGAGTCGGATGCCACGGAAATAACCTCGGGCAGTCCGCAACGGCTGTAAATGCGCTCATAAGCCTTGAAACAGCGGTCATAATACTGTTCCAAATCCTCCTGAGATGTGTGGAAGGAATAGGCATCCTTCATAGTGAACTCACGGACACGGATAAGGCCCGCCCTGGGACGAGCTTCGTCGCGGAATTTGGTTTGGATCTGATATATCATAAAGGGATAACGAGTGTAGCTGTTGGCATAATCCCTTGCCAGATGCACGGCTGCCTCCTCGTGAGTCATACCCAACACAAGCGGACTTCCGCTGCGATCGCTGAAACGTGCCATCTCCTTGCCGATGCTGTCGTATCTGCCGGACTCCTGCCACAGCGATGCAGGCATTACCACAGGGAAATGGACTTCCTGACCGTCGATGGCGTCCATCTCTTCACGGATTATCTGCTCAATTTTTCTGGTTATGCGTTTCAGCGGCATATATGATGAGAATATGCCGTTTGAAACCTGCTTCATATAGCCGCCTCTGACCATCAAGGCATGGCTGTCTACCACGCAGTCGGACGGTCTTTCCTTGAATCGTTCGCCCACAAGTTTTTCCAGTTTCATTTTTACCTCCAAAACAAAAAGCCCTAAGCCATATCGGCTTAGGGCGAATCTTTTGATCCGCGGTACCACCTAAATTCGGAGTTTCCGCACTTTATCCTCTGTAACGGGAGGTACCGGCAGGACTTGTTTCGTCCGCAGCTCAGGGCTGGGTTCGGCAGTTTTTCAATAAAGGCTCGCAGCTTCCGCCTTCTCTCTGAAAATCAAAACTGACTACTGGTTCCCATCATCGCATTTGATATTTGATTGAGAATAGGATAGCACAACGGGAACAGGAAGTCAATCAACGTATAAGGGCTTGAAGATCAAACAAGTTGTGGTATAATGTATACAGACAACTTGACAGGAGGATAGATATGAGCCATATATACAGCGTTGACGAGATAAAAGCCATTGTTGCTCCAATAGCTGCTGCTCATGATGTGGACGGAATATATCTTTTCGGCTCTTATGCTCGCGGCAATGCCACTGAAAAGAGTGATATCGATCTCCGTGTTGACAAAGGCAGGCTGACAGACCTGTTTGCTTTAGGTGCGTTGTATGCCGACTTGGAAGAAGGTTTAAACAAGAAGCTTGATCTGTTGACTACCGGCAGTCTTGATCAAAAGTTTCTGCAGCAAATAAGCAAGGAGGAAATCACACTTTATGAACACGCAACCACGTGATTTGCAGATAATTGAAAAGATCCTTAAATACTGCCACGAAATAGATCTTGCTCACAATGAATTTGGATGCAGCTATGATGCTTTTGCATCCAATCCTACTTACCGAAACGCCATTGCATTGTGTCTGCTGCAAATCGGTGAGCTTACTGTCAAACTGTCTGACGAATTCAAAAACTCTTATACAGAAATCCCCTGGCGGGCAATAAAAGGAATGCGCAATATGGTTGCTCATGAATACGCAAACATCGATATCGATGTTGTTTGGGCAACTTCTATTTCGAGCATATCTCAGCTTCGTGATTTCTGCCAACGAATTTCATAAATCTCAGCACCCTCCCTTTTTCGGAGGGTGCTTTTCATTTTGATTATTGACACTTACATTTCTTTGTGATATCATTTTTATATCACTTCAATATACTCACCACTATCAAACGGAAAAGGAGAAGAAAAATGAACGAAATTGTCCTGTCAGGAAAGAAAAACGGTATGCTGGTTCTTCTGCTGACCATTGTGCTGTACATAGTTTGTACCGTTGGAACTGTGTTTTTTATGAGCTTTGGGTTTGTTTTCCCCGGTATTATTTGCATCATCTATCTCTGCTTGGGTTGGATCGTGCTGCCCGGTCTGAAGATACTCAAGCCCCAGGAAGCACTGGTGCTGACCCTGTTCGGCAAATACATCGGTACTCTCAAGGGAGAAGGCTTTTACTTCGTCAACCCCTTCTGCACCGCTGTTAACCCCGCCGCAAAAACCAAGCTGAATCAGAGCGGCGATGTCAACGGCAGCAACACCAAAAGTATTCTTGTAGCAGCTGCAGGCACACAGGCTGTAAGCACCGAGGTTGTGAACAAAAAAGTTTCTCTGAAAATCATGACTCTGAACAACAACCGTCAGAAGATAAACGATTGCCTTGGCAACCCTGTTGAAATAGGTATTGCTGTTATGTGGCGTGTAGTGGACACTGCAGCTGCTGTTTTCAATGTTGACAACTACAAAGAGTACCTTTCCCTCCAGTGTGACAGCGCATTGAGAAATATCGTGCGACTGTACCCCTATGACGTGGCACCCAATGTTGATACCACCGGCGACGGAATTGCCGACGAAGGCAGCCTCAGAGGCTCCAGCGAGGTTGTTGCAGGACGTATTCGAGATGAGATTCAAGCCAAGGTTCAGGAAGCCGGTCTGGAGATCATCGAAGCAAGAATCACCTATCTTGCCTATGCCTCTGAAATCGCCGCTGTAATGCTCCAGCGTCAGCAGGCTTCCGCCATTATTGATGCACGAAAGATGATCGTTGACGGTGCTGTCGGCATGGTTGAAATGGCTCTGGAACGCCTTGAAGAAGGTGGAATGGTTGCTTTGGACGACGAACGCAAAGCCGCTATGGTTTCCAATCTGCTGGTTGTTCTTTGCGGCAACCACGACGCACAGCCGGTTGTGAACTCCGGCAGTCTGTATTGATATGGCTGACAACAACAAAAAGCAGGTGCCTCTGCGCCTGTCTGTGAAGCTGTACAACGCCATAGCCGCCTGGGCTGAGGACGATTTCCGCTCAGTCAACGGGCAGATAGAGTATCTGCTGACCGAGTGTGTCCGTCAGCGGAAGAAAAACGGCAAATACGTTTCAGACGAAATCGATATACCCATAGAACTGGATATTGAATAAAAATCGGGGTGAAAATGTCATATTTTTCACCCCAATTTTTTGCTTTTATAAAACTAAATAACAAAATTTTTGGCAAAAAATAAACTTTTTTTAAAAATTTGATGTTTTTTTAACGAACTTGTGATAAGATAATTTTGGTTGTTAACCACAACTAGAGTAAAGATTAGGAGGAAAATATTTTGAAGAGAAAACTTTCCCTTCCTGCATGGATTTTTATCGGCATGTTTGCCGGTATCCTTGCCGGTCTGTGCTTCCTGGGCAACCCCGGTTTTACCGACGAATACATAAAGCCCTTCGGCACAATTTACATCAATCTGCTTAAGTTCCTGGTCGTGCCTGTTGTTCTGTTTTCCATTACTTCCGGCGTCATCTCTCTGAAGGATCTTAAGAGAGTCGGCAGCGTTGGCGTGCGCACCTTTGTTTATTATATGTGCACCACCGCTCTTGCCGTTGTTATTGGCCTTATTCTGGCTTCTGCTTTTAAGGGAATGTTCCCCCCTCTGGACGCTGCGACTACCGCTGCTCTGGAATACGAAGCCAAGGAATCTCCCGGCGTAATGCAGGTCATTGTCAACATTTTCCCCGACAACCTGCTTAAGCCTATGGTCAACACCGATATGCTGCCCGTTATTGTTATCTCCATTCTCTTTGGTGCCGGTATTCTGGCTTCCGGCGAAAAGGGCAAGATGGTCGGCAACGCAGTTGATGCTCTTAACGACGTCATCATGAAAGTCCTTATGATGATCATCAAAATCACTCCCTTTGGTGTATTCTGCCTGATGTGCAATGTTGTTGCTGTTAACGGTCCCAAGATCGTTGGCACTCTTGCTCTGGTCATCGGCGTTGCTTACATTGGTTACATACTCCACGTTGTGGTTGTTTATGGTCTTAGCGTCAAGTGCCTCAGCGGCATGAGCCCCATCAAGTTCTTCAAGGGCATTGCTCCCGCTATGATCACCGCTTTCACCACCACTTCTTCCAACGCTACCCTGCCTGTAAGCATTGAATGCTGCAACAATCTGGGTGCCGAGCCCGAAGTCAGCTCCTTCGTTCTGCCTCTGGGCGCAACCATCAACATGGACGGTACTGCAATTTATCAGGCAGTCGCTACTATATTCATCGCCAGTTGCTATGGTGTAGACCTCAGTCTCGGCGATATGGCAATGGTTGTTCTGACCGCAACCCTTGCTTCTATCGGTACTGCAGGCGTTTCCGGCGCCGGCATGATCATGCTGGCCATGGTTCTTACCACCATCGGTATTCCCGTTGAAGGTATTGCAATCATCGCTGGTGTCGACAAGATCTTTGACATGGGTCGTACCGCTCTTAACATCACCGGTGACGCAACCTGCGCTATCTGGATCTCCAAGCAGGAACAGAAGAAGGCCGCAAAGAAAGCTGCCGTTGCTGAGTGATATACAGAATCTAAATAGTTTTCCCCCTGAAAGGTTATCCTTTCAGGGGGATTCTTTACAGTATCAGCAACACCAGTCCGTAAACAAAGCTGGCACTGATACCAAACACCAAAACCGGTCCGGCAATGGAAAACATTTTGGCGCACATTCCCATTATATATCCTTCTGACTTAAATTCTATCGCCGGTGAAACAACAGAGTTAGCAAAACCTGTTATTGGCACCACTGTGCCTGCTCCGGCATGTTTTGCTAGTTTGTCATAAAGTCCAAGTCCGGTAAACAGCGCACTGAGAAAAATCAATGTAATCGATGTGGCTGCCCCAGCGCCTGTTTTGTCCAGTCCAAGATTAGTGAATACATTTGTAAAAGCTTGTCCCAGTGCGCAAATCAGCCCTCCGACAACAAAGGCCCATATAATATCTTTCACCAACTTTGACTTTGGTGAAACTCTAACTACATATTTTGCATACTCTTCCCTGCTCATTTGCATAAAAAACAACCCCTTTTGCTCTAGTTTGAGCAAAAGGGGTTTGATTTATACCTGATTAGACCAGTTCGAGAACGGCCATTTCAGCAGCATCGCCACGGCGGGGTCCGATGCGAACAACGCGGGTATAACCGCCGTTGCGGCCTTCGTAACCGGGAGCGATTTCGTCAAACAGCTTCTTGGCAACATCTTCTTTGGTGATGTAAGCAAGAGCCTGACGGTAAGCGGCAAGGTTCTTCTTCTTGCCGAGGGTGATCATCTTCTCAGCAATAGGCTGGACTTCCTTTGCACGGGTGACGGTGGTGGTTATCTTTCCGTTTTCCAGAAGATAAGTCGTCATAGCACGAAGCATTGCCCGACGCTGATCAGTTGTCCTGCCGAGTTTACGGTTATGGGACATTTGTCGTTACCTCCATATTAGGATGTGCAGTTCAGTTATCGTCACTAGCAAGGCTCAGACCCATCATTGCGAGCTTGTTCTGAACCTCTTCAAGGGACTTGCGGCCCAGGTTGCGAACCTTCATCATATCGTCATCGCTCTTTGAAATAAGATCTTCAACGGTGTTGATGTTGGCACGCTTAAGGCAGTTGAAGCTTCTGACCGACAGGTCAAGTTCTTCAATAGTCAGCTCCAGTACCTTATCCCTGGTGGATTCAGGCTTTTCAACAACTGTGGACTTGCTGCCAACGGTTTCGGACAGATCTGTGAACAGAACCAGATGGTCTGACAGTATCTTTGCACCAAGGGAAACAGCGTCTCTGGCGGAGATGGTGGAATCTGTCCAAACTTCAAGGGTCAGCTTATCATAGTCGGTCTGGTTGCCGACACGAGTGTTCTCTACAGTGTAGTTTACCTTGTAAACAGGGGTGTAGATGGAGTCGATGGGAATAGTTCCTATAACGGACTGAGCCGGTTTGTTCTTATCTGCGGAAACATATCCGCGGCCATGGTTGAGAGTGATCTCCATGTTGAAAGTGGCATCGGGACCCAGAGTGCAGATATGCAGATCAGGGTTCAGAATTTCAACTTCAGCGTCAGCCTTGATGTCTCCAGCGCAGATCTCGCGCTCACCAACGGCTTCAATATACACTGTCTTGGGACCCTGGCTGTGGAGCTTTGCAATAATGCCCTTGACGTTCAGGACGATTTCGGTTACATCTTCCTTAACGCCGGGAACAGTTGAAAACTCGTGCTGTACGCCGGCTATCTTAATGGAAGTAGCGGCAGTACCGGGCAGGGATGACAGCAGTATTCTACGCAGGGAGTTGCCCAGTGTGGTACCGTAACCACGTTCCAGAGGCTCAACCACGTATTTTCCGTAGGATACGTCTTCGGTGGAATCTATGCATTTTATGCGCGGCTTTTCAATTTCTACCATTAATATACCCTCCTTCAATGTACGGCGCATCTCACGCCGCCTGGCTTATCAGCTTACCAATAATCGAGGGTTTAGGATTACTTGGAGTACAGCTCGACGATGAGGCTTTCGGTGATCTCGAAGTCGATGTCTTCCTTCTGGGGAACAGCAATAACTTTGCCTTCCAGAGTATCCTTATTCTTATCCAGCCACTTGGGAGCGGCACGGAAGGTGTCTTCCTCAAGAAGTTTCTTGAACTTCACGGAGCTGCGGCTCTTTTCGCAAACTGCGATAACGTCGCCCACCTTTACCAGATAGGAAGGAATATTAACTTTCTTACCGTTAACGGTATAGTGGCCATGGTTGACCAGCTGACGAGCCTCACGGCGGGTGCTGGCGAAACCGAGGCGATAAACTACATTGTCAAGTCTGCGTTCGATGAGGGACAGCAGGATTTCACCGGTGTTGCCCTGCATTCTGGCAGCTTTGTCGTAGTACATTCTGAACTGCTTCTCCAGGATGCCGTAAACGAACTTGACCTTCTGCTTTTCGGTCAGCTGAGTGGCATATTCGCTGGATTTCTTTCTGCTCTGTCCGCCGGGATTTCTGTTGGACTCTTTGGAATAGCCCATAACGGTCGGCGAAATGCCAAGAGTTCTGCATCTCTTCAGAACAGGCTGCATATTTTTTGCCATGCTTGGTTTTCCTCCTTCGTATTAATCAGACGCGGCGCTTTTTGGGCGGACGGCAACCATTGTGGGGAATGGGGGTGACGTCCTTGATCATGGTGACTTCAAGACCTGCGGTCTGAAGAGCACGGATAGCGGCTTCACGGCCGGAACCGGGGCCCTTAACGTAAACTTCAACAGTCTTGAGACCATGCTCCATAGCAGCCTTT
>SVKU01000005.1 GCA_015068245.1 Oscillospiraceae bacterium
TAGTACGGTCTCAAAGCCGCACGTCGCGCTCCCCAGTTCTCCAAGAGATAGTTTGCTCTTCCAAGGAAGCATCACTTTGTGTGGTGCTTCCTTTTTTGTTGGCGACGTGCGGCTTTTTGTCATCCCCGAGCGGTTCCGGCGAAGCCGGGAGCGAGTGGGGACATAACCCGGCGCGGCTTGCCGCGCACGTCGCGCTCCTCAGTTCTCCAAGAGATAGTTTGCTCTTCCAAGGAAGCATCACTTTGTGTGGTGCTTCCTTTTTTATTTGCGACGTGCGGCTTTTTGTCATCCCCAAGCGGTTCCGGCGAAGCCGGGAGTGAGTGGGGACATAACCCGGCGCGGCTTGCCGCGCACGTCGCGCTCCTCAGTTCTCCAAGAGATAGTTTGCTCTTCCAAGGAAGCATCACTTTGTGTGGTGCTTCCTTTTTTATTTGCGACAAATCCCACTGTCATCCTGAGCCCGGCATTGCCGGGCGTGAGGATCCCCCGATGAGGTGTACAGCCCTCAAAGATGGGGATTTCTCCATCGCCTGCGGCGATGTTCGAAAGGACAGTTAAACAGACGCACCGTCATTGGGACGGTGCGTCTTTTTTGCAGTTTATAACATAGTATCCGTAATGTGTAATCTGATTCTAACTCAATCTGCGTCTTGCTCCATCACTTCCATCATCAGTCTTGCTCCCATTTTAAACCCATCTGCGAATATGGAAGCTATATCTAATGATAACAACTCGTGTTGACTGTCTAAAATCCTTCCATAAGCCTTTTTAAGTGACGAATCCACCTCGTCAAGTTTTTTATAAAACTCCTCAACTTCCATGTTCTGCTCTCGTTTGACTCGCTTGTGTTCCTTCAAGCATGGTTCATAATGCTCTGCCGGAACAAATCCACCATAGTATAATTGATAGATCAGTTTTTCCATCTTTATTCTCCTTTTTGTTATGTACAAATGTGACAACTGATTTTAGCACATTCTTTAATACATAATGACACTCAATGAATGTCAATTAATGGTTTTCTGCAAGACAAAATCAACGGCGGAAGAATAAAATATCTATCAAACTGCTTCATATAGCGAAAGTTCTGAACGTTTCATATCAACAGCTTCTCGATTAACGAAAAATGAGTACCGTCAATTGACGGTACTCTTTTTTGCGCTTAATCTATCCACTCAATTTTGCAATCCCACATTTTCTGGTTGCTTACATATTTGATTGAGTGTTCGATAATATATGTTGCAGGGAAATACACTTCTTTTTTCTGGTCATATCCAATAAAAAGACTATAGTATGTAACGCTTTCTCCTGTCAGAACTTCCCCATCTCTTTTAAAAAGAAAAAACTTTGCATCAATTGTCGAATCTGCCTTCTGTTTATCAAAGTCAACAATTATCCGGCCTTCACCTTCGCTAACAATTTCTTCTAAATAATGAAAATAATCTATTCTTTCCGAAATCTGCATATAATGCACACTATTTAAAATCTGTTCAACGCTAACTGCACCATTCTTCATGCTTCTGTAAAAACGATGCTTTGACAAATATGGATCACTCACACTTTTCACATCAGTCAAGTAATGATAACCAACCAAATGGTGATAGTGTTCCGGAGAAAAAGACATAATAATCTCCATACCGTTTTCTATTGTAATCTTATATCTGTATTTTCGCAATCGTTCATAAACTTCGATAGTTCTTTCTATCTGTCCCATCGCAAGCTCCAAAAATCTATGTAAAAACGCCTCAACTTTACATGTTGAGGCGTTTTTCAAATGAGTGTTTTTTGTTCAGCAATACGCCTATCCAAGTCTCAGGAACCACACAACTGGTAAAGAGCCTCCACAAGCACTGCCTGGATCAGTCCTTGCTTCAATGGCGTGGACTCCGTCCACCTATGGATAGTATATGTTAAAATTCTCTGCTTGTCAATTGGCAATTATTTATCAGCCAGGTATCTGTCGTATGCACCCTGATAGAGTTCACGGCAGCGGTCGCCGCCCATATCTTCGATCTGGGTAACAAAATCATCCCATGTGTCGAAGCTCTCATCACCGACAATGTAGCGAATGATATGTTCGCTGATAAAGGTGCTTATGTCGGTACCGATAACGGAGTATTCTTCCTGCTCCTCGGTGGTCAGTGTGACGCCCCTGGGCAGCTTGTATTCGTTATCGTTGGTGGAACCCCAGATATCCATAGCGTCCATCTGATCCTGATTGTAGCTGGCATAGGACTTGGAATTGTCCAGTTTAAAAGGTGCGGAACTCATCTTGTCAAAGCAGAACAGAGCCACCGTCACGCGGTAAGGCAGACCATCGGGGTTGTTGGTGACCAGCTCAGACAGATGGGGGTTTCCGTCCTCGTCAAGATAATGAGCTTCGCCTTCGATACCATAGTTGCAGAGGATAGTGCCCTCATCGGTGTACATATAGTCTATGTATTTCAGAATGGGGTCAAGCTCCTGGCATGCGGTGCTGATAGCCCAGGTGGTGTTGTTAACATAGCCGGCTTCAACGCCAAGATGGTTCATATCGCCTTCGTTCATCACGATATCAGCCACGGCATAGCAGCGGAAATTGCTGTCGCTTGCCTGTTTGTTCATGTTGCTCATGTCCTGAATGCCGCCATACCAGAAACCAGTTTCATTATTGAGAACGGTGGTGAAATCGGTAAGGCGGTCACCGGTCAGGTTTACAAACTGATCCCAGATAAGGCCTTCGGAATACCACTGATTCAGCATCATCATGTAATCCTTATATCCGGGTTCCTGGATACCGTATTTAAGTTCGCCATCAACTTGGAACCAACCGTCGCTGACGCCATAACCTGCAAGCAGGCAGTTGTCACCGGGAGTACCGTCGGAAGGAATGATGATGGCTGCGTCCGCACCCTTGTCTACCTTGAAGGCTGTAAGGACTTCATGCAGGTCGTCGTAGGTTTTGGGAGCTTCCAGCCCAAGATCGTCCAGCCAGTCCTGACGGATAAGGGCGCCGGAATCGGCAGGCTTGGGTTCTGTGTACAGGCTTACAAAGCAGCCCATTCGGTCATTTACGGTAAGGGCATCGTCAAGAATCGATTCGTCCATGTTCAGAGCTGCCATATAGTTGGGCATTTTTTCCTGCGCCAAAGGCCACAGGTCGATGATGATCTCTTCCTCGATTGCAGCGTCAAGGCCGCCGGTGTAGCTGCTCATGCCGTTGATAATGTCGCAGTAGTCGCCGGAGGCGATCATCAGATTAAACTGCTCAGTTTCGGCAAAGGCAGATACCACTATGCCGTCAAGATGAATGTTGGTGCGGCGTTCCAGTTCCTGATAAACAGAAAAATCGCTGATCTCCTTAACTATCTCACTGAGGTCGGGAGATACACCTGTCCACAGAGTGTAGGTCATGGGTTCGTCCACGATGGGCAGTTCGATGGTCAAGTCCACTTCTTCCGGAATCTCCTCGGGGACTTCTTCGGGAGCTTCTGCAGGTGTTTCTTCGGGCTCTGCTGCTTCTTCCTGTGCAGGAACTTCCTCAACAGCAGGAGCAGACTCTTCGGGGGCAATTTCCGGCTCCTCGGTTTTGGACGAACATGCTGCCATTGTCAGAATAAGTGCCAGAGACAGTATGATTCCCAATACTCTTTTTTTCATTTTCCTTTCTCCTTTTTTGATATTTATAGAACTAACTAAATAATACCACAACTTTTCTTTTGCACTAATATCATTAATGTAAATCCGTACATCAAATTGGCGAATATCTTTCATTATGTGCAGCTTGATACCCACACCGCTCCGGTGGATATTCGTCTGTTTTGTCCACCGTAACCATGATTCACTGACAAGACACCTCCGATTTTTTGAATAAAACTTACAAAAAACATCGAAATACCTTTCAAATCCAATCATAGTTTTATTAATTTCACCAATTCACACATATTGTGCCCATGTAGACGTAACTACCAAATTAACCCCCATATTTGCCGTTTATTCACCGGGCATGAATTTTTCTGTTTCCTTGTCAAAAAATCCCATGCCACGGTATTACAGGAGTTTTGCACATTTTCCACAGAGTTTTCCACATTTTTTCAGCTCCCATAAATTGGAGTTTCTGTATGTCGTGTTTACATAATTTTTTGAGCGAAAATTATACTCTTCCTTCAATATTCAAACAAGATTTTGTGGTCACCGGTAACGCTTTTTTACTTTGGATACGCACTTGTTATCAGCTAAGGAAAACAGTAACGTCCTCCAGTTCAAACTGCTCATGGAGTGCAAGATTTATGCCGTACCCTACCAATGAAGAAAGCTCCTTTACCCCAGCATCAATGTCTTTGGGCGTAACGATTAGCGGCTCATTTTCACCGTCCGGCAGCTGCATCCCCAGTTTTTCCGCCACGTCAGTTTCAAGTGTTCGGGCATCCACTACTGTTGGCACCCCTATGGCTATTACCGGAACACCGAGAGTATTCCTGTTGAATGCTGCTCTGCTGTTTCCTACACCGGACCCGGGGGTGATCCCCGTATCAGACAATTGAACAGTGGAGCAAAGCCTTTTGGCAGAGGCTGCCGCCAATGCATCTACCACGATTATCCTGTCAGGCTGTGAACGCAGAACAACACCCTTAACAACCTCCGCACTTTCAAGCCCGGTAGTGCCAAGCACACCGGGAGCCACAGCGCTTACACGCCTCATGCTCCCGAAATACTGCGGCAGTCTTTCAGTCAGATGTCTGGTTATCATAGTATTTTCAAGGGTTTTGGGTCCTATAGCGTCAGGGGTTATTGCGCTGTTGCCCAATCCTACCACCAGAACCGAATCTTTTTTATCAAGCCGAAGCAACTGCTTCAGTTCTCCTGCCAGCACATTGACAGCACGTTCAAAACTATCCGGAGATCGTCGTTTTGCTGTACCGAGGTCAATGGTAACATATCTGCCCTGAGGTTTGCCAAGTTCCCGCTCACCCTCGTCGTCCAGTATTTCTACGGTTGTTACCGTATATCCCATTCTCTGTTGTTCTGTTGCCTTTACACCCGAAAGCTGCGTGGTTTCACCCACACTCTGCTGCCACAGTTCCTTTGCCTCAAGCGCAAGATCGGTCCTTTTTGCCGCCATATTTCCGTCCTCCTCCTATATAAAAAAGATTATTTACAAAAAAGTATCTCCATATTTGTTTTTTTCTTTCATTTTTTCAAAAAAAGATGTTGATTTTTTCAGACTTTGATGGTAGAATACTATCTTGCTGAGACCAGATAGGTCTTAAATATAACGCTATTGGAGGAGGTGTCTAAATGCCCAATATCAAATCTGCAAAGAAGCGAGTTGAAGTGGCAAAGGTCAATGCCGCAAGAAACAGAATAGCAAAGTCCGTTTTGAAGACTTCCATCAAGAAGTTTGACGCTGCGGTGGCCGAAGGCAACCGTGAAATGGCCGATAGCGCTTACAGAGCTGCTGTTAAAACCATCGACCGTTCTGTTAGCAAAGGCATTCTGCACAAGAATACCGCCGCTCGCAAAAAGAGCAGCCTTACCTTGAAGCTCAACGCAATGTAATTTAGCTGCCGATCGGAGCCTGGAACAAGTTTCCATGGCTCCGTTTTTGCTTTTTAATTTTCAATTAAAAAGCAAAAACGGAACCAAACAGGCAAATCAGATTTGCCTGTTTGGTCGCTGCGGCGGGTTATTGAACGCGAAGGGGGCTCCAAGACCGCCCCCTTCACTCTTCCCCTGCCAGGAGTTTTTGCGTATATATCACTTTTGTGTAAATAATACTTTCAATTAAAATGCAAAAACGGAGTTCCTTTAACCTTTTACCTTTTACCTGACACCTTTTACCTGTCTTATTGAATAAGTCGGGTTTTTTTGTTATAATCAGGCTATACTTTTCCCCGGAGGTTCCTCATGAATTATCAGGAAGAATCATTAAAACTTCATTATAAATGGCAGGGCAAGCTGGAAACCGTACCCAAAATGAAAGTCGACAGCCGTGATGCCTTATCTCTGGCTTACACTCCCGGTGTTGCTGCTCCCTGTCTGGAAATACAGAAAAACCCCGCAAAAAGCTATGAGCTTACCGGGCGCAGTAACCTTGTGGCCGTTATTACAGACGGCACCGCAGTGCTCGGTCTTGGTGACATTGGCCCGGAAGCAGGCATGCCTGTTATGGAAGGCAAATGCGTCCTGTTTAAGTCTTTCGGAAATGTTGACGCTATCCCACTTTGCCTGCGCACAAAAGATGTTGACGAATTTGTAAACGCCGTTGCTCTTCTGGCAGGAAGCTTCGGCGGCATAAATCTGGAGGATATCAGCGCTCCAAGATGCTTTGAAATAGAAAAAAAACTTAAAGAAAAATGCGATATTCCCGTATTCCACGATGACCAGCACGGGACTGCAGTTGTTGTTCTTGCCGCACTTATCAATGCTTTGAAAGTAGTCGGCAAGGAAATCGGTTCCGTCCGTGCCGTGGTATCGGGTGCAGGTGCTGCAGGCCTTGCAATTACAAGGCTGCTGCTTTCCGTTGGTATCGGAGATGTGGTCGTATGTGACCGCAGCGGTGCAATAGTAAAAGGTCGTGACGGTCTGAACGCTGCAAAGGCAGAGATTGCCGGGATAACAAACAAGCACCACATCTCCGGCTCTTTGGCAGATGCTTTGGAAGGTGCAGATGTTTTTATCGGCGTATCCTCCCCCGGTCTTGTAACCGCAGAAATGGTTCGTTCCATGGCGGACAAACCTATCCTGTTCCCAATGGCAAACCCCGTACCGGAGATCGGGTACGAAGATGCAGTAGCTGCCGGGGCTGCCGTTATCGGCACCGGACGCAGCGACTATCCCAACCAGATTAACAATGTTTTGGCTTTCCCCGGAATCTTCCGAGGTGCCCTTGATGTAAGAGCAAAAGACATAAACGAAGAAATGAAGCTTGCAGCTGCCTATGCGTTGGCAGACTTGGTAGGCGACAAGCTTTCACCGGGATATATTATCCCTCCCCCATTTGACGACCGTGTGGCTGAGGCAGTTTCAAAAGCTGTTGCCGCCGCCGCAGTTAAAAGCGGAGTTGCAGGGATCTAGCTTTTAATTCTTTCAGACAAAAGGAGGTGCGGTATTTGCCTGACCTGAACACCAGCGTACAGTATATAAAAGGCGTAGGCGAAGCCAGAGCAAAACTGTTGGCTAAGTTGGGAATCCGTACGCTTTTTGATCTTATTTCCCACTTTCCGAGAGCTTACGAAGACAGAACAAAGATTTTGAAAATTGCTTCACTTCCCGTGGGGCAATCGGTGTGCTTTGAAGCCGTGGTTATGACATCTCCCCGATCCAGCCGAATCCGTGCAAATTTTGATCTGACAAAATGCAGGGTTGCTGATGATACCGGCTCTCTGAACCTCACCTTTTTCAATAACCGCCATTATGCCGAAAAGCTCAAAGTTGGCGAAAGTTACATTTTTTACGGTTCCCTTACGGAAGACGAACGCTATGGTCATCAGATGGCTAACCCACTGTTTGAGTCTTCAAACAGTGAAGGTGTTGTAACACGGCGCATTATGCCTGTCTACCGGCTTACCGCAGGGCTTACCAACAATCAGCTGGTGAAAGCCATTTCCGGCGGTCTGGCAGCCTGCGGTGATATACTGCCTGACTGTCTGCCCGACAGCATTCGTCGACAATATGGGCTTTGCCATGCCCGATACGCCTACGAAAACATCCACAACCCAAAAGATGAAAAAGCCTTGGCAGATGCCAGAAAGCGGCTTATATTCGAGGAGTTTTTTGTTTTTTCCGCCGGATTGACAATGCTTCGTTCCAAACGAACAGATAATCATGGTCGTCGGTTTGAAAACCTCTCCCTGGACACATTTCTGGACGCCCTCCCCTTTGTACCCACAGGCGCACAGCGACGTGCCATGGATGACGCATTGGCTGACATGGGCTCAGGAAAGGCCATGAGCCGGCTTGTGCAGGGTGATGTTGGCAGCGGCAAAACCGTGGTTGCAGCGGCAGCTGCCTTTGTCGCATTCCAAAACGGCTGTCAGTCTGCTTTGATGGCTCCCACCGAGATACTTGCCGAACAGCATTACCGAACCCTCAGCGAGCTTCTGGAGCCATTGGGAGTAAAAACTGTTTTACTCACCGGCAGCATGAAGTCCGGGGCAAAAAAGAATGCCCTTGAGCTGATAGCATTGGGTATGTCAGATCTTGTGGTGGGTACTCACGCACTCATATCAGAAGCAGTGCAGTTCAAAAACCTTGCTCTTGTTATTGCAGACGAGCAGCACAGATTTGGCGTTGCTCAAAGAGCTGCTTTGTCGGCCAAAGGCAGCCAGCCTCATGTTTTGGTCATGTCAGCTACGCCAATCCCACGAACCCTTGCGCTGATGATGTACGGCGATCTCGATGTTTCCATCATCGACGAGCGTCCACCCGGACGGCAGGAGATAGATACCTTCCTTGTAAACGAATCCATGCGTCAGCGGATAAACGCATTTATCCGAAAGCAGATAGATGAAGGCCATCAGGTGTATATTGTATGTCCGATGGTGGAGGAGGGCGAGGACGAAAACATAAAAGCCGCCGAAGCCTACGCAAAGCAGTTGGAAAATGGTCCCCTGAATGGGCTGAGAATAGGTCTTGTTCACGGCAAAATGAAAGGTGCCGACAAGGAATACGTTATGCGTGCTTTTTCTGAGGGCAGCCTGGATGTGCTGGTTTCCACCACCGTTATAGAGGTTGGCGTTGATGTTCCAAACGCATCGCTCATCGTCATAGAAAACGCTGACCGATTTGGTCTTTCTCAGCTTCATCAGCTCAGAGGACGTGTAGGCAGAGGGCAGCACAAATCCTACTGTGTGATGTTTTCTTCCGCCGAAAAGGCCGAAACTCTCGCCCGACTAAAAGTTCTCTGTTCCACCAATGACGGTTTTAAAATATCCGAAGAGGATCTGAAGCTGCGTGGTCCGGGTGACTTTTTCGGCTCACGCCAGCACGGTTTGCCGGAATTCAGAATAGCAGACCTGGCAGAGGATTCCCACGTTTTGTATCAGGCTCGCGAAGCCGCTGACAGATACATGAAAGATAACCCCATTCCACCTGTTCTTATGAGCAGGATCCAAAACCTGTTTGAGGAAAACGGAAATATCTTCAACTAAAGAGAGGGATATATTATGTTAACTAAAGAGGAAGTTAATGCTCTGCATGATGCAGGCTGGAACTGTGCACAATCCGTTCTCGCTTCAGTGTGTGAAGAATACGGTCTTGATAAAGACACCGCCTACCGGGTGGCTGCCTTCTTCGGCGGCGGTATGAGATGCGGAGAGATGTGCGGTGCCGTTACCGGCGGTTTGATGGCTCTTGGACTGAAACACGGTGACGAGGATAACCGCAGAAAGCTCAACTCTCTGAAGTTCATAAACGCATTTAAAAACGAGTTTGGCAGCTGCATATGCCGTGAGCTGATGCCAACCGATATGAAAAAGAAGGATCTGTGCCCCATACTTATTCAGTATGCTGCTGAGTATCTTGTAAACGAAGCTCAGACCGAAGAATAATACTCTCAGAAAGGAAGCTATATAAGCGTCAAAAACTATGAGACCTGTTGTATTTGTTGTAATGGACGGTGTTGGTTACGGTGACGGAGGCGCAGGTGACGCTGTGTCACTGGCCAAAACACCCAATCTGGATAATCTTTTGGCAACCTGTCAGAATGTAAAACTGAAAGCCCACGGTACTGCAGTCGGTCTGCCTTCTGACGATGATATGGGCAACAGCGAGGTTGGGCACAACGCTCTCGGCTGCGGTCAGATCTACGCTCAGGGAGCAAAGCTGGTAGACGAAAGCATACGCTCCGGTGCATTGTTTGGTTCCGATTCCTGGCACGAAGTAGTTGACGGCTGCAAAAACGGAACCCTGCATTTCATCGGTCTGCTTTCCGACGGCAACGTCCATTCCAACATCAGCCATCTTTTTGAGCTTATCAAAGGCGCAAAAAAGGACGGCGTCTGCCGTGTAAGAGTACATATTCTTCTGGACGGCAGAGATGTTCCTGCAACGTCAGCTCTGGATTATGTAAATCAACTTGAGGTTTTTCTCACCGAAATGAGAGCCGACGATTTTGACTGCCGGATCGCTTCAGGTGGTGGGCGAATGAAGATAACAATGGATCGCTACGAAGCCGACTGGGGCATGGTGGAACGTGGCTGGAGCACCCATGTTCGAGGAGAAGGACGTGGATTCGCTTCTGCTGCCGAAGCCATTGAGACTTACCGCAGCGAACAGCCCGGAATTATCGATCAGGATCTTCCTCCCTTTGTTATTGTTGAAAACGTTGAGCCTGTTGGAAGAATCCAAAGCGGAGACAGTGTCGTTCTGTTTAACTTCCGCGGTGACCGTGCTTTGGAGATTTGCCGAGCCTTTGATGAGGTCGGTTTCGCAAAGTTTGACCGCGGCGATGTCAGCGGTATCACCTTTGCAGGTATCCTTGAATACGACAGTGATTTGAAAATACCCGGCCGCTATATCCTTCCCCCTCCCGATATTCAAAACACCTTGTCCGAACTGCTTGTCAGTCACGGAATTGCTCAGTATGCCGTTTCCGAAACCCAGAAATACGGTCATGTAACATATTTCTGGAACGGTAACCGCAGCGGCAAGGTAAGCGAGGAATTGGAGACCTTTGAAGAGATCCTTTCCGACAATATTTCTTTTGATCAGGCTCCAAAAATGAAGAGCCGTGAAATTTCCGACAAATTGATTGCCGCCATCGAAAGCGGCAAATACGGCTTCCTGCGCTGCAACTTCCCCAATGGCGACATGGTTGGTCATACAGGTTCCCTGGATGCCACCATCATCGGTGTGGAAGCCGTCGACGAAGCTCTGGGCAGAATTCTTCAAGCTGCCGAAAAGGTCGGTGCGATGGTCATCGTTACCGCAGACCACGGCAATGCCGACAAGATGCTGGAAAAATCAAAATCCGGCGATATGACTGTCAGAACTGCTCACAGTCTGAACCCCGTTCCTTTTATCCTTTGGGATTCTCAGCAGGAACGGAAGCTGAAAGACGGCTCTTTTGGTCTCGCCAACTGTGCCGCCACTGTGGCTGAACTGTTTGGACTTACTCCTCCCGATTGCTGGGAAGAAAGCATGCTTGCATAAGTTAAGTTAACATAACACCTCATGTGCATATATTGCCACATGGGGTGTTATCTTTTAGGAAACATTTTACACTGATTATCGTCAATATCTATATAACGCCTTTGGAGTGATAACTATGAAGTTCAGCAGAGTTCTGGTATGTATTTTTATATTGATTCTGTTTTCCTCCTGCTCAGGCGCAGGTACAACTATAGATACAAATGAAACACCTGCTTCGGCCGAGAATTTTGTAAGTTCAAATGCGCAAAACACGCATGAAGTCACCGATCCCGCATTCTCCGCCTCTTCCGGTAAATCTTACGTTTCCCAATCATGTCTGTATATGTCCCCGTTAAGTTCAACCTTTTCCGGAAACGACAATGGTTTGCGATTAACTGTTTTTGATGATAAAGGCTATATACTTGACCACAGACAAACCACAGTTACCGACCTCGGGGAGTTCAGCCCTGTTTGGATCGACTTTCCTTACACTTCTGAGCAATGGAGCAAAATGTTTTTCGGAGTTAACAGTTCCATTTATGAAGAAGACTGGTTATATCGCCCACTTAGCACCGACTTGTGGCTCATTGACGCTGATCCGCTGCTTTTGATGGTCCGATTCGGTGGTGGAATCGATGACCGATTCATATGGAGCATTTATTCCCTTGTGGAAGAAGATGAGCTTGGGTATGCTCAATGGACATTTGAATCTCATAAGAGCTCTGCTTTTCCAAACTTCCGGTTTGAATTCGACTTTGATTTTAAAGAAATCTCTGCCGCATGCATGGACAGTAAGTTGTCCGACGGTGGTTCACAGGAAGACTACGCCATCATTCTGAAAGACAGCAACGTGTTGTACTGGTCACCACTTAGCGGAGAGGAAACAAGCCCTTTTTTGACCAGTTCCGAAATAAGTCTGATAATCAGCTTTGAAGACAGAAGTCCTGTGCACGGAACCATATATATCACCGATAACGGCTCAGGCGAATTTACTTTTACCGCACGCCCCGTACTTGGCCATGTGATAATGACCCAAAATGAAGAATACGGTGGTGCAACACTGTCAATAGAATAACAAATAAGCTGTCATTTCGAACGTCAGCGCAGCTGAGGTTGAGTTCCCCTTTCCCAAGATGGGGATTTCTCCCTCGCTAACGCTCGGTTCGAAATGACAGCTTTTTTATTTAATACTTTTTAGCCCATGTGGAAATGAGCAACACGGGCAGTACCCATGCGAGGGTATATATCAGAACATATCCTGCCACGGTGGGTGTTGACGCTCCCATAAATGTGAGATAGAACATCAGCACCAAACCGGCTGCACCGCCGATTATGCTGAGAACCGTGTTGATAATAGCGGTCTTTCTCAGGTTTCTGCCGCCAACCACTGCGTCGCCAAATGCCGGCAGTCCCTCACGGGTAACAACAGCCGCCTTGTGGCCGGGTCTGATGGTATCTGCTTCGCTGAGATCCACACGCTGCTCAACGGTGGGGAATTCAATATTGTCGCAATTGACCTTAAAGCTGCGGCGAACCATACTGGGAGTAATATTGAAATCCCTGACAGCCATAATAATGTCCAGCTTCTTTGTTCTGAGCATGGAAGCCAAGGTGTAAGCGATAGATTTTGCAGGGCGATAAACAACCGAGAACAGTCCCGCAATCTCGCCGTTGATAGCCACATAAACACCTGTACGCAGCTTGCTTCCCTGAGCAATTTTAATGCCCATCAGTGTCATGAAATTGGAAGAACCAACCAACACCAGATCGCCGTTGATCTCGGCTCCAAGTCCTCCGCCTTCGTAGGTCTGGAAAGTCTCGATATAGGGCATGGGAGCCTTTTCGTTTTCCAGAGTGGCCTTAAACACTTCCGCAAGGCAGGATTCCGAAGCCATGATAAGCGCCGTTGTATAACCCACCACACGTTCAACCTCAAAGCTTCCGAAGATTTTCAAGCCTTCAATTTTGAGAGTGTTGTTTGGAAACAGGTCATTATCGGTAACTACAATGGAGCTTTTGCCACTGAGTGCAGCAGCTCCAAACCAACCGCCCACAGCTGCTCCGAGAGATGCCAGCCGCTTTGCCAGCATTGAATAAGGCAGCCCAAAGCTCAGTGCTCCACCCAAAGGCAAACCGGCACACATACATGCCGCAAAGCAGCGGAGGAAGTTGGCCTCTTTGAAATAGAAGCACAAAAAGCTCAGTGCGGCAGACGCCACAACCATTATGGGGATATAGTATATCATAGCTGCTGTACAACAGTCCTCAGACTCTGTCATAGCAACAAAACCTTCCGTATCGCCCTTGGTTTTGAAAAATGCGGGGCCGTCCTCATAGCCGTCGTCCTGACGGACAATAATATAAGGCTGTTCTTTGTTCATCGCCATACGCAAACTGCGGCGAACAGCACTCTGGTTGAAGTATCTGCCCCACTGGGCAAGAAATACACCCAATGTGGTCACGGTGCAGTACGGCAACCCAAGGGTTGTGTCTGACACAATCGCTTCCACGATTGCGACAACGACCGCAATTGTTACACCTGTTTCAATGCCGGGTTTAAGCTTTATTGCAGAAGAAACACCTTGAACGGGGACTTCAAAGCAAAGCAGCATTACCGCCAGATTCAACGCAACAAGTATCCATTTCAGCACACTGTCTCCAAGGCCAAACAGCAGGTTTGGCGCAAATGCGCTGCATATAGTTATGTAAACCGAAGGCAGGCAAAGCACAAACGCCGGGAACAGTCTTGGCCAAATAAATTTTACTGCTCTTGAATACTTCTTCAACGCATCAGGGAGAGGCAAACTGTCTTCCCCGGTAACTGCATCACCGGTTTTCTGATTCCATTTGTTTCTGACCTTTGCAGCTTTTTTGGATTCTTCGCTGACGTTTTGTTCCAGACCACCGTCCGGAATAGGCTCCACGGACTCGCCTTCCCATGTCCAAACCTTTTTTTCTTCCTCAGAAGGCAAGGGTTCAAAGGGATCCGAAACAATGTCGCCTTCAGCTTCGTCCAGCGTTATCTCCATGGAGAGAAGCCGGGAAAGGTCGGGTAACTCCTCGTCCTCTGCATTGGGAAGTTCATCCACCGAAGCATACAGTCCGTCATCAGTATCCGGAACAGGCTGAACAATATGCAGCTGCACAGGCTCCGGCTCTTTCTCAATTTCCGGTTCCTGCTCGTCCTGCACGTCAAAAACAGATTCATCAGATGAATCATATTCGGTTTCCTGCTGTTCCTGCAGTTCAACTTCCTCCTCTTCCGGGGGGGAGTAGGAGGAAAACTCTGCAAGTATATCCTCTAAACTGAATCCGCCGTCACGTGACTCAAGTTCATTGTTGATTTCGTTGGTCATAAGCTTATCCACCTTTGCGTTATGTCAACCAATTCTCTGTCTTACAGCTTCATAAAGCAGTATTGCAGCTGCAGCCGAAGCATTGAGGGAAGATATTTTGCCTTTCATTGGAATACTGACCTTAAAGTCGCAGTTTTCTTCCACAAGACGGCTCATTCCATCACCTTCGGAGCCGATAACGATAGCGGCAGCGTCTTTCAAATCTGCCTTGTAAAGAGGAGTTTCCCCCTCAGCTGTGGCTCCAAACACCCAAACGCCGTTCTTTTTCAGAGTATCCAGCGTTGTAGTAATATTCGAAACCTTTGCTATGGGCATATGCTCAAGCGCACCGGCAGAAGCCTTTGCAACAACGGCCGTAAGTCCTGCACTGCGACGTTTTGGAATGATAACACCATGGGCACCTGCACACTCAGCGGTTCGTATGATGGCACCAAGATTGTGGGGATCGCTGAGTTCATCGCAAACCACGATCAATGGCTTTTCACCTTTATCGGCAGCATTTTGGAGTATGTCGTCAACGGTAACATATTCATGGGCAGCTACAACCGCCACAACGCCCTGATGAGCCTTTGTCCGGCTCATGGCGTCCAGCTTGCGTCTGTCTGCCTCAACCACTGCCGCTCCGGCTTCCTTTGCTTTGGAAGCTATGAACGACAGGTTTTTGTCCGTTTCACCTTTGGCAATGTAAACTTTATCAATAACCCGTCCGGCACGCAAAGCCTCGATTATTGCGTTGCGGCCTTCAATTATATCATCGTCAAAAGCCTCTATGGGTCTGGCAGTATCTTCACTGACCCCTCGGCCTTCACGATATGCGGCAGGTCTTCTCTTCTTATCCATCATTTTATCTCCAAATTCAATTCGAATATATTATGTCAATTTATTATATCACAGCTAACACTGTGTGGGCAAGTGCAATATATGAAAATTGAGTCGAAACAAAAAATTTACATTCCATAAACAACTCATTAACCAAGGTTGTTGGCACATAATATATTATAACCGCAAACACTGAACGGAGATTTAACCCATGGACAAAAAGAAAAAGCCCGCCGAAAACAAAGACAAAGCAAAAACGCTGCTGCCTTTTCTGGCTGCAGCGCTGGTTATAACCGTATTATTCAACGCCCTTATCAACTCATACAAGGCCTCTTTGCAGGAAGAAATAAGCTACAATGATTTTATTTCAATGGTTGAAAACGGTGAAGTGGAGTCAGTTGAGATCCAGCCTGACAGGCTGATGATAAAGCCCGCTGCCGGCGATGGCTCCAATGTTGTGTATTTCACCGGTCTGGTAGATGACCCGGAGCTGACAGGTGTTCTTTTGGAAAACAACGTGGAGTTTTACCGTGCCACAACAGAGCAGATGTCTCCCTTTGTATCTTTTCTGATGGCATACGTTTTGCCCATCGTTGTTATGTATTTGCTGTTCTCTCTTCTGATGAAAAGTGCTTCAAAGAAAATGGGAGGTACCATGTCCTTTGGTCAAAGCCGGGCAAAGGTGTATGTGGAAAAACAGACCGGCGTGACCTTTGCCGATGTGGCCGGACAGGACGAGGCCAAGGAAAGTCTGCAGGAGATAATTGATTTTCTCCACAATCCGCAGAAATACGCTCAGATAGGTGCAAAGCTTCCCAAGGGTGCGCTGTTGGTGGGTTCTCCCGGCACAGGCAAAACCCTGCTGGCAAAAGCAGTGGCAGGTGAAGCAAATGTTCCGTTCTTCTTTATATCAGGCTCGGATTTTGTCGAAATGTTCGTGGGTGTTGGTGCCTCCAGAGTGCGTGACCTGTTTCAACAGGCCAGCAAACAGGCACCATGTATCATATTCATCGACGAAATAGATGCCATCGGCAAAAGCCGTGATTCAAAGTACGGCAGCAACGACGAGCGCGAGCAGACTCTGAACCAGCTGTTGGCTGAAATTGACGGTTTTGACTCCTCCAAGGGTGTTGTTATACTGGCAGCCACAAACCGTCCCGAAACGCTGGATAAGGCTTTGCTGCGAGCAGGTAGATTCGACCGCCGCATAACGGTGGATCGCCCTAACTTCTCCGGCAGGCTTAAAACGCTGCAGGTGCACACCAGAAACATACGTCTTTCGGAAGACGTTGACCTTGAAAAAATTGCTCAGGCAACAGCCGGTGCGGTAGGTGCAGACCTGGCAAATCTGGTAAACGAAGCCGCACTTCGGGCTGTGCGGTTGGGCAGGAATGCTGTCAATCAGGAAGATCTGATGACCTCATTTGAAATGGTAATTGCCGGCAGTGAGAAAAAAGGTACGGTTCTGACGGAAACCGAAAAACGACTTGTATCATATCACGAAGTGGGTCACGCTCTGGTTGCTGCTTTGCAGAAGCACTCCAAGCCCGTGGCAAAGATAACCATCGTTCCTCACACCTCCGGTGCTCTGGGTTATACCATGCAAATGCCCGAGGAAGAAAGATTTCTGGCCTCCAAAGAAGAACTTATAACGGAACTGACCACACTGCTGGCAGGGCGTGCGGCGGAACAGCTTGTATTCGGCACCCAAACCACCGGCGCATCAAATGATATTCAAAAGGCTACAGAACTGGGTCGCCGTATGATAACCCAGTACGGTATGTCGGACAGATTTGGTCTTATGGCTCTCAGCGAAGAAGGCAACCGTTTTCTTGACGGCAACTCAATGATGAACTGCGCCGATGCCACCGCCGCTGCTGCTGACAACGAGCTCGTAAAGCTGCTTGACAGCTGCTACAACAAAGCTCTGGAGCTGCTGCGCCGCAACCGTGGTCTGCTGGACGAAATCGCTCTTTTCCTGCTGCAAAAGGAAACCATCACAGGCGACGAGATGATGGCAATTATCGAGCATCCTGATACCCCGGCATTGCCGGCATGAAGCAAAAAAGGGGCTGTAAAAACTCACAACTGTCATTGCAGCCATCGAATATGGCGTAGCAATCCGTTTACTTTTGGTTCGAAATCCGCAAAAGTAATAGATTCTAAGGACGCGGTCGGTCAGCAGAGCTGACTGACCGCGTCCTTAGAATGACTAAAAGGAGTTTCTTTACAGTCCCTTCTGATTTACTGCATTATATTGAAGAACTTGTCGTGAACCACCTGCATTGCTTTTTCGGAATCCTCTTCATCGATCAGGACGGAGACCTTTATCTCGCTGGTGGATATCATATGTATGTTGATATTGGCTTCGTAAAGAGCCTCGAACATCAGTGCCGCTACGCCGGAGTTGTTTGCCATACCCGCTCCAACGATGCTGACCTTGGAAATAGTGTCGGTTGTATTCATATGGTCAAAACCGATAAGGTGTTTCTTTTCTTCCAGAATACGGGCAGCTTCTGCAAGATTGTCTTTTTCCACGGTGAAGCTGATGTCTTTGGTGTTGCCTCGGCCGATGGACTGGAGAATGATATCAACGTTGATTTTTTCCTTTGCCAGCATGGAGAAAATTCGGTATGCGATACCGGGTTTGTCCTGCAAACCTACCAGTGCTATACGGGCAATATTCTTATCGCAGGCTACGCCGCTTACATGTGTCTTTTCCAATTTTGCATCCTCCTTGACTATCGTACCCGGCTTTCCGGTAAAGCTGGAAAGCACCTCCAGGTTCATATTGTATGTTTTCGCCATTTCGACGGATCTGTTGTGAAGTACCTTTGCGCCCAGGGTGGCCAGTTCAAGCATCTCATCGTGAGTTATCTCGTCCAGCTTTCTGGCATTTTTGATAACTCTGGGGTCGGCAGTGTAAACGCCGTCTACATCGGTGTAGATCTGGCACAGGTCTGCCTTAAGAGCAACCGCCAGAGCAACGGCTGTGGTATCGGAACCGCCGCGGCCGAGAGTTGTAACATCGTCGTATTTATTGACACCCTGGAAGCCGCAGACCAGAACAATTTTGTTTCTGTCCAGCTCTTCCTGAATTCTGGTGCCGGAAACCTTTTTGATACGGGCGTTGCCGTAATGAGAACTGGTTTCCATACCCACCTGCCAGCCGGTAAGGGATACAACCGGGAATCCCATTCTGCCGATGGCCATGGCCATAAGGGCTACGGATATCTGTTCACCGGTGGAAAGCAGCATATCCATCTCACGTTTTGATGCTTTGGGATTTATTTCATTGGCCTTTTCAATAAGGTCATCTGTGGTGTCGCCCTGGGCAGACAAAACAACAACGACCTGATTCCCGGCCTTATATGTATTGGTTATGATTTCGGCAACGTGGTTTACCCGCTCCGCATTGGCTACAGATGAACCGCCGAACTTTTGGACTATCAGTCCCATATCGTATATCCTTCCTTCCTTGTTTGGAGTACACTACTATTATATTCTCACTCAATCAAGCACGCTAATAACCGACAGCACTTCGCAGCCTTCGGACGCCGCATTGATACCGTATCTGCTGACAGGCTCGGTAATAAACCCGATCTGCCCTTCGGTCTGGTGAGGAATAACGGTTATTTTCCCGAATTTTGCCCTTGCCTCGTCTTCAGTCATAGCTGCTCTCACGAACCATCTCATAGGATAAGCGTCGGCATCGGCAACATAATCGTCGTTTCCGTCGACCCAATGGATGTACTTTCTGGATTCGGCATGCTTGCTGGCATCGATAACATCAGCCACAACAGCGGACGCTGTAGGCAGTTTGCCTGCGCCTTTTCCGTAAAACATGACATCACCTATGGCATCGCCTTTGACGATGATTGCATTGAACACGTCCTCAACATTTGCCAGCTGGTTTTCCTCGTCCATCAGGTGAGGAGCAACGTATATTATCAGCTTGCCTTCCTCATTCAGCATGGCACGACCAAGGAGTTTTACTCTCATTCCTGCGGCAGATGCAAAAGCAATATCTTCTGCTGTAATTTGGGTTATACCTACAGTTTTGACCTGTCGGGGATAAACATGCTTTCCAAAGGACAGTGCTGCCAGAATGCAAATTTTGCGGCAGGCATCAAAGCCTTCTATATCAGCAGTCGGGTCAGCCTCAGCATATCCTTTCTGCTGAGCATCTTTCAGCACCTCATCAAAAGGCAGCCCATGACGAATCATTTTGGTCAGTATATAATTTGTGGTGCCGTTAAGAATACCATAAACCTCGGTAAGCTCATTGGCCGCAAGGCACTGGTTCAGCGGCCGAAGAATGGGTATTCCTCCGCCCACACTGGCTTCAAACAAAAGGTTCAGGTTCCGTTCCTTTGCCAGCGACAGCAGTTCGCAGCCGTGTTCCGCAATCAGTTCCTTGTTGGAAGTGACCACACTTTTCCCCGACTTCAATGCCCGGCGAACATACTCAAGAGCCGCACCGCAGCCACCGATACATTCAGCCACAATTGTGATCTCGGGGTCATTCTCTATTACAGAAAAATCTTTTACAATGAGTTCTTCAAAGGGATCTCCGGGATAGTCACGCCGGGTGAGGATATATTTGACCTCAAGATCCGCCCTTGTTTTGCCGGCTATGGTACGTCCGTTTTTGTGTATTACTTCCACAACACCGGAGCCTACTACGCCATAGCCCAGCACAGCTATTTTTGCCATACTACTTCCTTATGATGCCGGAGCATTCCTTTCTTGCAACCTGATATTTTTAATCTTCAAAGCAGTTCATCAACCACCGGGTATCTCAGCTTTCACAACGCCGGCAATTTTGCCAACACTTTCCAGCAGTTCTTCTATTGTAACACTCATGGATCGTGTCTCTGCCGAAATGCTGACAGATGCGCAGCCGTTGGTAGGTATGCTTTGATTTATAGTCAGAATATTTGCTTCGCACATGGCAAACAGCGAAAGAATGGAGGACAATACTCCGGGTTCGTCTTTCAGAACCAGGTGGAATGTCATTATGCGCCCGGCCGTCAGGTCCTGAAACGGCATAATGCTGTCGCGATATTTATAATATGCGCTGCGGCTGATGCCTGTCATCAAGGCGGCCTGATGAATGGTCTTGACCTCTCCTGTTTCCAACAGCCGTTTTGCTTCTGCCACCTTAAGGAAAACTTCAGGCAGAGCCTTTGCTTCAACCAGATAATACTTCGGCAGTTTGTCCATAGATAAACCCCTTTCGTCTATAACCAGTGGGCATTTGTTTTTGTGATGTCAACATTTTAACACGATAATTGTATTATTTCAACGTGGAATAATATACAAAAACAAACTGCCGGTATTGCCGGCAGTTGTAAAGTTTTCGATATTTCAGCTATGCTGCTTTTCGTTGTACCCTGCAAAGGTATCTTTCATGAGTTCCAGATGCTCTGCAAGCTTGTCTATCTTTTCTTCGGAAAGGCTGCCGAGAAACTCGCTGTAAAACGCGTCGATCTCCTCATGGAACATCTCTGCTCTCTGATATCCTTCTTCAGTAAGATATATCTTCTGGACTCTGCCATCGCTTCCCGATATTTCTCTTCTCAAAAGGCCGCTCTTTTCCATGTTTCGCACAGATACGGAAAGACTGGGCATACCTATACCGCATATGTCTGATAGTTCGGAAAGCGTACAGCCTTCGTTGAATTTAAGAATGGTCAATACACGGGGCTGACCGCTGTAAAGCCCTGCATTGGAAGACATTTTCCTTTCCATCTTGGAAAACTCGTACATCAATGAAAAGATAAGGCTTCCGAATTGGATCCTGTTCATTATAATCGCCCTCTGTTACTTCTGCTCTATGTTGCTGCTGACCTTCTGCAGCAGATCTGCCAGACTGTCGATCTGTGCCTCGCTGATACCGGCGGTAAGAGCTTCTTCGATCTCGATACAAAGCCCATCCAGCTGCTGCTGCACAGCCAAACCTTTTTCGGTAAGAGTAATGCTTTTATTGCGGGCGTCTGCAGCCCTGCGCTTGCACTCTACAAACCCCTTGTTTTCGAGGTTGCGAACAAGGCTGGAAATAGACGATGCTTTGATGCCAAGCGCACTTTCCAGATCTCTCTGGTTAACATCGCCCTTGTCCTGCTGGCGAATGAGATATGCCATTACTCTGGACTGCGGAAACGTGATATCGTACTGTTCAAATGCTCTGTTGAAGCACTGTGTAATGGAATGGGAAACCTGAGTTACAAGGAAACCTATACCCCTATTGCTGTGCAACACATCTCTCTTCTCGCTCATTGTTTCTCCTCCGTAAAAATTATTTAGATGGTTAAAATATACACCAAACTATCATATTTCGTCAACCAATAAAATGGAAAGACACAAATCGACCACTAAAAAACACCATACACGCACAATAAGCACGTTTTGTATTGGTATTTCACACAATTTGGCACTATACTATTTATATATATAAACTAATCATCAAGGAGTTGAGGTCATGGGTTTCTTAAGCTCCGGGGTAAAAACCATCAGAAAGTTTTGTAAACTCTTCAGCGATATGCAGATCCCCGCATTTTCCGCATATACTGCTTTTTTCGTTATCCTTGCGATTTTTCCCACAATTATGCTTTTGCTGTATCTCGTCAGGCTCACACCTGTCTCTGAGCAGGAGCTGCTGACTATAGTAAACCAACTCTCTCCGGAGGTCATTCGTCCTCTGCTTTCTCTGGCATCCACCGAGTTGTACTCCGGACTGTCCGGCACTTTCATCGGCGCAACAGGCTTTACCCTTATATGGTCAGCTTCACGGTGTATGGTCGGGCTTATTAATGGTCTTAATTCCGTATATCATGTCAACGAATCCCGCAACTATTTCGTCAAGCGGTTTATTGCGTTCTTTTACATGATACTTTTTATCATAGCCCTGATGCTGCTTTTGTTATTCCACGTTTTCTGGAACTTTGTTTTAACAATGTTAAAGCAGCGCATTTCTCTGCCTTATCCTTTGCCGCTGAACCTCCTTCGTTATGTGGTGATTCTGTTCTTTCTTTCTCTGCTGTTCATGCTGGTTTTCAAGGTTTTTCCAAACAGGAAAGCCAGGTTCCGCTCCCAGTTTCCCGGAGCAGCTTTCGCTGCCGTCGGTTGGGTGGTCTTCACCTGGCTGTTCTCCGTGTATGTCAATAATTTTTCAAATTACACCTATCTTTACGGAAGTCTTACGGTTATTGTGCTTGCCATGCTGTGGATGTATTTCTGCATGATGATACTGTTCGTGGGCGGTGCAATAAATGTATATCTGGAACATCGTGATATTTAAGCATACTCTGTCTTTACCCAGTTACAGACATATTCTGCAAAACTCCTTGTGGCAGGACTGTCGTCAGATGAGGTCGCCATGGCAAGCCCGATGGTGCGGCTGCATGGAGGCTCCAGTTCCAAAGCCTTAAGCCTTCCGTCACGACCTTTGAGGAGCAGCTCGGGCATTATCGAGATACCCAATCCCTGTTCTACCATTGCGATAATAGCGTAGTCATCTTTTGTGGTGAATCTGATATTCGGCTTCACACCTGCTGCGTCCAGTGCACGCCGTGAATCATGGTCGGAGCTTTCAAGCAGAGTTATAAATGCCTCATTTTCCGCCAGTTCCACCGGGAACTTTTCCAAAGACGCATGTTTATGGTCTTTGGGCAGCACAGCAAGAAGTCTGTCATCCATTAACGGAATACATCTGCAGCTCAAGTCGTTGGGCATGGCAACAAATCCAATGTCAACAGACCCTTCATTAAGCCACTGTTCAACGTCGTGATAATCTCCGTTCAGCAGCTTAAACTCGATATTGGGGTGTTTTTCCTGGAAGCCTTTTATCATTCCGGGAAGCCAATGCACAGCTACAGATGTAAACGCTCCCACTCTGACTGTACCGGAGTCTAACCCGTGAATCGAATCCACTATCTGTTTCAGTTGTTCCGAGCAATTCACAATACTGCGCATAACAGGAAGTACCCGCTCTCCTTCGTCAGTAAGGCGAACACCGCCCCTGCCACGGATAAGCAAAGTGAAACCAAAATCTTCCTCAATGCCATTTATAATGTGGCTCACACCAGACTGAGTCATACCCAAAGCCTCTGCAGCTTTTGTAAGGCTGCCCAGTTCAACCACCTTAACAAAGGTTTCATATTTCCTTATACTCATATTCATCGCCTCATACATTAAACATTTTCATGTATAATAGAGATTTACGTTATCAATTCTATTATACATGAATTTTTCTAATGTTCAATACAAGTTTTTGTAATTTTGGGGCTTGATTTTACTGAACATTTTAAGTATAATGCAGTTATAAATTTGATATTGTAATGGAATGCATTACATTTATTCATGCAAAGGAGAAGGAATATGAATTATAGTGAACTTGCGGTATTTATAATATATCTGCTTTTCATGGTAGGTATAGGCGTGTTCTTCTTTATCCGCTCCAAGGGCGGAAATGAAAAGGACTACTTCCTTGGCGGTCGTCAGATGGGCGCATGGGTTTCGGCTCTTTCCGCCGGCGCTTCCGATATGAGCGCATGGGTGCTTATGGGTCTTCCCGCCTCCATTTATGCTTACGGTATGGGGCAGACCTGGATAGCAATCGGTCTCGGCATTGGTTACGCTTTGAGTTGGATCTATGAAGCTCCCAGACTCCGCAAATTTTCAATCAGAGCCAACGACTCCATCACCATTCCCCAGTATCTTACCAACCGCTTTTTGTCCTCCAGCATGGCTCTGCAGATAATCTGCGCTGTCATCTTCCTGTTTGCCTACACGATTTATGCAGCCTCCTCCATCAAAGCCTGCGGTACTCTGTTCAACACCGTTATAGGCATTGATGCAACCACAGCAATGTACATTGCCGCTGTAATTATCATTGTATACACTTTCCTTGGCGGCTTCAGTGCCGTTTGCTGGACCGACTTCTTCCAGGGTCTGTTAATGTTGGGTGCTCTCCTTATCGCCCCCATCTTTGCTGTGTTCGCTCTGGATACCACCGCTGCAAACACCGCCATGCCTGAAGGCTATTGGAACCTGTTCACCAACTGGAAGGAGGTTATATCCGGTCTCGGCTGGGGTCTCGGTTACTTCGGTATGCCCCATATCATTATCCGCTTCATGTCCCTCAAGTCCGATAAGGAACTGAAAAAATCTGCTAAAATCGGTATCAGCTGGACTGTTCTTATCCTTATATTCTCCGTAGCTGCCGGCTGCATCGGCCGCATGTTCCTGGGCTTTGACCAGGCCACTGCCGATAATTCTCTCGTATTCATCACCATGGTAAGAAAGATATTCCCCGGTGTTATCTCCGGCGTTCTTCTTTCCGCCATTCTGGCTGCTGCCATGAGCACTGCAGACTCTCAGCTGCTGGCTTCCGCCTCCGCTTTTGCCAACGACGTTTACAAGCCCGTTATCCGTAAAAACCAGTCCTCCGACAAAGAAATGCTTTGGGCAGGACGTATCGTTGTTCTCATAATCGCAATCGTAGCCGTTATCATCGCTTCCAACCCCAATGCCGGCTCCATCATGGATCTGGTTTCCAATGCCTGGGGCGTATTCGGCGCAGCATTTGGCCCTGCCATTATGCTGTCCCTGTTCTGGAAACGCTTCACTTTCGGCGGTGCTGTTGCAGGCATCATTGCAGGCGCTGCAGTTGATATTCTGTGGCTTGCTTTCCTTGCCGGTACCGGAATCTATGAGATTATCCCCGGTTTCATTGCCGGTCTGGTTGCCGCTGTAATTGTTTCCAAGCTCAGCAAGGCTCCCGGCAAAGACGTTGAGCAGCTCTTCGACGAAGCTGTTGCTCTGGAAGATTAACCAAATACATAACAAAAACTGCCGTTCCGGAAGAGTTTCCGGAACGGCAGTTTTTTTATCTGTTTCATTTAAATTCGTCGCTGAATTCGTCTATCTCGCTGAGGTCTTTCTTTCCTGCACGGAGCTTGCCGATAACAAACCATCCGCCTACCAGTACCACAACAACAATAAGAGGTACAACAACCTTTGCAAAGCTGAAACCGCTTTCCTCCAGTTCCTCGGCAACGGTAGCACTGGGTTCAGGCTCCGGCTCCGGTGTGGCATTTGCTTTCTTTTCTTCTATCTCGGCATAGACTTGATCCTGATTCTTCAGAACCTCGGTGTCTTCCTCATCGACAAAGTAAATATAAACGCCGTCACCAAACCCCAAAGTACTGAAGTATTCAAGTATTTCCTCCAGAGTATCGGGTTCCGCAAACATATAAACATCAACACGGTTTTCTGCGGGATTAATTTCATAGCGCTTGGTCTTGTACAGATTTATTATAACATACTGTGTTGAAACATGGCGGGCACCGATGGTGATATAATACTGCATCAGTGTGGAATACGGAAGTTCAACCACTTCCCAGACCAATCCGTCATCAGAACCGAAAAAGTCGATGTATTCCTGCCTGTTTTCCGGGGTATCCTCTGTCAGGCAAACAACAATATTGTTGCTTTCGTCAACATACATGCCGCCAAAGGCTTCGGGATACACCTGCGCCTGACCGGACTCATCTTCCTCGTCCATAGGCAGGGATGCCATGTATTCGTCTATCTTTGCCTGTGCAGCCTCTGCGCTGTCGAACGCAGCAAACGCAGCGACAGGCATCATAAGCAGAACAAGCAGCAAACAAATTACTCTTTTCACTTGTCACACTCCATCCGTAATAATCTGATTTCCATGATATACCAAATTATGTTGTATGTCAATCAAGATGGGAGAAAGCGTAACCGTCGCCAAATCCTTCAATAGTATCCAGAATTCTGGGCAGGAAGCCGTTCTCTTCGTCATAAGTCCAGTAGTGAACACCGTCCTCTGTTCTCATGCCGCAATAGTTAAAGTCTATCGTGGGGTGGAAGAACAGACTCATAAGCTGTCCGTTATTGTGGGCATATTCAAGACGATCCCAAATCGTGGTGTCGTAAGCACTGTAAACATAGTCAGGAGGGGTTGGTACATATCTTACGGTCTTCCCGTCACGTTCAACAGTTTCAATCTGAGCTGAAACCGCCGGGCCGTACTGATAAATGACATCGAATTTCTCTTCTGCAAGAGCTCTGGAACTCTCGATAAGAGCATAGTGGGGGAACTCAAAGATATCATGCTCATAACCGAGTATTTTAGCCATTTCAATGGCCTTGTCCATTCGTTCTCCCATCTGCTCAACGGTATATTCGGTATCACCGCCAAATTCGTTGCCGACACTGCTGATGGTATCAAACTGTTGGTGGGTGTAGCCGTGGAGTACGATGCTGCCGCCATGAATACGGAGCCAGTCAAGACTGTAAATAAAGTCTGCATTGTACAGGCATTCGTTTTCTATCACGTTGTTCACCACGCCTCTTGTGGGGTCAACGTAAACGGGTATCCATGCTATGTAGAACTTGTGTCCGCGGCTTGAAAGGTATTCGCCCATGGAACGAAACTTTTCCAGGTTATAGCTTGAATATGTGGCATCATAATAGTAAACGCCGTCATTATATGCACCGTCTGCCATAACGTCCTCAAGACGAATGTAGCCTTTGGTTTCTCCGGCAGTTCCACGGTATTCAACAGGCTTGGCATCATACAGTTTGATGACTTTATTAACCGCATCGCATGACATGGAAATGTCATACTGCAGTGAAATATCCGCCATTGAAATGCAGCCGTCGATTTCGGGAAGATATGCTTCCTCGCCATTGGGAGTTTTGCCGGTAGCTTCTTCGATCTCACTGCGGCTGATGTAGATACGGCCATTCTCATAGAACATGCAGCCGATATCGGCAGGCTCATCTTTGTAAGTCACAGTAATACCTACGCCAATGTGCTCGTGAGGAGGTTCAACAGGTTCCTCTTCCGGCTCTTCAACAGGCACTTCGGGTTCCGCTGATGGTTGGATATCCTCCGCCTGAACAGGCTCTTCCTCAGGTTCGCCAACAACCACAACAAAATCGTTGGTCTCAGGCTGAACAGATTCTTCAACGATCTGTTCGGGCGTAGTTTCCGGTGCGGGAGAGACTGCTTCTTCCGACTCATTATTCGAGCAGGCACACATCGTCAGCAGCAGCAAAAACACTGCGACAAGCATTGCAATAGTCTTTTTCATGTTAGATTTCTCCTGTAAAATGTTCTCATATTACTTTACATAATATCAGAATGCTTGTCAACAATAATTCGACAGGATATCAACTTTTTCTCCTGTTACAGGGTGGTTAAAGGTCAGCTTTTTTGCCGTAAGTTCCTGTTCTGCCAATCCAAGTTCTTCGTTCAGTACTTGAGTCTCCGGGGAACAGTACATAGGATCACCTAAAAGCGGCCACCCCATCGCCTGACAGTGTACACGTATTTGATGGGTCCTGCCGGTTCTCAGTCTAAACTGCACAACATTGAGTTTTTCGCCCAGAAACCAGAGACTTTTCACCACTTTATACTCAGTAACTGCATTTTGGCCGTCCTCGCGCACCACTCTATACATTGAAGCCGGGTCAACTCTGGCTATTGGCAGGTCTATTTCCCCACTTCGCTGTTTCATCTCACCGCAGGTTATCCCGGAATATATCTTTTCCATTTCTATCTGCCCCATCAATGCCCGGGCATATGAATTCTTAGCAAAAAGTGTTACTCCTCTTGTATCTCTGTCCAGTCTTGTTACAACATGAACAGCCATGCCATCAAGGTATCCTGATACAAAGTTGGTCAGAGTTCCCGAAAACCTGCTGCGTGACGGGTGAACCAATATTCCCGCCGGTTTATCCACCGCTATAAACAACTCGTCCTCGTACAATACGGTGAGGTTGCCTTTTTCCACAGGGTATTCCGGCGGTGCTTCGTCGGGCAGGCGCACCGTTATCTCATCTCCGGGAGACACGACAGCATTCATATATCTGGCCTCTCCATTAACCATAACAAGGCTTTCCGCCTTCAGTTTTTTAATCATTGAGTTGGATATATTAAGTTGTTTCATCAGCACTACAGACAACCGTTTGGCTTCTGACTGCTGTGGTAAAGTGTAGTGAATATTCATAGAAAAATATAAAACTCAAGCCCTCTGCGGTTGCAGAGGGCTTGCATTGTCCAAATTAAGCAATAGCCTTCTTGGCAGTCTCAACCAGAGCTGCGAAAGCTTCTGGCTCGTTGATAGCCAGTTCGGAGATCATCTTACGGTTCATGTCAACACCGGCCTGCTTCAGACCATACATGAAACGGGAGTAGTTGATGCCGTAGGGAGCTACTGCAGCGGAGATACGGGTGATCCACAGACGGCGGTAATCTCTCTTCTTCAGCTTACGGCCAACATATGCGTAAGTGCCGGATTTATAAACGGCCTGTTTGGCCATCTTAAAATGCTTGGATTTTGCACCCCAATAGCCTTTGGCCATTTTCAGGGTTTTATTTCTTCTTTTGCGCGTCATCATTGCGCCTTTGACTCTTGCCATTTTATTGCCTCCTATTTATACTGAGGGTAGTCCTCGATTATTTGTAAGGGATCATCTGCTTGATAGCAGCGGTGTTGGTAACATCGGCATAAACTCCCTGACGGAGGCCTCTTTTACGTTTTCTGTCTTTCTTGGTAAGGATGTGGCTCTTATAAGCCTGGGCTCTTTTGACCTTACCGGTCTTGGTGAGATTGAATCTCTTTTTCGCGCCACTGTGGGTTTTGATCTTGGGCATGATGTGAACTCCTTCCGTAACAGCTTTTGCTGAAATTTATTAGTCTTTCTGGTTCTTAGTAGCCTTTGGGGACAGGAACATGGTCATATGACGTCCATCCAGCTTGGGATTTTTTTCGACGGTTGCGATCTGAGAACACTCCTGGCCAAACTTGACGAGCAGCTGCTCACCGATATTGGTATGAGCCATCTCACGGCCACGGAAACGCACAGTGACTTTTACTCTGTCGCCATCGGCGAGGAACTTCTGAGCGTTCTTAAGTTTGACATTAAAGTCGTTGGTGTCGATACCGGGAGACATTCTGATCTCCTTAACTTCAACAACCTTCTGGTTCTTCCGGGCTTCTTTTTCCTTTTTGGCCTGTTCGAAGCGGAATTTGCCATAGTCCATGATCTTGCAAACCGGCGGATTTGCTCCGGGAGCGATCTTAACAAGGTCCAGATCCTGCTCTTCAGCCAGCTTGAGTGCTTCCTGAGAAGACATGACTCCCAGCTGCTGACCGGCACTGTCTATTACTCTGACTTCCTTGTCGCGGATCTCTTCATTGATCTGATGGTCCTGTTTACTGATACTAAGCACCTCCAAATTGGTCTGTGCGTCAGCGCACAAAAAAACGCGTGTGCCAGGCACCCGCGCAATAACAGCAAAGCAAGACCGCCATGCGGTCGGCTTGTTATTGACCCCTTAGCGTTAGCCGGAGGTGAGGTGCCACAGCTCCTTCTTCATTTACCCGAGTATTCTATCACATGGTTTGGGTGTTGTCAACAGTGATTTTTCAGAAAAAAACTTGTCTTTTACATTTATTAATTAGTTATTGTAATATATTTGATTATTTGCAAATCTAAACGCTATTGAATATACGTTTTTTTTGATGTATAATGTTTTTTACTAAAGGCATTTAATGAACGGAGGCCTGATATGGAAGCCAAAACCTTTATCGAGCTTCACGGTATAACCAAGGTTTTTCCCGGCGTCATAGCCCTGTCAGACGTCAATTTCGACATTCGCGAAGGCGAAGTTCACGCCCTTTGCGGTGAGAACGGTGCGGGAAAATCAACCCTGATCAAGGTCATGACCGGCGCTCACAAGCAAGACGGCGGTGAGTATCTCATCGACGGCACTTCTGTCGACATCAGCTCTACCAATGAGGGTATCGCTCTGGGTGTATCCTGCGTATACCAGGAGCTTTCCATTGCCCCTCAGCTTGATGTTGCACAAAATCTTTTTATCGGCAATCTCCCCACCAAAGGCGGTCTTATAGACCACAAAACGCTGTATGCGAAAACCGCAGAGATCCTTGCGGAACTGGAGGTAGATTCTTCCATCACTCCAAAAACTATCGCAGGCGACCTTTCCGTAGGTCAGCAGCAGATGATCGAAATAGGCAGAGCGTTGACCCGTAATGCCCGCTGCATCATCATGGATGAACCCACCTCGTCCCTCAGCGAGAAGGAAACAGATACCCTTTTCAAACTCATCAAAAAGCTGCAGTCCAAGAACATTGCCATCGTGTACATATCCCACAAGCTGGACGAGGTCATGTATCTGGCTGACCGCATAACCGTTATCCGCGACGGTCAGAACATTATCACCATGAACAAGGAAGACACCACTCAGGACGAACTTATCGCCCACATGATCGGTCGAAGCCTTGAAAACCTGTACCAGAAAACTCCCGCTCAGCAGGGTGACGCTGTTCTGGAGGTACATAACCTCTCCCGTGAAAGCGTGTTTTCCGACATTTCCTTCTCTGTCAACAAAGGTGAAGTTCTCGGTTTCTTTGGTCTGGTCGGTGCAGGCCGTTCCGAAATCATGCGCGCCGTATTTGGTGTTGATAAGTACAATTCCGGTGAAGTTATATTGGACGGCAAAAAGCTTAAATCCGGCAATCCTGCCCTGTCGATCGACAGCGGCATGGGTTTCTGTACCGAAGACAGAAAAAAAGAAGGTCTTATGCTCAGGCTTTCAATTCTTCTGAACATGACCCTTGTTAAGCTGCCAAAGATAAGCTCAATGGGTGTTATCAACCGCAAGACTCAGGCATCTCTGGCCAGCGAATACGTTAACACCATCTCCATTAAAACACCTTCGGTCAACCAGTTGGCAGGAAACCTTTCCGGCGGCAACCAGCAGAAAGTTGTTCTGGCAAAATGGCTTATGACCGATCCCAAGGTTCTTATTGTTGACGAACCCACAAGAGGTATCGACGTCGGCTCCAAATCCGAGATATATGGTTTGATCTCAGAACTTGCCCAACAGGGCGTTGCTGTTATCGTGGTTTCCTCCGAAATTGAAGAAATCATGGGTATCTGCGACCGTGTCATTACCATATGTGAAGGCAAACTCACCGCAAGTTTCCCCACCAAAGGCACAAGCACCGAAACTATCCTTGCTGCTGCTCTTGGCAAAACCGTTGCAGGAGGTGACGCACAGTGAGTGAAAAGAAAAGCTTTAAAAGCTATTGGAGCAAGTTCATGTCCCTGAACGGAAGCGGCGTTTTTCTGGCTCTTGTAGCTTTCATAATTCTCGTTTCCATCCTCGCTCCCCGGATAACAGGCGGTCAGTTTCTGACATGGACGAATATTATCCAGATTTTCCGCCAGCAGACCTATATCGGCATCATCGCCTGCGGCATGACTCTTGTTATCATCACCGGCAACATCGACCTTTCCGTTGGCTCTCAGCTGACCCTGCTCACCGTACTTTGTGCACAGATGAGTAAAACCATGGGCAACCTGGCAATACCTGCCACTTTGGCTCTCGGTTTCCTGCTCGGTCTTGTAAACGGTCTGTTTGTCAGCGGACTTAAACTCAATTCTTTCATAACCACCCTTGGCACCTCATCCATGTATGGTGCGCTGGCACTGATACTGGTGTCCGGTCACACTGTACGCGGCGACTCAGCCCTTTTTGACTGGATAGGTTCCGGTTCTCTTTTTGGCGTACTGCCAATCCCCGTTGTTATCATGCTGGTCGTGGTTCTCATTTTCGCTTTTGTATCGAAGCGCACCATCTTTGGTCAGCGACTTTACGCCATTGGTGCCAACCCCACAGCTGCACGCTTCTCCGGTATCAAATCCGGCAGAGATATCTGCATCACCTATATTCTTTGCGGTCTGTGCTGCGCATTGGCAGCGGTTGTGCTTATCGCCCGTTCCGTTTCCGCCAACCCTCAGGCAGCGGCCGGCAAGGAAATGGACATCATTCTGGCTGTCGTTCTTGGCGGCACCAGCGTTCTTGGCGGAAAAGGCTCCATCTGGGGTTCCGTCATTGGCTTCCTGTTCATAGGCTTCGCATCCTCGGGCTTTACTTTCCTTGGATTCGACCAGTATATCCAGTGGATCGTCATGGGCGTAATACTTCTTGTTGCCCTGGCATCTGACGTTTTCAGTGAAAGGGGGATCTCGATTTGGAAATCAAGAAAAGCAAAGTAAACGCCGGCAGCGTCAAACGCTTCCTGCTTAGCTATAACTCCATCGTTATCTTCCTGCTGCTGCTTATCTTCGCAACCTTTTTCGTAGGCAAGTTCACCAAGAACTATGATACCATAGTTGTTGAAGCCAGCCTTTACGGCTTTATAGCCATCGGTCTGGCGTTGGTAATGATAACAGGCAATATTGACCTGTCGGTCGGTTTCCAGCTGGCAGCCGCATCTGTTATTACCGTGGTTGTGCTGGACAGTACCGGCAGCCTTCCCCTTGCCTGCGCAGCAGCAATCCTGTCCGGTGCCCTGATGGGTGCCATCAACGGTATGGCTGTTACAAAACTTGGCATCAGCCCGCTGATAGCAACAATTGCCACCAACTATATTTACAAAGGCTTTGTTTACTTTTTCACCAAAGACGGTTCTTTCTATCCCGAAGGTGAACTTCGCAACACACTGAAAGAAAGCATAGCCGGCGTAGAGTTTTTCGGCAGCGAGTTCCTTGCTCTGACCGTTATCATCTTTATTGCGGCACTGGTTATTCTGTTCTTTGTGCTGCGTAAAACCAAATTCGGCGTCAGCCTGTACATTTCCGGCGACAACGCCGAAGCCGGTCAGCTTGCAGGCATCAACATAAGCCGTGTTCAGTTCTGGGCATACGTTCTTTGCGGCATCTGCTGCGGTATTGCAGGTATGTTCTTTGCTTCCAAGTCCGGTGCGGCAGTTTATACTCAGGGTGAAGGCCGTGACGTATTTGCCATCTCCGCCTGTGTTATAGGCGGCATAAAGATGGCCGGCGGCAAAGGCACCATGGTCAATGTGCTTCTGGGTATTCTCATTATGCGTATTATCTCCACAGGCATGAACCTGATGCTGATCCCCGCAGCGTGGGTAGACTTTGTTTCCGGCGCAATGCTGGTGGGCGTGCTTATTATCGACCGCTTTACCACTTTGAAAAAAGAGAATTAAATTTTATTTCAGTGATTACCCGTAAGGGTTCACATATTACTAAAACTCGAAAGGAAAACACACCATGAAAAAGCTTATCGCACTTCTCCTCGCTCTCGTGATGTGCCTCTGCCTGGCTGCCTGCGGCGCCACTGAAGAAGCTCCCGCTGAGCAGGAAGCAGAAGCTGCAGCTCCTGCTGAAGACATCACCATCGCTTATTCCGCCATCGCTTACTCCATCGCAGTTCTGCCCCAGTCCCTGCACGACAACATCAAGGCTGAATGCGACGAACGCGGCTGGGAATTCATCTCTCTGGCAGCCGAAGGCGACGCTGAAAAGCAGTCCGAACAGATCGATCAGCTGATCGACCAGGAACCCGACGTTCTGGTTCTCTTCCCCGCTGACCCCGTCCTCGCTGACGACTGGGTAAAGAGAGTTGAAGAAGCCGGTATCCCCTGCGTTTGCGTATGGACTGACGTAAGCACCGCTCAGTCCTCCGTTGAATGCTATGTCGGTCCCGACAACTATCAGCTGGGTTACAACCTCGCTCAGGCTTTCATCGATGCCAACGGCAAGGACGCCGGTCTGAAGCTTGTCCGTATCGGCGGTGTTCCCGTACAGTCTGACTACATTGCCCGTAACCAGGGTGTTGAAGACTGCATCGCTGCAAACTCCAACTACGAGATCCTCGGCGACGTAGCATGGGCATTCTCTTCCCGTGCCGACGCTCAGGCTATGATGGAAGATTTCATCGCCACCTATGGTGACGACATCGACGCTCTGCTCGGTTACGACGACGACCTTACCCTCGGCGGCGTAAACGCTCTGCAGGAAGCCGGCATGACCGACGTTCAGGTTTACTCCATCACCGGCCAGAAGGAAGCTCTTACCGCCATCAAGGAAGGCAAGATGACCCTGACCGCTCATTACACCACTCTTGAAACTGCTGACATCGTAGCTTCCGCTCTGGATTCCATCGTTGCCGGCGAAGAAGTTGGCGATTACTACAAGTACATCACCGTTACCAACATCACCAGCGAAAACGCTGAAGGTGTTGAAGGCGAATTCTAATCCCTGATTAGACGCAAAACATCCCGGATGATTTCATCCGGGATGTTTTTGCTGTCAAAATGGGTTTCCTCTGCGATAGCACTTATGTAAGGGGTCAGCCTCGCTGACCCGACCAATCTCAAAGTTTACCCAAAGCAGAGCCTGTATTGCAAAACGGAAAAGCGACCGAAGGATCTTTTCATGCCTGCCGGCGACCATACTTTCTGATGTCAGAAAGCATGCAAAGGCCACAAAGGGGGAAATGGATTTCGATTTTCCTTTCCCCCTTTGGAACCCCCAATCCTTAAAACGACCAAGGGGGAACCATTGGTTCCCCCATTGGATCCTCCTCCTTGTCCAGCCGGACATTGGTCTAATTATAATGTGACATTGCAAAATTTGTTACATGATTTGGATTTTCTTTGTTAGAACATCCCCATCGGGGGAGTATCCAATAGAGGGGGCTCGCAAGCCCCCTCTTTGGTCGTTTTAGGGGTGGGATTCTAAAGGGCGGGGGAATCGAAACCCCCGCCCTTTAGTGCGTTCTTTTGGTTACTTTTCTGTCGCACAACAGAAAAGTAACACAATCAAATCGAGCCTAATTACCTCAACACCTCATCATCTTCAGCTGCATCAAACTCTGCTAAAGCAGGATGATTCGTGAGTCGCTTCAATATCCGATATCCATCTCGACTTTCTTCGGCATTATCTTTCGTTGGTCTGAATCCAAAATCCAAATAAATCTTGCAAGCGACCCAAGTCGTTGTCTGCGTGGGAATTATCGCTTTTGTATATCCCAGTGTTTTCAGCTGATTTAACACATAAGATATCATTGGCTTAGACAATCCAAGTCCCTGATACTCCCTTTTTATCGCCACCCAATGCAGCCAACCGTCACCGGAATTGTCTTTTCCAATGACGTCATAATAAGCCGTTGCCGTACCAATCTTTTCTCCAGAATCTGTTACAAGAAAAATCAAGCGGTCATATAGTTCCGCTTCATTTCTGCCATAATACCGTTCCCATACCTCAACACCCTGTTCATAGTTTCTTAATTCTTTGGCACTTCGTTCAATCTCAATCCATGCATCACGGTCACCATCTTGATAGAATTCAAAATGGTATCCGACCGGAAGTTCATACTCTGGTATATCTTCAAGACACCGCTGCAAGCGAAATTCAAAATACCTGATCCTTCGATCAATGTTTTCAAAAACCGGCAGATTGTTTGCGTTGTCTTTCATTCTTTCCTATCCTTATACGCCAAATAATGGGGCGTTGCTATGGCTTCCTCGCAATACTGCTCGATTCCAACTTCACGGATACGCTGGTTGCCTTTTTCCCATGCAGCCAAAACAATGGGGCTGAACACTTCCTCATTGACTTTATTGCAGGTGAATTCAGTGCAATCGGCACAGAATTCCACGCCGTGGCTGATGGCACATTCATTGATGAAACAACCCTTGATACAGCATTTGCCATGCTCACCGCTGCGGCAGCCTGCGCACATTCTGGTGGTGTATTTTGCCAGTCTGTCGGTCATGCGCTTTGTCTTTTCCGTGTAGGTTTGAAACTCCTGCGGCAGGGTATCTCGGTTGAATTCGTAGTAGCCTTCAAAATAGTGCAGCAGCTTTTTCGCCGTTTCCTCTATAACACCGCCCTGTTTAGCCGAGCATGTATAGCAGCACAACGAACATGGTGCGATATATTCAAGGATTTTTGAGTTTTCCATCTTGTTTCACCGTCATTATATTTTAAAAAAGTTGTCGCGAACGATAGGTCATCCGCAACGAAAACAGCTGACTTCTGGCAGCCGCGCCGATTGGCGCGCCAATTCAATTTTCATAGGCAGAATTCACTTCCGCCGTAAAATGTAAAATGGTACGAGGTCAGCAAGGTCAGCTTTGCTGATCTTTCTCTGACCGAAGTCCAAAAATAAAGCCGGTTTTAAAAAACCGGCTTTATTTTTGGAGCTAGTAACGTGACTTGAACACGCGACCTGCTGATTACGAATCAGCTGCTCTACCAACTGAGCTATACTAGCATCTGCCTGGATATTTTATCATAACCCCAATTTCAAGTCAATCGAATTTTGCCTGTCCGTGATCAACAATTGTTTCATCAAACCAACTATTGAATACAATTCGTAATGACGAACTCTAATGATTGGAAAGTTTCAAATCCTTCCTGCATACATTCAGCATATTCCGACATTCCCTGCAAGCTTCTGTTTATCATACACGGCAACGCAATGTTCTACTTGTCCAATCGTGATGCAATTTGTGACCATTCCCGGTTGGAATCTGAATGTGATTCAAATATTTATGTTTACATAATTATTAAAAATAACTATCAATACGGACAGTTATACACATTTTCCACAGAGTTTTCCACACGCTATTTTACCTTATATTTCGTAACTTTTTGAGTTTTTCCCTTTTTTTGTAAAGCGCTGAAAGCCAATTCAGTGGAATTCTGCTATATCGAATTTTGTTTACATAAAGCAACTTGTTGGAATAATGTGCCAAATTGAATATTATTCACCGGTTTTTTGCAGGAATAGATTCCGGAATTGCACAAGATAAAAACAGGTGTTAAACGCGGCTGTGCGTTCAACACCTGTTTGATTATTTTTCTACACTCAATGTTGCGATAGCGTTCAGCTCCGGCCCGGCAAGGTTTCCCGCCAAATACTCATAGTAAGCCTGTGCGCCTATCATAGCACCGTTGTCTCCGCAGAGGCTCAATGGCGGAGCATAAAGAACTGCACCCATTCGGGCTGTGGCAGCCTCAAAGTCACCACGGATGCGGGAGTTGGCAGCAACACCGCCTGCAATAACCAGCTTTTTGTAGCCGGTCTGCTTCAGCGCTTCCATGGTTCTTGGCACAAGGGTGTCGCTGACAGCAGCCTGAAACGATGCACACAGCGAAGGCTCGTCTACCTGCTCACCCTTTTGGGAAGCATTGTGCAGAATATTCAACACAGCTGTTTTTAGTCCGGAAAAAGACATATCGAGCGGTGCACCATCAATTTTGCTCCTGGGCAAAACATATTTTGTTTCATCACCGGATTTTGCAAGAGCGTCAAGAGCTTTTCCGCCGGGATATCCCATACCCATGACACGGGCAACCTTGTCGAAACATTCACCTGCAGCGTCGTCACGGGTGCTTCCCATGACCTTCATTTTGGTGTAATCCTGAACGTCCACTATCAGGCTGTGACCTCCGGACACCACCAGCGCAAGAAAAGGAGGTTCAAGGTCCGGGAAAGCGATATAGTTGGCTGCAATGTGTCCACGGATATGGTGTACGGGTATCAGCGGCAGATCCATAGCCAGTGCCGCTGCTTTAGCAAATCCCACGCCCACCAGAAGCGCACCGATGAGGCCGGGCGCATAGGTGACTGCGATGGCATCTATGTCTTTTTTTGTAATTCCAGCCTGAGAAAGAGCCGTATCTGCCAGCGAATATATGGCTTCAACGTGCTTTCGGGAAGCTATTTCGGGCACAACTCCGCCGTAAATCTCGTGCATGTCTGCCTGAGAGAGAATTGCGTCCGACAGCACAGTTCTGCCGTCTTTAACAACAGCTACGGCTGTTTCGTCGCAGGAGCTTTCAATAGCAAGTATGTTCATTGATGTTCCTCCTTGAACAGCAGTGTCATTATAAGTGCGTCCTCTTTAGGCTCGGTGTAATAGTTTCTGCGTTTTCCAAGCACTTCGAAACCAAAAGAGCGGTAAAGCCCCAACGCAGGCTCGTTACTTTCACGAACCTCAAGCGTCAGAAGAGTACATTCTGTGGCTTTACAGTGGTCTACAAGTGCCTGCATCAATAAAGTTGATACACCCCTGCCCCGATAGTTTGGGTGAACCGCTACGTTCATCACGCAGGCTTCACCAAGCACCGTTTGGCTGCCGATATAACCTGCAACCACATCCCCGTCCAGAGCCACAAAATAAGCTGCAAGAGGATTTTCCAATTCGTCAAGTATCTGCTTTTCTGACCAAGGCGTGGAAAAACACAGTTTTTCAATTTCTGCCAGCTGGGAACTATGCTCAGCGAGCATTTGCGTTATGTTAACCATTTTCCTGTTCCTTCATATCAAGCAGCAGTTTTTTTACGGCAGAGATTATCTGAACTGCAGCCAGATCATAGTCGTTTGCAGTGCCGCCGTAAGGGTCTGCTATACCATCATTATCCAACAGTTCCAATGTTCCGGTATATTGAGGAAACATTGCCTTGACAGCCGACAGAACGGAATCGGTCATGCAGTATACCGCATCTGCCTGCTCAATTATCTCCGCCGTCAGCTGCCGTGAAATGTGTTTTGTTATGTCAACTCCATAGTTGTCCATGGTCTGAACAGCCAAAGCTGATGCCGGGCTTGGAGCATATACAGCCACACCGGCGGAAAATGCCGCAGCAGCAACAGGAAGCTGAGGTGCCAATTCATTGAACACAGCCTCTGCCATCGGGCTGCGGCAGGTATTCCCTGCACATACAAATAGAATTCTCTTCATATAAATTACCAGATTATGTTAACTTATTTTGCGTCATACCAGCTTCTGCCGGTTTTAGCTTCCGCCACAAGGGGTGCTTTAAGCTCAGCAACCTTGCTCATCTGCTCAGTAAGGATCTCCATCACCGCAGCCGCTTCTTCCGCAGGAGCTTCAATGATAAGTTCGTCGTGGACCTGTAGCACAAGTTTTGCTTTCAGACCCTGTTTTTTAAGTGCCGAATGTACCCTTATCATGGCAAGCTTGATGATGTCGGCAGCTGTGCCCTGAATGGGGCTGTTCATCGCCATGCGTTCTGCTGCACTTCTGATGTTGAAGTTGCCGGACTTAAGCTCGGGCAGCCAGCGTTTGCGGCCAAAGAGGGTGGAAACGTAACCTGTCTCTTTGGCATCTGACACAACATTTTTCATAAAAGAAGCTACACCGGAGTAGTTTTGAAGATAGCTCTCAATATACTTCTTTGCTTCACCAAAGGTCACACCCAGATCTTCAGACAGAGAAAACTCCGAAATGCCGTAGACAATGCCGAAGTTTACAGCCTTGGCACTTCTTCTCATGTCGGCTGTAACTTCTTCGGGATCAACTCCGAATACCTGTGCAGCAGTTGCTCTGTGGATATCCTCACCGGAATTGAATGCAGCTATCATATGCTCATCGTCTGAAATATGAGCCAGCACACGCAGCTCTATCTGAGAATAGTCGGCGTCAACAAGCACCTTACCGGGTGCTGCAACAAACATCTTTCTCAGTTCAGCACCAAGCTCAGTTCGAACGGGAATATTCTGCAGATTAGGCTCGGTAGAACTGAGGCGTCCTGTTGCTGTTGCTGTCATGTTGAAGTTGGTGTGGATACGACCATCATCGCTGATAACTTTCAGCAAACCGTCTGCGTATGTGGACTTCAGTTTGGTAAGGGTTCGATACTCGAGGATAAGCTCGATTATGGGGTGTTTGCCCTTGAGCTTGTTCAGCACGTCCACATTGGTTGAATAACCGGTCTTTGTTTTCTTAACAGGCGGCAGTCCAAGATCCTCAAACAAAACAGTACCCAGCTGCTTGGTGGAATTGATGTTAAAACTTCCACCGGCGTGTTCCCAGATAGCGTTCTGCAGGTCATCAATACGAATCGACAACGCCTGACCAAAGGTAATAAGCTCCGCTCTGTCAACCAGAACTCCCTCATATTCCATTTCTGCAAGGACCTTACAAAGGGGCATTTCAATGGATTCAAACAGCTGAAGCATGCCTTCCTGCTCCAGTCTGGGTTTGAGTTCTCCGGCAAGAAGATCAATAATTCCAACATGGGTGGAAAATGCCTTCAGCATAACTGTTCTGTCTGCCAGCAGCGAGGACGCTTCCTCCTGAGTGTAATCCTTTTCAGCAGGGATCTCGGTTTTGAAATATGACATTGCCAGCTTTTCAAGGCTGTAACTGTTGGCAGCAGGATCCAGAAGATATGCCGCCAAAGCTGTATCAAAAACAAATCCGTCTGTGGGCAGCCCCTTTTTCAACAGCTGACCCATAAGATGCTTTACATCATACGCGTTCTTTTTAATGCGGATAGAGAAAAGCTCAGACAGGAACTTTTCATACTCATTTGCCAGGTTTTCTGCAAAAACAAACCACAAATTGCAATCATGACACAGTGCCACCGCTTCTAAATCGGGAGTTGTCAGCACAGAAACGGAGTCCAGCTTCTCAAGCTCTGTCAAAAGTTCAGCCGCACGCTGAGGGCTTTGGATATCTTCGGACACTATCTCAGCGGTGTAGGTTTCCGTATCTTCGCACTGAGCATCATCAGCGCAAAGACCGTATTTTTCTATCATCTTGGAAAATTCCAGCTGCATGAAAAGCTCGTACAGAGCTTTTCTGTCGATAGTTCGAGACACAGTGTCATCAGCATTGAATTCCATGGGAGCTTCCAGGCATATCTCTGCCAGTTCGTAGGACATATATGCGCTGTCTTTACCGGCAGTGAGCTTTTTGCGAACAGAATCTTTGATGTCTGCACTGTTGATATTGTCATAAACAGCGTTCAGCGAACCGAACTTGACCATAAGGTCTTTGGCTGTTTTTTCACCCACACCGGGAACACCGGGAATATTGTCGGAACTGTCGCCCATAAGGGCTTTCAGATCGATCAAACCATCGGGAGCAAAACCGTACTCCTCCGTAAACCGCTGTGGGTCATACATCTCAGTCAGTGTCTGGCTGCCCTTGGTCCGCACCAGCAAAACGGAGGTTTTGTCGGTAATGAGCTGCAGACTGTCACGATCGCCGGTGACCGCAACGCACTCGTATCCCGACTGCTCGCATCTGCGGCTGATAGTGCCGATAAGGTCATCCGCCTCATAACCCGGCAGTTCATAAATGGGTATGCCGAGAGCAGTAAGCACCTGCTTCATCACTGGCATCTGAACTGCCAGTTCATCAGGCATGCCGCTGCGGGTAGCTTTATATCCCTCGTAACGCTGATGGCGAAATGTTGGTTCTCTGCGATCGAAGGTCACGCAAATACCGTCAGGCTTATACTCGTCGATAATGCGGTGCATGATGGTTAAAAAACCGTAGACTGCGTTGGTGTATAGTCCATCTCTTGTGGAAAGCAGACGAATTCCGTAAAACGCACGGTTTATGATACTGTTGCCATCGATGACCATTATTCTCATACTGATAACTCCTCTGCTGTTTGACGTTCAAGAGACTTCATTTCACGCCAAACGGTAAAGTACATGGTAACTGCACATGCGGTGCTGCCTACCACATCGGAAACAAGCTCAGCAATAAATACGCCGTCAACCCCAAATCCAATCCTTGGGAGAATAAGCGTAAGGGGCGCAACAATAAAAGTTTTTCTGAGCATGGAGAAGAAGATTGCGTGCTTCGATCTGCCAAGAGACACAAAGGCCGACTGACCGCCAATTTGCAGCCCCATCATAAAAAACGCACAGAAATACAGCCTCATGGCAGGAACGCCGGCAGCAAGCATCTGTTCTTCACTGTTATAAATCTTTATCAGAAGTTCAGGGAACACAAGCGCTATAACCGTTACCACAGAAGCAAACACCAATCCGGTGACAAGCATAAACCGTATGCCTTCCCGGACTCTGCGATATTCCCTTGCTCCGTAGTTGTATCCGATAACAGGTTCCGCACCGCCGGAAATGCCCTGCATAGGCAGCATAAACACCTCACGCACAGAGCTGATGATGGTCATAATGCCAACATAGAGGTCGCCGCCAAAAAGCTGCAGTGTGGTGTTGGCCACGGTCTGAACAATGCTGTTGGTCAGTGCCATGCAAAAACCCATGGCTCCCATAGAAAGTATTCTGCCCACTCTTTTGATATCCAACACCATGTTTTTAAGCCGGATACGCAGCAGCGTCCGTTTGCCCAGCAGAAATACCATTACCCAAACAGCTGAGAAAAACTGGGCGATAACTGTTGCCAAAGCTGCTCCCCTGACACCCATATCAAGGGCGAAAATGAATATTGGATCTAATATTATGTTAACTATTGCGCCAAGCATGGTGGTAAACATACCCACCTTGCCAAAACCCTGACAGTTGATATAACCGTTAAGTCCCAGGCTGAGCATAACAAACAGTGTGCCCACAAGGTAAATGGATATGTAATCCATGGCATATACGATGGTAACATCGCTGGCGCCAAAAAAGTATAGCAGTGGTTCCTTGAAAATCAAGCCCAGAACAGTTATCACAACGCTGACAATAAGCAACATGGTGACGGAATGTCCGATTATGGCCTCGGCCTCATCATCGTTTCCCATGCCGCGCTGAATTGAACAAAGGGGAACACCGCCCAGCCCGCAAAGACGGGCGAAGGCGGTAATCAGTGTTATAAGCGGCAGAGTTATTCCCACACCGGTGAGGGCAAGACTGCCCACACCCGGCATACGTCCCAAAAACATACGATCCACTATGTTATACATTATGTTAACCACTTGGGCAATCATCATGGGAACGCCGATCGACAGTATGTTATGGGGTATACTCCCCTGAGAAAAGTCGTTTTGCTTTATGCCTTTTTCCATTTCACACCCTGAGGAGTATCTTCAAGAATGATATTCATAGCTTTCAGTTCGTCTCTGATTCGGTCAGCTTCAGCAAAATTCTTTGCCTTTCTTGCTTCCTGACGAGCCTGAATCATGGCCTCGACCTTTTCGTCCAGGCTTTCCTCTTCAGCCTTGGCAGAGAGAATACCCAGAATGTCTGCCAGTTCCATCAGTCTGTCATAACAGGCCATGGCAAGAGCCTTAGTAGGCTGTTCGGCAGTCATGGTGTTGATCTTTCTGACCATTTCGAACAGTGCGCCGATTGCATCGGCAGTATTAAAGTCGTCGTCCATGGCTTCGATGAACTTGTCACGATATACGTCCAGTTCTTTTTTGCCGTTATCGGAACCGTCTTCACCGTTCTTGATAAGGAATTCAAGGTTGGTTTTTGCAGTGTACAGACGGTCGAGAGCAGCTTTTGCCTGAATGAGAGAATCCTCAGAGTAGTTCAACGGGCTGCGGTAATGGGCAGAAATGAGGAACATACGCAGAGTTTCGTAACCATAGGCTGCAGCTGCGTCACGAATAAGGGTAAAGTTGCCCAGGGACTTGGACATTTTTACATTGTCAACGCTAAGGAAGCCGTTGTGTACCCAGTAGTTGACAAACTTGCAGCCATTGGCGCACTCGGACTGGGCGATCTCGTTTTCGTGATGGGGGAAAGTCAGGTCCTGACCCCCGCCATGAATATCGATGGTTTTGCCAAGATGCTTGACGCTCATGGCAGAGCACTCAATGTGCCAGCCGGGACGGCCTTTGCCCCAGGGGGATTCCCAGTAGGGCTCGCCGGGCTTGGCAGCCTTCCACAGAGCAAAATCTGCAGGAGATTCTTTAATGTCGTTTACGTCAACACGTGCGCCTGCTTCCAAATCTTCCAAAGGCAGTTTGGAGAGTCCGCCGTACTGAGGATAGCTGTGAGCACGGAAATATACATCACCATTAACCTCATAAGCGTGACCCTTTTCCACAAGGATGCTGACCATTTCGATTATCTCGCCAATGGTCTCTGTTGCCTTGGGATGGACAGTGGCGTCACGGACACCCAGACCGTGGGCATCGGTGAAATACTCTTCGATATACTTTTTGGCGACCTCCTCGGAGGTAATACCTTCTTCTTTGGCACGGTTGATAATTTTGTCGTCCACGTCAGTGAAGTTCTGAACAAACTTGACGTTGTAGCCACGGTACTCAAGGTAGCGGCGGATAACGTCGAAAGCAACTATCTGGCGACCGTTGCCAACATGAATAAAGTTGTATACAGTAGGGCCGCAGGCATACATTTTGATTTCGCCGGGGCTGATGGGAACAAATTCCTCTTTTTTGTTGGTCATACTGTTGTAGATCTGCATAAATAATTAGGCTCCTTTATATAGACATGGTTGTTTTAACAAAATGGTTGGGTATCTAATTAATAATTAATAGTTAATAATTAATATTGTAATGCGCAGCATCCGAACATCCGAAACTATTAATTATTCATTATTAATTATTAACTGAAATAAATACAGCCCGCCTCCGGCTTTCGCAAGAGGCGGGCATAATCGCTCGCGGTTCCACTCTCATTTATCACTTGTTGCCGGTAGATCCGGCCGAAAAATCTGCTCCGGGACGCACTTTCACTCTGTCCTCCGCAGGAACGCTTCCAGCCAACGACGTTCCTTCTCTGTCCGGTTTCAATGAGTTACTCTTTCCCTTCATTGCAGTATATTCAATTCTGAAACAATCTTAGCATATTGTTAATTTTGTGTCAACCCAAATCCAGAACATCATTGTTTTTGATAAAGTACTCAACCCCTGACCAGACAGTAGTCACCACCATGACAGCAACGCAGATCCAGTTCAGGTCAATGGGGCCAATTGCAATAAGTCCAACGTCTGTCAGCATTATGCAAATACACACCATAGACGAAAATGTCTTTACCTTACCGGACAAACCGGCAGCGATAACTCTGTTTTTACCGACGGCTACAAGGCGCAGTCCCGTAACAGCAAACTCACGGGTCAGGATCACCATGGCTGCCCATGCCGGCATGAGTCCGCTTTGAACGAAAATAAGCAATGCGGCAAACACCAAAAGCTTGTCGGCCAGCGGATCTATGAATTTGCCGAAATCTGTTATCTGGTCATAGTGTCTTGCGATGTACCCATCCACAAAGTCAGTAACGCTGGCAATAATAAAAATTGCCAGAGCTATGTAGTTGGCATAAGGCAGATCCGACAGCAGCACGATCATAAAAACCGGCACCATCAGCACCCGCAAAACGGTAATTTTACTGGCTGTAGTCATATTTTAGTCCTCTGCCTGTTCTTCTTCCTCGATCTGTGCTTCGCCCACAAGATCACCATCGAGAGTATCTGTTATCAGTACATTGACAAACTGACCTTCATAGAGCTTTTCTTCGGAGGTGAAGAACACCTTTCCGTCAACATCGGGAGAGTCGGCATAGGTGCGGCCGAAGTAACACTCGGCATAACGGTCGAAGCCTTCGCAGATAACTTCCATAACAGTACCCATTCTTGCATCGTTGTAATCGTCCATGATGCGGGATTGGATGTCTGTAATTATGTCAACTCGACGCATAGCTTCCTCACTGTCGCAGCCGGGTTCCATCTCGGCAGCGGGAGTGCCCTCTTCGGGAGAGAATGCGAATACTCCCACACGCTCAAGACGATGCTTGCGCAGGAAGTCGCAAAGCTCCTCGAACTCTGCTTCACCTTCGCCGGGCAGGCCACAGATAAGGCTGGTTCGCAGCACAAGGCCGGGAATACGCTGACGCAGCTTGGTGAACAGGTTCTCCAGAACCTCCTTGCTGCCGCGACGATTCATGGCTTTAAGTATTTTATCGTTGGCATGCTGGATTGGAATATCCAGATACTTTACGATCTTTTCCTCTGTTGCCAGAACGTCGATAAGCTCATCGGAAATTTCATCGGGGTACATATAATGAACTCTGACCCATTTGATTCCGCCTATGGCACACAGCTGAGGAAGCAGTTCTGCCAGCTTGCGCTCGCCGTAAAGGTCAAGACCGTAACGGCTAGTATCCTGCGCCACAACGATAAGCTCTTTAACGCCCATCTGAGCCAGTTCTCTGGCTTCCGCCACGATTTCTTCCATCTTTCTGCTGCGATAACGGCCACGGAGAGAAGGAATCACGCAGTAGGAGCAGCGGTTGTCGCAGCCCTCGGCAATTTTGAGATATGCGTAATACTCGGGAGTTGTAAGTACACGGCTAATCTCGGGCAGTTCGGCGTTAATGTCACCCATGGCAATGGGATTCTCTCCGTTGAGGGTATCCTCCACAACGCCAACGATCTCGTGGTAGCTGCCGCAGCCTACCACTGCATCAACCTCAGGCAGCTCGGTACGAAGCTCGTCGGCATATCGCTGGGCAAGGCAGCCGGTAACAATAATTTTTCCGATCTTGCCTTCGTCTTTCAATGCAGCCAACTCCAGAATTTCGGCAATCGCCTCGCTCTTGGCACTTTCAATAAAGCCGCAGGTATTGACGATAACGGCATCGGTGTTTTCCACGTTGGTGGTTATCTCGTATCCAGCGGTATGCAGCTGATACAGCATCTGTTCACTGTTGACCTGGTTCTTGGCGCAGCCAAGGGAAACCATTCCGATTTTTTGAGACATATTATGTCAACCTCGATTCGATGTAATGCAGATTTTTATTCTTCGCCTACTTCTATTTCGTACCTCAGCAGGGCCGAGCGGATATCTTCCCAGCCAAAGCCACGGCGATACAGGGCATCGGTGATTTTTTTCAGTTCTTTTCGGTCGGGAGTTTTTCCGGACAGTTTTGAACGCAAAAAAGCGTCTATCTTGTCTGCCGGATCTTCCAGCCTGTCAAGGGCATCGTCCCAGTATTCCCGGGGCACTCCCCTGCTGTACAGCTCGTTTTTTATCCGTGTACGGCCGTATCCTTTTTCGCTGTATTTGCGCACAAGGTACTCGGCATACTGCTCATCGTTGATAAAACCAAGCTGTTCCATGCGTTCGGCGGCATCTTCGGCGTTGTCTGCCGATTCGCCTTTTTCTTTCAACTTCTTTACCAGTTCCTTTTTGGAGAGGGGCCGTCTGCCTATCATATTGGCCGCCCGCTGATTTGTACGGGCAACGGCTATTCGCTCCATAAGCTGCTGCGCCTTTTCCTCGTCCAGTTCCATACCTGAGTGCAGACCAAAATCAGCAACAACCGCAGAAGTTGTCTTTGCAGATGAACCGTCGTCAAAGGTCAGGCGGAATCCGCCGTACTGCATGGGTTCAAGTTTTGTTATTTTCATCAGGTTCCTTATTCGTCATCAAAATCCTCAGCGGTAACGTCCACAGCTTTAGATGCTGCGGCAGCTGCAGAGGTCTTTTTGACAGGATTCAGCTTAGCCATGTTTTCACGAATATCGGCTTCCAGTTTGGCGTAGGCATCGGGATTTTCAAGCAGGTAATTTTTAACACTGTCTCGGCCCTGACCGATTCTGGTGTCTCCCATGGAGAACCATGAACCGCTCTTTTCAATCAGATCAAGCTTTACACCAAGATCCACCATCTCGCCCAGTTTGGAGATGCCTTCACCGTAAAGAATATCAAACTCTGCTTCACGGAAAGGAGGTGCCACCTTGTTTTTGATGACCTTGGCTCTTGTTCTGTTGCCTATAACTTCGCCGCCCTGCTTGATGGACTCAATTCTTCTGATATCGATACGGACGGAAGCATAGAACTTCAGCGCACGACCACCGGTGGTGGTTTCGCTGCTGCCATAAACAACGCCGATCTTGTCGCGGATCTGGTTGATGAAAATTACAATGCAGTTGGTTTTTGAGATGGAGCCTGCCAGCTTTCTCAGTGCCTGAGACATAAGACGGGCATGAACGCCCATAAAGCTGTCGCCCATGTCGCCCTCTATTTCGGCACGGGGTACCAGGGCTGCAACGGAGTCCACAACCACAGCGTCAACCGCACCGGAACGCACCAGAGCTTCGGTTATCTCCAGAGCCTGCTCACCGGTGTCGGGCTGAGCCACCAGCAGTTCTTCGATGTTTACGCCCAGATTGGCAGCATACTGCGGGTCAAGAGCGTGTTCGGCGTCTACAAAAGCAACTTCACCGCCCAGCTTCTGAGTTTCTGCCAGGACGTGCAGTGCCAGCGTGGTCTTACCGGAGGATTCAGGTCCATATATCTCAATGATACGTCCTTTGGGCAGGCCACCGATACCGAGAGCGATGTCAAGAGAAAGGGAGCCGGTGGATACGCTCTCAACTTTAATTCCGCTGTTTTCACCAAGGCGCATGATGGAGCCTTTGCCAAAGTCCTTTTCTATCTGGGACAGTGCTGTCTCCAGAGCTTTTTTCTTATCACTGGCGGGACCAACAGGGGCTACGGTGCTGTTTTTCTTCTTATCCATTTATTACCGTTCCTTTCATTTGGGGTAATCGATGTCATCGCTTACCCCGGAATAATTTACAGTTTTTGGCGGAACGGTCAAGACCGTTCCCTACAATACTGTTTGAGTTAACAGTTAACTGCTCACATGGTTTCCGCTATGACAGCACGGTCAATGCCTCCGCTGTCACGCCCAATTCCAATAACGCCGATACCCTCGGCTCGCAGCATATCCAAAATCGGTTCAGCCTGGTCAATACCCATTTCAAATATCAGCTTTCCGCCGGTTTTCAGAGCCGGAAGCCAGTTTTTCAAAATAGCGCGGTAGAAATCCAACCCATCTTCACCGCCGTGAAGGGCTATATTGGGCTCGAAATCTTTGACAGATCTGTCCAGCGTCTGCATATCCGCAGAGGTTATGTACGGCGGGTTGGACACTATTATATCAAACTTACCAAGGTAAGCCGGAGGCGGCTGCATAACATCCGCCTTAACGTGGATAGCTCTGTTGGACAGTCCCAGATCCGTTGCGTTCTTGTGGCATATAGCCAATGCTTCATCGGAAATGTCTGCCATTACCACCCTTGCCGCAGGCACTTTTTTTGCCACCGCAAGACCGATACAACCACTGCCGCAGCACAGGTCCAGCACCTTTGGATCGTTATCCGCCATATCATCAGCGGCTTTGATCGCCAGAGATGCAGCAATTTCGGTATCGTCTCTGGGAATAAGAACTCCGGGGCCGACAGTCAGGGTCATGCCCATGAACTCCCACTGACCCAGAATGTATCCCAGAGGTTCGCCTGACACACGACGGGCGCACAGCTCCATGGCTTTATTTGCCACATCGGTAGGTGCGTAAATGTTATAGTCAGCGAGCAGTTGCTCCTTGCTTTTTCCCGAAGCTGCACATACCAGTTCCCTGGCTGTCATAGTCGGGTTACCGTCACCGGCAGTTATCAGCTGACGGCGAATGTCTATACACAGGTCGTTATACTTAACTGCCATTTAATTCTCCTTTTAGGTTTCAGGGATCAGGGTTCAGAGGTCAGGGAAATGCATCGACTTCGTCGATGATTGAATTTGTTTGCAAATCACAGATTTATAAACTCATATCACTGACTACTGACTACCAAATTACCACTCGTCCTCGCCTTCCACTTCGGGCAGGACAAGTTTTACAGCTTCTATACCCACTTCGATCATGGAATCGTCGGGCTCGTTGGTGGTGAACCTCTGGAACCACAAGCCGGGAGCCACCAGTGCTCTGGTAAACTTGTTGTCGTGGCGGCCTACGAAACGGTTTATCTCATAGCTTATGCCAACAACTACCGGCAAAAGTGCCAGTCTCAGTGCCATGCGGATAAAGGGGTTGGACCAACGAACCACACTGAACACCAGTATGCTGATTATCATAACAACAAACAGAAAACTGGTACCGCAGCGGGGGTGGAATCTTGTCTGCTGACGGACGTTTTCCACCGTCAGAGGCAGACCAGCTTCATAGCAGGCGATAGTCTTATGTTCGGCACCGTGGTAGGAAAAGACACGTTTCATGTCTTTCATTCTGGACACGGCGATCATGTAGATCACAAACAGAGTTATTCTTATGGCGCCTTCCACCAGATTGCGCAGCACACCGCTGCCTATCCAGGGAGACACAAAACCTGCCAGCAAAGTGGGCAGCAGGATGAACAGCCCAACAGAGAACATGATGCCCAGGAATACCGCAATATAGATTATTGCCTGCTGAGCTTTTTCCTCTTCAAGATGTTCTTCAAGCCACAAATCTATCTTTGAGGGTTTTTCCGGCTCCACGCCTTCCTCCTCGGGATAGTAGTCTGCTGAGAACATCAGCGCCTTAACGCCGTTGACCATGGAAGAACCGAAGTTCACAACACCGCGGATAAACGGCCAGCCAAGGATAGGATATTTATCTTTGATGAACTTTCTGTCTTCCACCTGAGTCACAAGACCTTCGGGGCCTCTGACCACGATGGCCTTTTTCTTGGGACCCATCATCATAATGCCTTCGATGAGGGCCTGTCCACCTATTGATGTGCGGAACTGATTATCTTTTGCCATTGAAATTTCCTTTCGGGTAAATACATTAACTGTTTAAGGGCAGAAGTATGGATACAAGTGTGCCGCCGCCTTCTGCGTTTTCTATTATAAGCCAACCATTGTGCATTGAAACGATCTCGTCGCACACTGCAAGACCTATGCCGTTGCCTCGCTCTTTTGAACTGCCTTTATAGAACTTCTTTTTGACGAAGGGAAGTTCCTCTTCCGGTATGCCGGGGCCAAAATCACGAATTTTAATGGCAATACAGCCGTCCTCAATACCTATCTGAGCAGTGATTCTCCGACCTTCCTTGCCGTGCTTGGCAGCGTTGTCGAGAATGTTCAGAAACACCTGTTTAAGTCTTGCTCCGTCTGCCGGAATGTTTGGTATCTCCTCATCGTTATCAAGATACTCAAGCTCAATGTTTTCCTTGCGCAGCCTGCTGCCATACATGAAAACCGTGTCCTCAAACTCAGATCGGATATCGCAGTCCTCTATACTAAGTTTGAACCTGCCGTCCTGCATTCTTGAAAACTCAAGCAGTTCTTCCACAAGGGTGGTCAGCCGATGTGCTTCCTTGAGCATGATGCCTATGCCGCGCTTGGTTTCTGCCGGGTCTGAAAAATCATCATACAGCAGTGTTTCGCCCCAGCCGGAAATCGCTGTCAGCGGAGTTCGCAGTTCGTGAGATACCGAGGTGACAAACTCGCTTTGGGTCTTTTCTGCCTGGTCTATGCGGATAGACATATTGTTTATGGTGTCTGCCAGTTCGCCTATCTCGTCGTCAAATTCTTTTTCTATCTGAATTCCATAGCTGCCTGCCGCTATGCGCTTTGCAGTTTCGGTTATCTGACCTACCGGTCCGATTATTGAGCGAATGAAATAAAGGTTTGAGAAAATGACAAACAGAACTATGGCAAACCCAGCACACAGCGCCACTGCTACAGCAAGCATTATCTGCCGGTCTACGTTTCGCAGACTGGTGACGTAGCGCATTACACCAATAACGTCTCCCGAGGAGTATATCATGGGGCTGGATACAGCCATAATATGCTCTCCGGTTGCAGGGTCATTACCCATGAATACGCTTATCTGCTGAGTGTCCATAGCCTTGGTTATATCATCGGTACCCGGTGACATGCCTGCGGTAAGACCGAAAGAGGACACAATTATCCTGCCGTTGGAATTGACAAATTGCAGCTCCAGCGTGTTTTTTTCGTCAAAATTCTCAATGAATCTATACGCACTGAGATAATACTCGTTGTAGCTTTGATTCATGTAGCTGGAAAAGAAGTCGCTGGCCGTTTTTGCTTTGGCTTCCAAACCGTTACGGACAGAAGAATAGTAATAGCTGGCAAACACGGTGGAAAACGCTGCCACTGCCAGCAGAACCACAACGATAACGATGCTCATGCAGTTCAGCAGCCATCTTTTCCTTATGCCCGTGGGCATAAAGTTCTTCTTTACGCTCCCCATTTATAGCCAAAGCCCCATACGGTGGTGATGTAAATGGGATTTGCGGTGTCGTCCTCAATTTTTATGCGCAGGCGGCGGATATTGACGTCCACTATTTTCAGCTCGCCGCAGTAGTCTCTACCCCAGACATTCTGGAGCACATCTTCACGAGACAGTGCTCTGCCGGGGTTTTGCATAAACAGCTTCATAATGGCGTATTCCACCTGGGTAAGCTTGATGCGCTGACCGTTTTTCTCCAAAGTTCTGTTACGTGTGTTCAGTACAAAGGGTCCCTGCTTCAGTTCATTGGAATCCTCATTGATCTCGCCGCCGGTACGGCGGTAAAGAGCGTCGATACGGGCGGTAAGTTCCGCAGGAGAGAAGGGTTTTGTAACATAGTCGTCGGCACCTGTCATAAGTCCGGTGACCTTGTCCATCTCCTGAGTTTTTGCGGTAAGCATTATAATACCTATCTGACTGTCGGTGGCACGAATGGTGCGGCAAACCTCAAACCCGTCGATATCGGGCAGCATAATGTCAAGTATTGCCACACGGATATCGGGATTCTGGCGCAGTTTTTCCAGTGCTTCCATGCCGGTGCCGGCTTCGATGGCTTCATAACCCGCTCTTTTTAGGTTGATGACTACAAAGCTTCTGATGCTGACTTCGTCTTCCAGTATCAGTACCTTTTTCATTGGCTCAGTTTCCTTTCGTATATGTTTAGGTTTCAGGGTACAGGGATCAGGTTAAAGAGTGTTGGTGTTCTTTTGCTTGGTGGTTACCGAAATTAACAATTAACTGCATCAGCAAAGCGATTGCCTATACTTCACCGGTATTCCATTCTGTTCGAATGGGTTTGAATCCGGCAAGAATTTCTTCCATGGTAAGCATTTGCTCCCAGCTGTCGGCCCCGGGTGTGATCTCTGCACAGTAAATGACTTCTCCCTTGGTGTACAGCACAAAACGTCCGTCCTTTTCAGCCAGCTGCTGACGGTGGTCACCTGTCAGGGAATAAATGGTAAACAGCGGTTGTGGTTCGCCTTCACCGTCGTATCGGTAAAAGGTCAATGCCTTACCTTCGGTACTGTCTGTTCGTGAAACAGAGATGTTTCCCTCCCACTGCTCGGGAATTATAAAATACCAGCTTTCGGAATAATTGTGGTATGTGGACAGTTTTTTCAGAAAATTTCCGTCGATATTCTGGCTATACCAGCTGATGGTGTAGTATGCCTCGGTGGAACCGTCCATTACGGGCATCTGTACAGGGCGAGCCAGTTCCACAACACCATCGCTGTCAACATCGGTGGGGTAAATTATATAGTTCCTTATAGCCTGCAGACTCACTTCCGCACCATCGGGCATGGCAACATTTACCAGTTGCCTGTCCCGCACAGCAAACACATCCGTAACCAACCCCGTGGACTGATATGTTCCTGACACGAATACGGCATGAACTCCGTCTTCTATATAGCTGCTGCTTTTAATGCGTTTGATGGACTCCATTCCCAGCGACAACGGCACTGTGTTGACGAGCTTATACTCTCCGTCACAGTAATCGTAATAATCTGCGGTACCTGCAGTTTCGGGAGAATCCAGCTTAAACAGCAGCATTTCCACTGCACCATCGCGGTCGAGGTCGGCTGTTTTATACTCAGTGTAGCTGCCTGCAGTAATAAGTGTCAGTGAAAATCCGTCCGAAATGTCATAGACTCCCACATACTGCAGCACCTGGTCGCTCATCTGGAATCCCAGTATTATCTCCAGAACACCATCGCCGTCCACATCTGAGTATTCCACACAGTCGAAAGCAGCACCGTCGCCGGATATCTCCGCAGCACGGGCATACTCGCCCTCCATATTCTTGCTGAGCAGATATACCCTCATGGGTTTTTCACCGGTGACCGTCATAAAAGCCAGGGCTTCCTGAACTCCGTCACCGTTCAGATCCACCAGCTGCACTGCCTGACGGTTGCTGCCCGAAACAGGGCCTGCATACCGGGCACCCTCTGCCAGCAGTACATCTATGCAGCTTTGCAGGTCGATATAGTCGTCAGGTGCTTTTGGCAGGCTGTACAGCCCGTCTCCGCTTTCAGAAAAACAGCCGGAAAAGCACAGACACATCAAGGCGGCAAGTATGAAAATTTTAATAAATCGGCGTTTCAGACCGACCGCCCTCCTTTCGATTATTTCAACAATATATTGTAGCATATTCTTAGCCATTGCGCAACATGAAGTACGCGCTGTCATACTGAGCCTGCGAGGCAGGCGTGAGGATCCCCTGCAAAAGATGGGGATTTCTCCGTCAGCAAGCTGACGTTCGGAATGACAGTATGTCCGCTATTTTACAACTACGTTTTCGTTGCCCAGTCGCTGCTTCAGTTCTTCCACAAGCGCATCATGGATACTGCAGGCAGTACCCAACTGTTTGCCCGTTGATTCGATGTACAGCACGGTTTTTTCTGTACCCGGGAACATATTGATGGTGGCTTTTACCTTTCGGAACAGCTCATCATCCGCATTTTTGAGTTTTACAAAAAGCTTTCTTGCTTCCTTTGGCTTTGACGGCGGAGCAGCCGTCAGCTGGCTCAGAGGCAGCACTCCGGAAGCCAGCATTTGGGGGTCTTTTTCATCTCTTACGGAGATTTTTCCGCTGATGAGAACCGGAAGTCCGGCCGCAATATAGGCTCCGTCCTTTTCAAGCACTCTGGCAAAGCAAAGTATCTCCATTGACGCAGTGTCATCTTCCAGTGTTACATATGCCATGAGCGTATTGTTCTTCGTCATCTTGGTTTTTACAGCTGCTATTATACCCGCCACCGAAACAGTGGTTCCGTCTTTGTAAACCACAGGGCCGTCACCGGAATGATCCGCCATAATGGCAGCTATGGAAGCTGCTCCCGAATGCTTGAGTATGTCACGATAGTCGTCCAGTGGATGACCTGACATATACAGTCCGGTTATCTCCTTTTCCAGTGTCATAAGTTCCCGTGAACTCAACTCCGGGATGTTCGGCATGGTGATAGTGCCGAGAGCGGTCTGCTGCTCTTCCATAATGTCGAAAAAGCCCATTTGACCTTCAAGATTCTTTTTCCTGATATTAGCAATATCGTCCATGGCTTTTTCATATACCATGAGCAGCTGAGAACGCTTGTGACCAAAGCAGTCGAAGGCTCCGCATTTTATCAGACTTTCAACGGCACGCTTATTCATATCGCCGCCGTACATACGCTCAATAAAATCCTCAAAGCTCTTGAACTTTCCGCCCTTTTCACGCTCTGCAACCAGAGTTTGGATCAGCCCTCTGCCCACGTTTTTGACCGCAGCCATACCAAACCGTATAGCCTCACCGCTGACGGTGAAGTCCACTCCGGATTCGTTAACGTCCGGGGGCAGCACCTGTATGCCCATATCTTTGCATTCGTTGATGTATTCGGCGATCTTGGCTGTGCTGTCCAGCAAAGAGGTCATCAATGCTGCCATATACTGGCGAGGCCAGTGGCATTTCAGGTAAGCCGTTTCGTAAGCTACAATGGCATAGCAAACGGCATGAGATTTGTTGAAGGCGTAGTTTGCAAAGTCCAGTATCTCGTCATAGATGCTTTCGGCTATGGCCTTGTCCACGCCATTCTTAGCCGCACCGGATACGAAATTTTCACGCTCCGCCAGAATTACCGCCTGCTTTTTTTTGCTCATGGCACGGCGCACATTATCCGCCGCACCTCGTGAGAATCCGCCTAGCTTACGAAGCACCTCGATAACCTGCTCCTGATACACTATGCAGCCGTAGGTGTAGCCCAGTATATCTTTCAAAAGAGGGTGCTTATACGACACCTTGGCAGGATCGTTTTTGCTGGCAGTAAATTTCGGTATTGAATCCATGGGACCCGGACGATACAGGGCAACGATTGCCGTAAGGTCCTCAATGCTTCTTGCCCGGAAGCTGACACACAGGTTGGTCATGCCGGCAGATTCCATCTGGAACACGCCGGAGGTACGACCCTCTGCCAGCATTTTAAAGGTGGCTTCATCATCGTCCGGTACGTTTTTGATGTTGAAATCCGGTTCTATTTCCCGGATGCTTTTTTGAGCATCATCTATGACCGTCAGGTTGCGCAGACCCAAAAAGTCCATTTTCAGCAGACCCAGCTCTTCAAGAGTGGTCATGGGATACTGGGTAACAACGGAGTCCTCGTTTTTCGACAGGGGCACATAGTTGTGTACCGGCAGCTTTGTTATAACAACGCCTGCTGCGTGGGTGGATGCGTGACGGGGCATTCCTTCCAGCGATTTTGCCACGTTGATGAGTTTCCTGATCCGCTCATCGCTTTCGTACATCTCTTTCAGCTGAGGAGATGCGGAAAGTGCGCTTTCAAGGGTGATGTGCAGCGTTGACGGAACAGCCTTTGCCACCACGTCACATTCGGCATAGGTGTAGTTCAACGCCCGACCCACGTCTCGGATAGCGTTTCTGGCTGCCAGGGTACCGAAGGTGACTATCTGCGCCACATGGTCGGAACCGTATTTGCGGCACACATAGTCAATGACCTCCTGCCGTCTTCTTACACAGAAGTCAATATCGAAGTCGGGCATGGTAACACGTTCCGGGTTAAGGAAGCGTTCAAACAGCAGGTCGTATTTCATCGGGTCGGCATCGGTTATCTCGAGGCAGTAGGCAGCCATGGAGCCTGCACCGGAACCTCTGCCGGGTCCCACCGGGATATCCTGACTCTTGGCATATGCTATGAAGTCTGAAACTATAAGGAAGTAGTCCACAAACCCCATCTTTTGTATCATGCCCAGTTCCATTTCAAGCCTGTCATGGTAACCGTCCGGGTTGGTGGGATAACGCTTTCTGTATCCCTGTTCGCACAGGTCAACGAGATATTCGGTGGCTTCCCTGCCCTCGGGCAATTTGAATTCCGGCAGATGATAGTGACCGAACTCAAAATCCATATTGCACATTTCGGCTATTTTCGCCGTGTTTTCTATAGCCTCGGGGCAGTTGGGGAAGATCTCCAGCATCTGCTGTTCTGATTTTATATAAAACTCCTCGGTTTCAAAGCGCATTCTGTTTTCGTCTTCCACGGTCTTACCGGTCTGGATGCACATCAAAACGTCCTGAGCGTAAGCGTCCTCTTTTTTCAGGTAATGGCAGTCGTTAGTGGCCACCAGAGGGATGCCTGTCTCGTCGCTTATGCGGATAAGGGCAGAATTGACCTCACGTTGACTTGAAATGTTGTGATCCTGCAGCTCAAGGTAATAGTTTCCCCTGCCGAACAGAGCGTCGTATTGGATAGCTGTCTGCTTTGCCTTGTCGTAATTGCCTGCCATAATGAGTTTAGGTATCTCGCCGCCAAGGCAGGCAGAAAGGCAGATAAGCCCTTCGTGGTATTGCCGGAGCAGTTCCATATCGATACGGGGTTTTTGATAAAAGCCCTCGGTAAAGGCCATGGACACCATGTAAGACAGGTTTTTGTAGCCTGTTTCGTTCTTGCAAAGCAGCACAAGATGCCTTGGTTCACCATCGGTGGTGCGGCCTCTGTCGTGGCGGCTGCCGGGAGCTACATACACCTCGCAGCCGATTATGGGTTTGATCCCTTCGGCCTTGCATGCCCGGTAAAAGTCCACGCAGCCGTACATAACACCGTGGTCAGTGATGGCTACAGCAGTCTGTCCAAGTTCTTTGACCCGCGGCACAAGCCCGCTTATACGGCATGCGCCGTCCAGCAGGCTGAATTCGGTATGAACATGAAGGTGGACAAAAGACATATTATATACCTCATTGGCAGTTAACAGTTAACAGTTATTGAGTTTTCAAATCTTCAATTTGAAAACTATTCCACAAGGAACGGTCAAGACCGTTCCCTACGTTACAATAGGACAGAAAAGTGCAAAATTGATAGCCAACTGTTCACTGTTCATTGTTAACTGTTAACTATTCAATTTCCTCCGCCAGCTGGACTATTTTCCTCAGCCGGTGGTTCAGAGTTGACTTTGTAATGGGAGGATCTGCCAAAGCAGCAAGTTCCGCTAATGATGCTTCGGGGTTTGCCATGCGCAGCAAAGCCGTTTCGTACAATTTTTCCGGCAGGCTGTCCAGTCCCTGAATCTTATGGATCTTGCTGATGGCCTGCATATGCTCGGCAGATGCGGCGATAGCCTTGTCGATATTGGCAGTCTCGCAGTTTACCCGGCGATTTACGTCGTTGATAAGTTCCTTTTCCAGCTTGGTGTTCATTATCTTCATGGAGCTTACAGGTGCGCCGATAAGGGTAAGGATATCTTCGATATAATTGCTCTGCTTAAAGTAAGTTATCCTGCTGCCTGCCCGCTCCGTTTCCTTAGGCTCAAAGCCCATTTCCAGAAGCAGAGAATAAAGCTCACCGCTGACGCTTCTGTGGTTGGTCACAAGCTCCAGATGGTACCGCTTTTCCGGGTCGGTAACGGAGCCTCCCGCAAGGAACACTCCCCTGAGAAAAGACACTTTGCAGCATTCGTCTTCAAGCATGGCAAGATTTATATGGTGGGACACATTTGTATCCCAGCTGTACCCAAAAGCCTGCAGGATCGCATCGTTTTTTTCTTTGTCGGTGACGGATACTATGAGCTTGCCGCCTTTCTTTTCGTCCGGCAGCGTGTCAGGCTCAAAGCCGAAAGCCTTTTTCATAAGCTTGGGCAGCCGTTCTGCAAAGGCACGGTTTTCGGTTATTATTTTGATCTCGTCTGATGTAAAGGTGTTACCATAGAGGAACGCTCCGTAGCATTCCGCAAGGGCACAGCACCTTTTATGGATGGCCACACGGCACATCTCGTCTTTTACTTCCGATGAAAATGACATTTGGTCACCTCCGAGGGAAATTAAATTATTTCCATTATTGCTCTGGCAAGAGCATCTTCGTCGTGGCGAACATAATCGCCCTCGTCAGCCACAAGAGGTTTGAGAATAAGTTCAACGCCCATTTCCGCAAACTCTTTTTCGTCAGCCACAAGACGTTCGGCACCTTCAAGCTTATACTGAGCCTTCATTTCCTCTGAAATATCCTCGCAGTTAGCGATGCAGATATCCACCAGTCTAGGCACAGAATGCTTGTGAAGCGCTCTTATGTGGTCTGCAGCGGTATAGCCCTCAGTTTCCCCTTCCTGGCTCATCAGGTTGCAGGCGTAAACGCATTTCGCCTTTGACGCTGCTATGGCGTCTACCACTCCCTCAACCAAAAGGTTGGGAATGATGCTGGTATACAGGCTGCCCGGAGCGATGACTACCAGGTCGGCATCAAGGATCGCCTGCACTGCAGCAGGCAGTGCCTGAGGCTTTTCGGGCACAAGACGCACCTGCTTTATGCGGCATTTCTTGCGCTTTTTCTGGTCGAATATTTTATGTTCTCCCAGCACACGGCTGCCGTCCTCAAATTCGGCTTCGAGGAACACATCGTAATTCGTTACCGGCAGAACTCTGCCGCTGACACCCAGAACCTGACACATCTTCAAAACAGCTTCGTCAAAAGAGTCCGACATGCTGTTGAGAGCAGCCAGAAAAAGGTTTCCCAATGACTGACCGGACAGGGTTCCTTCGCTGAAACGAAAATCAAAAAGCTGTTCCAGCACAGGCTCCGTATTGGAAAGAGCCAGAATACAGCGGCGGATATCTCCCGGAGGGAGCATACCCATATCGTGACGCAGCACTCCGCTGCCGCCTCCATCATCGGCCACCGTAACTATGGCGGTTATGTTGTCGGTATATTTTTTCAGCCCTCTGAGCATGGCAGACAGTCCGTGTCCGCCGCCAATGGCTGCGATTTTGGGTCCGTTGGTTTTATTGTTTGTCATATATAACTTTCAACTTTCAGTTTTTAACTTCTCGAAAGGTCGCGATGGGTCACCGAGGTTTCGTAGCCACGTGATTTGATAAACGTTCCCAACTGAGAAGCTATGGTAACGCTGCGGTGATGACCTCCGGTACAGCCGATGGCGATAGTCAGCAGGCTTTTGCCCTCTTCGGTGTACAGTGGCAGCAGGAAGTTCAGCATATCCTTGAGCTTTTCCAGAAAATCGTTGGTCTGGGTGAAGGACATGACGAACTCATGGACAGGGGCGTCCAGCCCGCTCAAATCACGCATACTGTCGATATAGTAAGGGTTAGGCAAAAACCTTACATCAAACACCAGATCCGCATCAATGGGCACGCCGTATTTGAACCCAAAGGACGTGACGTTTACCGCCATGGTGCGTTCCCTTTGTTCGGAAGCAAAAAGCCTGATTATCTCACCCCGGAGTTTGCTTGTGGAAAAGGCGGTGGTGTCGATTATATGGTCGGCGCGGTCGCGCACAGGGTGCAGTATCTCCCGTTCACGGCGAACAGCGTCCACAAGGCTGGTGCCATCTATGGTAAGCGGGTGCTTTCTGCGGGTTTCTTTATAGCGGTTGATTATGGTTTCTTCGGAGGCTTCCACGAAAACTATCTTATAGTCGCAAGCTGACTTTTCCAGTTCTTTCAAAGACTGGAAAAGAGACTCAAAGTTCTGCCCTCCTCTGACATCGGTAACCAATGCTACCCTGTCGTACCTGCCCTTGGTGGCAAGGCACACGCCTGCCAGCTGAGGAATAAGATCCACAGGCATATTATCCACGCAGTAGAAACCAAGGTCCTCAAGATTTGATGCGACTTTACTTTTTCCCGCTCCGGACAAGCCGGAGATTATCAGAAATTTCATTGGTACTCCTTTTTATTAACCCAGCAGCCTTACCTCCGGCTCTATCCGGATACCGTGGGTTTCAAACACTTTCTTTTGTATCTGCTCAACCAGTTCAAGCACGTCGGCACAGGTAGCTCCGCCGGTATTGACCACAAACCCTGCATGTTTATCCGAAACCTGTGCTCCGCCCACGGCAAAGCCTTTCAGCCCCGCTTCATCGATAAGTGCGGCGGCATATCCTCCCACCGGTCTTTTAAACGTGCTTCCGGCAGAAGGCATATCCAAAGGCTGAGACGCTCTCCTTTTGGCCGCCAGTTCGTTCATTCTCGCCTGTATTTCTTCAGTGTTTCCGGGTATGAGCCGAAAATCTGCCGAAAGTATCAGTCCGCCCTCCCTGGAAAAACGGCTTTCACGGTAGGAAAAATGCGCCTCCTCAACGGCAACATCAACAATTTCGCCGTCTTTTTTTATCCATCGGACAGACACACAGACGTCCTTCAGTTCGCCGCCGTATGCCCCTGCGTTCATCAGAACACCGCCGCCAACAGAACCGGGAATGCCATGGGCAAATTCAAGGCCGCCGTAACCCTCTTTTGCGGCAGTCTGGGCAAGCCGAGCCAGAGTAGCTCCGCAATCCGCTCTGAAAAGTCCGTTTCCAAGGTGCTTTATCGTATTGACTCCCCTGGTCAGAATCACTAATCTGTTCAGCCCTTCGTCGGGAGCAAGTACATTGGTGCCGCTGCCCAAAAACACAGGCTGAACATTTTCTTCAAGACAAAGCTCCGAAATTTTCAGCAATTCGTCCATGTTTTGGGGCCGCACAAGCAGTGATGCAGGCCCTCCGATGGAAAAGGAAGTATGGCGGCTGAGAGGTTCACCTTTCACCGGTTTCAGACCGGGAATGTGTTTTTCAAGTAAGCTTTCAAATTTTGAAAGGTCGGTCATAACTACCTCACTGTTCGGATTCATCATCACCGGTTCCCAGAACCGCATCAAAATGACGGTTGATCTGGTTGGTGAATTCAAGCGCTGCATTATATCCCATCTTTTTCTGACGGTTGTTCATAGCTGCAATTTCCAGGATAACCGCCAGGTTTCGGCCGGGCTTGACAGGCACGGTCACTGTGGGCACCATTACGCCCATAATGTCCATATACTGGCTTTCGATGCCAAGGCGGTCATAGGCAGTGTTCTCGTTCCAGTCCTCAAGCTGGACCACCAGATCAAGCTCTGCCGAATCCTTAACGGCACCCATACCAAACAGACGACGGACGTCGATAACGCCGATACCGCGAATCTCGATATAGTGGCGGATAAGCTCGGGAGCAGAACCCACGATGGAATGGGCGGTAACTTTTTTCAGTTCCACCGCATCGTCGGCAATAAGACGGTGACCACGGTTGACCAGTTCGATAGCGGTCTCGCTTTTGCCAACGCCGCTTTCGCCCATGATAAGTACGCCTTCACCGGCAACTTCAACAAATACGCCGTGACGTGTTATCTTTGGGGACAGATAAACCTTCAGCGTGGCTATCAGGGTAGACAGTATTTCACTGGTACTTTGCTGGCTGCGCATGACCGTTACGTCGTTCTCTCTGGCAGCGGTGATACACTCAGGCTGAGCCTGCTGACCTCTGGCAATGATAAGACCGGGAATACCATGGGCAAACAGATTGTTGTAGGCGTTATATCTGCCAAACTCGGTCTGGCCGCTGAGATATGAAGTCTCTACAAGGCCTATTACCTGCAAACGATCATTGGAAAAGTGGTTGTAAAAACCCGCAAGCTGCAAACCGGGACGATTCACATCATCTACGGTTATCATAATTTTTTCAAAATCGCTGGATCTGTACAAAATCTCCAGTTCAAATTCTTCCACTATCTGGGAAAGAGGTACTCCGTTTACTGCCATGAGTATGTTTCCTCCGAATCTATTTGTCATTAAATTCATGCTATCACTTTATTATATACAATATAAGTATTTTTTGCAACCAATCCGTAACTTTTCCGTAAATTTTATCTGAAAAACGGTTTGAAAAAATAATAGGAAAATATCGATTATTTTCTAAAAATAATGCTTGCATTTTTTCCAAAAGTCTGGTAGTATAGTCTCTGCGCTATTTTGCGATTCATTATCACAGGCGAGGAGGTGCAGCAAATGGCAAAATGTGATGTTTGCGGAAAGGGCGTTTCCTTCGGCATTAAGGTCTCCCATTCCCACAGGCGTTCCAACAGAACCTGGAAGCCCAACGTCAAGCGCGTCAAAGCTATCGTGGACGGTACTCCGCGCCATGTATATGTCTGTACACGGTGCCTTCGCTCCAACAAGGTTGAACGCGCTGTCTAATCTTATAACATTTCCGGTCTGCTGATGCAGACCGGTTTGTTTTTGCGGCAAACCATGACCCACAGCAAAAAACGCCAAAAGGCCAATATCATTAAGCAAAAGAAAGCTGTCATTCCGAACATTGCGCAAGCAATGGAGGAATCCCCATCATATGCAGGGGATCTCTCCGTCGGCTCCGCCGACGTTCGAGATGACAGCTTATCTTAACGACCTTGCCTTTTGGCCTTCTTTTTACATCCAATAGCTTTCGTTTTCGTGGCGTTTTTCTCTTGTCATAAGATCACTTACCACCGTTTGGGGATCTTTGCCCTCATACAGCACATGGTATATCTCAGCGGTAATAGGTATCTCAACGCCGGTTTTCTGTGCCAGCTCCATGGCGGATTTGGCAGCATAATAGCCCTCAACCACTGCACCTACTTCTTTCATAGCCTGCTGAACCTCAACACCCTGTCCGATCAGCAAGCCGCAGGTGCGGTTTCTGGAATGGCGTGAGGTGCAGGTTACTATCAAGTCACCCACTCCGCTCAAACCGGAAAATGTCTCGGCTCTTGCACCGAGGGCAACGCCAAGTCTGGCAGTTTCTTTGAGTCCACGAGTCATCAGCAAAGCCTTGGCATTGTCGCCGCAGTCCATACCATCGCTGATACCGGCTGCCAGGGCAATAATATTTTTAAATGCGGAACCCAGCTCCACACCGATGATATCGCTGCTGGAATAAACCCTGAACCTGTCGTTCATAAAAGCGTCCTGAACAGCGCAGGACAGTTCGTCACTCGTTGCCGCGGCAACACAGCCGGTAGGCTTTCCTCTGCCCACTTCCTCGGCATGGGAAGGTCCAAGCAAAACCGCACATTCCAGCCCGGTGACACTCTGTATCACCTGAGAAAGGCGCATAGAAGTGCCTTTTTCGATACCTTTTGACGCACATACGATAATAGGCTTGTTGCCAAGATAAGCTTTGATGGCCTCCGCCGATTCCCGCACGGCGAAAGACGGAGTTGCCATTACTATCATGCCGCTGTCTGTCACAGTTGACAAATCAGAGGTCAGTTCAAGTTCTTTGGGCAAGGGCACATCTTTCAAGCGGGCATTGAAGCCCGTTTCCTTCATCTGTGCAACCCGCTGGGGGCTTCTGTTCCACATGGTTACCCGGTGGCCGTTGCTGCACAGCAGAATCGCCAGAGCCGTACCCCAGCTTCCGCTGCCGATAACACTGATCTTCACTGTTAATCTCCTTTATGGGGCATATCATTTAAGTTAAACAGCACCTTGTCATTCTGAGGAGCGAAGCGACGTGAGAATCCGTTATGAACAACACGGATTGCCACGTCGGTCAAAGATGACCTCCTCGCAATAACGGGGAATTCCGGCTTAAGTACTTTATCTTTATGGATCATTGTTTTCGGAACTGATCCATGGTAAGTCGGTTTTCTTCACCCTTAATTATCCTTGCGATGTTGCCACGGTGCATAAAAATGACCATAGATGCCATTATCGTGGTTATGACCAGCACCGCTGTACCACCTATGTCAAACAGGACACACGACAGCGGAAACCCTGTAGCTGCCAGGACAGAACCGACGGAAACGATACGGCTAAATGCTGTTCCGAGAATGAAAATGATCAGAATAGTCACAAGAATACGCCAGTCTATCATCAGTCCCACGGCCGCACCTGTCATTATGCCTTTGCCGCCTTTGAATCCGTAATACACCGGGAACATATGGCCAAGGATAACGAACAAGCCTCCAAGAGCACGACCCTCTATGCCGTAACCCAACTGCGACAGCAGCAACCCGCCTATAACGCAGGCAGCAACACCTTTAAGAAAATCTATACCGATAACACCTGCTGCCCAGGCTCGTCCAAAGGCACGCATAAAGTTGGTAAGTCCGGCGTTGCCGCTGCCAAATGTGCGGACGTCCTTTTTGAATATGTGTTTTGAAATGATTATTGCGCCGTTGATGCCTCCCAGCAGATAGGCAGCCACTGCTGTAAGGACAATGCTTATGATCAACATAGTTTTAAAATTCCTTTTTTCAAACCTTACAGGTTCCTGCCCCGCAGGCTTATTCGTTGTCTCCCTTTTGACGAATGACCATGCGGATAGGTGTGCCTTCAAGTCCAAACACTGCACGTATCTGATTCTCAATGTAACGCTGATACGAAAAATGGAACAGCTTTGCATCGTTGCAGAAGCAGACAAAGTTGGGCGGACGGATACCCGTCTGTGTCATGTAATATACCTTCAGGCGGCGTCCCTTATCTGTTGGCGGCTGAACTCTTGCGGTGGCGTCTGCCAGAACATTATTGAGCATACCTGTGGTAATGCGCATTGAACTCTGGTCATAAACGTAATTGATAAGTTCGAACAGCCTTTCCACACGCTGACCGGTCAACGCAGAAATGAACAGTACGGGCGCATACGTCATGTAACTCAGACCCTGACGCACTTTTTCACGCATGATATCCATGGTTTTTCCATCTTTTTCGATTGAGTCCCATTTATTCACAACGATGATGCAGGCTTTGCCCGCTTCGTGAGCAAGGCCGGCAACCTTGGTATCCTGCTCGGTAACGCCTTCGTTGGCATCTATCATAATAAGGCAGACATCGCTGCGCTCGATAGCCATGGTGGTTCGCAGATTTGAATAGCGTTCTATCTGGTCGTCCACCTTGGACTTTTTGCGCATACCTGCGGTATCGATAAACAGATAGCTGCCGTGTTCGTTTTCAAATCTTGTGTCAATAGCATCACGGGTAGTACCCGCGACATTGCTTACTATAACACGCTGTTCACCGAGAATTTTGTTGACAAGGGAGGATTTTCCCACGTTGGGTTTGCCGATAACGGCTACCTTGATAACGTCATCGTCATCTTCAAACTCCTCTTCGGGAGGGAAGTACTTCACGCACTCGTCAAGCAGATCACCGGTACCATGACCGTGGACAGCGGAAACGGGTATTGGATCACCCAGACCCAAGCCGTAAAACTCGTAAATATCAGCGTCTATGGAGCCTACGGAGTCGCACTTGTTGACTGCCAGCACCACAGGCTTTTTGCTTCGCAGAAGCATAGACGCAACATCACTGTCGGCAGCGGTAAGACCGGTTCGGATATCGCATACCATAACGATAACATGAGCGGAAGCAATGGCTATTTCAGCCTGACGGCGCATGAACTGCAGCATCTCGTCATCGGTTTTGGGCTCAATACCGCCGGTATCCACGATGCTGAAATCTCTGCCGTTCCAGTCGCAGTCGCCGTAAATGCGGTCGCGGGTAACGCCGGGAGTATCTTCAACTATAGCTGTGCGCTTGCCCGTAAGCTTATTGAAAAGCAGGGACTTGCCCACGTTGGGTCTGCCAACTATGGCAACAAGAGGTTTGGACATGGCATGACCATTCCTTTCTTTTGTGTAAATTAATAATCATGCTGTCATTTCGAACCGGTGCTCACACCGGTGAGAAATCCCCATCTTACGAAAGGTTTTTGTTCAGCACGCCCGTAGGGGGCGGCGACCACGACGCCCCGCAACAGCCGAAACAAAAACGGGCTGTCGAGGACGCCAGCCCCTACAATTATCCCTGTTTCGGTTTCGGCAAATATTAATTCTTAATTATTGATTGGTTTTAATGATTTCATCCAGCAAGGCTCCGCCATCGCAGGGCACAACGGTTATCTCAACATTCAGCTGCGCTTCCACGTCGGAAACGTGCATGTCGTCGAGGAAAACATCTTCCCCGCTGCGGAGCATATTTTCAGGTATCAGCATACGTTTGGGCAGTTTTTTTCCGTTCAGCTGACGGACAATATCTCCGCCGGTGACAAGCCCCGCCACCGTAATGCTGTGGCCAAAAAAGTCGTTTTCAATGGCATAAACCTCAGCAGAAATATTATGCCATTTTTCATTTGCCAGGTCAACAAGCTCCTGCAGATAGGGTGCTGCCGCCTGACCGGTGACTATTGCCGCCGGCAGCGGAGATCCTTCCGGTTCTTCAAACTTCAGTGCGGCAACAAATTCCTCTTTTAACAGGCGGAGCATACCAACACCGTTTTCAAGGTGATTGTAGCCCTCATAGTATTCCTCATCCGGCAGAGGCATACCGGCTTTGATATAAAATTCGTCGGAGCAGTAGAAGATCCTGTCTCCGTAATAATTCTTGCATTTTGTTCCGAAATCGTCCACAAGTTCCACTGTATTCCGTGCTGACACAGCGTCAAAAGGTTCAATTTCAGTTAGTCCTTCACGATGGTCGGTCATGCCGAAAGGCACTATTGAGCAGCCCTCCACCATAGGATGAAGTGTTGCCAGATCATGCATGGAGTTGAGCAATGCGATACCATCGTTCCATCCCGGGCAGACGACTATCTGGGCGTTCATTCGGATACCGGCTTCGGCAAATTTCTGCATCAGCTCGAAACCACGGCCGGCAAACCTGTTGCCCAGCATTTTGCAGCGAAGCTCCGGGTCGGTGGTGTGGATAGACACATTCACAGGACTTATGCGCAGGTCGATTATGCGCTGTATTTCACGCTCTGACAGATTAGTCATTGTGATGTAATTTCCCAGCAGGAAAGACAGCCGGGAATCGTCATCTTTAAAGTATATGGACTCACGCATTCCCTTGGGATTCTGGTCGATAAAGCAAAAGATGCAGTTGTTGGAGCATCTGCGGGCCTTGTCCATCAGGTACGTTTCAAAATTGAGGCCAAGTTCCTGCCCTTCACGTTTGGCAATATGGAGCATGCGTTTTCCGCCGTCGGACGTTTCCAGCTCAAGCTCCAGTTTGGGGTCGTAGCAATAGAACTTGTAATCCAGCACATCCACAATAGGCTTACCGTTTACCGATATTAACTTTTCACCGGCAGCTATGCCTGCTTTTTCAGCAGGGCTGCCGTGATCGATAGATGTTATTACTGTACTCACTTTTTGACCTCATTAAAATGATGTTTGCAGACAATCCCCCAGTCACGGCAATGCCGTGACAGCCCCCTTTGCACAAGGGGGCCTTCAATGCGGATTCTGCCTAAAAATGACGAAATCCTCTAAACGATGCCTACGGCGTCCTTTAGAGGATTTTTCGCCAGTGTTGCACCGGCTAAACGGTTGAACCGCAAATTATTCAGCCTTGACCGCAATGACTTCACGTCCGTTGTAAGTTCCGCAAGCCTTGCAGGCTCTGTGGGGCAGACGATATTCGCCGCACTTGGGGCATGCTACGAGGCCGGGCATGTCAAGCTTCCAGTGGGAGCTTCTTCTCTTGTCACGTCTTGCCTTCGATACTTTATTCTTTGGAACCGCCATGTTGACACCTCCTTGGTCATAGCTGCCCATAGGGCATTAATCTACAAAATTAATCGTCGGATCTATCCTTCAAAAGCTGCGAGAGGGCAGCTAAACGTGGATCAATCTCTTTTTCACAGCGGCAGGGTTCGTGGTTCAGATCCACCCCGCAGCCCGGGCACAGGCCAAGGCAATCTTCGCTGCAAAGGTTCTTGCTGTCCAGATTCAGGACAAAGGTAGTGGCTACTATCTCTTCCAGATCTATCTTGCCATCTTCGATGGGAAACAGGCTGCCGTCATCGTCGTCGGGCAGCTCGGTGGCAACCACGGCATCGATGGGAATGCTGACCTGCTTATCAAACAGCTGAGCACACCTGTCGCATCGGGGATGCATAACAGTCTTGATTTCGCCCTGAACCACCAGTGCTCCGGCTCGGTTGATAACCTCGCCTTTTGCCGAAACCGGTTCGGAGGCGGAATGCTCGCCGTAAAAATCGAAGTCGGAAAAATCGAATTGTGCGCTGAAGGGGACTCGTCCGCCATCAACAAAAATGATAGAAGAAATATCCAGTAACATTTATCTGTCTCCAGTCGTGCCTACCTATTATATTGGAAATGGTGCTCAATGTCAAACACTATTTTCATTTTTTTGCATTAATTTTTCAGCGTTTCAAAGCATCTGTGGCCACTTCAGCCAGCTTTTGAACAATATCGATGTTTCTTGCGCACAGCAGCTTGCACTGACGGCAGCGGATACAGCGGTCCGGCTTGACCTCCAGTTCGTCATAACGGCGCAGAAAGCTTTCCCGATCGCCGGTCATGACATAGCTGTTCCAGATGGCAAAAACCTGAGAGATGGGAATATTCTGAGTACACTTGATGCACCACGCGCAATTGCCGCATGGTATGATGTGTTTTACGTCCATGGTTTTATATTTCCTTTACTTGTGTCGTTCTGATATGATATCATATTATTGTTTAATTAACAATCTTTGTTTTATCCCAATGTAGGGCGGGGGCTTGCTCCCGCCGAGAAAACCCAATTGTCGAACACGGCGGGAGCAAGCCCCCGCCCTACACCATGCAACACAATAAACAACAGGAGCAATCGCCAATGAAAGCTTTTACTATAAAAAAGAACGACGCCGACCAGCGGCTTGACCGTTTTGTTGCCAAGTCCGTGCCGTCGCTTCCCTCTTCCCTGCTGCAGAAATATATCCGCTTAAAGCGTATCAAGGTCAACGGCAAAGGCAGCAAGCGTGATTACCGTATGGTGGAAGGCGACCTGGTTGAAATGTACATCAACGATGAGTTTTTTGAGCAGCCCTCGGAAGAAAACGCATATCTTAGAGTGGAGAAGCCCGGGGTTGACATAATATACGAAGACGAGAACATTCTGCTGGCCGATAAGCGTCCGGGTCTTGTGGTTCACCCCGACGAAAACGAAAAGCAGAATACGCTCATAACCCACATTCAGTCCTACCTTTACCAAAAGCGTGAATGGCGTCCCAGAGAGGAAAATTCTTTCACCCCGGCACTGTGTAACCGCATCGACCGCAACACCGGCGGCATTGTTATTTGCGCCAAAAATGCAGAAGCTTTGCGCATAATGAACCAGAAGATAAAGGACAGGGAGATGGAGAAGTATTACCTTTGCATCGTCCACGGCAAAATGACCCCTGCCGAGGGCAAACTGGAAGGCTTCATTTTTAAGGACGAGGTGAAAAAACAGGTTTACGTAACGCAGAAACCTCAGCCCGGTGCCAAGACCGCTGTTACCCTGTATAAGACCCTGAAAACCAACGGCAAGCTGTCGCTGCTGGAGTGCGAGCTGATAACAGGCCGCACCCACCAGATACGCGCCATGTTTGCTTCTGCAGGCCACCCCCTTCTGGGTGACGGCAAGTATGGCAATCAGGCCAAGGACAAGCCTTACGGCAGAAAGTATCAGGCACTGTATTCCTATCGCCTGAAGTTTGCTTTCACCACCGATGCCGGTGCGCTGGAATACCTCAACGGCATGGAGTTCCGGGCGCCAAAGGTGGACTTTGAGGATATGTATTTTTGATGGAATGCTGTCAAAACCGACGCTGAAAACGACAGTTGAGACGCTGATATGTATAATTCAGCCGTTTGGTATTGCGGATTTGGAAATGTGAGGTATGATTGCAATAGGCTCTCCCTTTGGGAGAGCTGTTATCGAAGATGACTGAGAGGGCCCTCTCCGGCGACTTTGTCGCCACCTCTCCCAGAGGGAGAGGCTTTTCGAAAATCTTACAAGGAGGTATCACCGTGGACGACAACAAGAACAAGCTGGCCTCTCTGGGTAAGCACATGACAGACAGCGCAAACCTGCTGAATCCCGAAGATAAATATCTCCCCGAAGGCATTGACGGAATAAAACGCACTCATGCCAACACCACCAAATATCATGCAGCCGCCATGGCCGTTTCCGATGCGGCAGACGATACTCATGTTACTTATTCCGACGAAGAGCTGAAATACAAAATGTCCGCCAAGCAGTTTCTTGTGGCCATTCTAATAACGGCAGTGCTGATAGGTATTCTCCAGCTGATCCCCTTTGCCGCTGAACTGATTTATCCCGATTTTGTCGAAAACACTCAGTATGAGTTCGATACAAAAGCCAACGTTGCCTACAATGTATCCTATCTGGAATCTCTGGGCATTGACATGGACGTTGCCGCAGTGGATGAGCCTATTACCTTTACTTACCGAAACAGCATCGGCCCTATAAAGGCCATTTTCGGGAACAAATGGATTTCCATCCATGCGGTCAGAAGCTTTGGAAACATGACAATCTTGTCAAACGGCGACGAGATAAGCTGCAACTTCCGTTCCTATCCCGCTCCCTCCGGGACAGGAAATTCAAGCCGCTATGTTGTTATAACCGTCAATGGCAAGGAAGTAAGAGGTTATATTTCAGAAAAGAATCTGCTGCAGCTGTACAAAACCGCTTTGAAACGCAACGACCTGAAAGACGAGTTCAAAAAAGAAAGCGGCATGCTTTTTATGAACGCCTCACTGCGCAAAGAGCTGACAAAGGCAGACAGGCAGATTTTTGAAAAAGGCATCTACCGCCCTTACGGTTATCCATATCATACAGAAAAGCTTGACGTCACCTGCAATTATCTCAGTATCGCAGCCTTCTTTGTTGTCCTCATTGCCTTTACCGCCGTGAACCTGATGCGCAAAAAGAAAGCCAACGACGCTTATCTGAAAAAATGGAACGAGGAAAGCAAACGCCGCTGGGAAGAAAAACAGTTGAATAAGGAATGAAATAAGACTCCCTCTGATGAGCAATATCATTAAGTTAAGCTGTCATCTCGAACGCCGACCTTGTCGGCGGAGAGATCCCCATCTTAAGAAGGGGATTTCTCCCTCGCTCCGGTCAGCAAGCTGACCGACCTCGGTTCGAAATGGCAGCTTCTTCTTATCTTAATATCATTGCTCTGATGATGGGGCTTTTCGCTTTCTCCCTTGGCTTTATCTATTAATTATTCATTATTATCTATTAATTATACATATCCATACATCAAAATTTGTACCCCTAAATACAGTATTATTATTGACAAAATGTGCAAAACAATATAATATTCAATCATAACATGGAACCCGTCCGCCCTGCGGTTGGGAAATCGGTTCATCAGGGTGTCGGATGACCTTCGGCGCCTGCATCTGAGGAGGAGGATAAATGTCCAAAGAGCTCATACGCCTGCGCAACTGCGTTATGGCGTTTGACGGTGAAGTTGTTTTAAACAATATCAATCTGTACATCAACGATCATGAATTCCTTACTCTGCTGGGTCCCTCGGGATGCGGCAAAACTACCACGCTCCGCATACTTGGCGGTTTTGAGACCCCCACCTCCGGCGACGTGCTTTTCGACGGCGTAAGGATAAATGATGTTCCGCCGCATAAGCGGCATATAAATACGGTATTTCAGAAGTACGCTCTTTTTACTCACATGAATGTTTATGACAACATAGCATTCGGTCTGCGCATCAAAAAGGTGCCGGAGGACGAGATCAAAAAGAGGGTCAGTGAAGTATTGTCATTAGTCAACCTTCCCGGCTATGAAAAGCGTATGGCCACCGCCCTTTCGGGTGGTCAACAGCAGCGAATAGCCATCGCCCGGGCCATAGTGAACAATCCCCGGGTACTTCTTTTGGACGAACCTCTGGGTGCTCTCGACCTGAAGCTCCGCAAGGATATGCAGGTGGAACTAAAGCGTATCCATGAGCAGGTGGGCATCACCTTTATTTACGTCACCCACGATCAGGAGGAAGCACTGACCATGAGCGATACCATCGTTGTTATGAACGGCGGTGTTATCCAGCAAATAGGCTCTCCCGTGGATATTTATAACGAACCGAAGAACGCTTTCGTTGCCGACTTTATCGGCGAAAGCAACATCATCGACGGCGTTATGGAACGTGATCTGGTGGTCACCTTTGCCAAGCACACCTTCGACTGCCTCGACTCCGGATTTGGCGAAAACGCCCCGGTAGACGTGGTAGTGCGTCCCGAGGACATCAAGCTGGTAGCTCCCGACAAAGGTCAGCTGACAGGCATTGTCCGTTCCGTTACGTTCAAAGGCGTCCATTACGAAATGGTTATCGAGTCCGACGGTTACGACTGGCTGGTCCATTCCACCCTGTGTGAGCCCGTAGGCACTCTTGTGGGTATGTATTTGATCCCCGATGACATACATATCATGAAAAAGGGAGGTTGACCGCCAATGAAAGGTAAAGCGATCGCCATCCCATACACCATATGGATGGCGATTTTCGTTGTTGCGCCTCTTGTGCTGGTGGTCATCTATGCATTTACCACCGCCGACGGCGCATTTACGCTGGAGAATTTCAGCCATATGGGTGATTACACCACCGTTTTCGTAAAAAGCTTTCTGTTGGCGCTGATAGCTACTGCCATTTGTCTGCTGATCGGCTATCCCTTTGCCTACATAATCACCAAACAGTCCGAGGTTTTTAAGCAGGTTGCCATGCTGCTTATCATGCTGCCCATGTGGATGAACTTTCTGCTGCGCACCTATGCATGGATGTCCATTCTTGAAAACAACGGTCTGCTGAACAGGCTGCTGAGTTTTATCGGTCTGCCAACCATCAGCATAATCAACACAGACGCTGCCGTGGTGCTGGGTATGGTATACAATTTCCTGCCTTTCATGGTTCTGCCTATCTATTCCGTTATCGACAAGATAGACAAAAGCGTCATCGAAGCCGCTCAGGACCTGGGTGCCAATTCCGGCATGGTGTTCCGCAAGGTCATCTTCCCTCTTTCCCTGCCCGGTGTTCTTTCCGGCATAACCATGGTGTTTGTGCCGTCGGTTTCCACCTTTATAATTTCCAAGCTGCTGGGCGGCGGTTCCAGTCTGATGCTGGGCGACCTTATTGAAATGCAGTTCCTCGGCAATGCTTACAACCCCCACCTTGGCTCGGCCATAAGCCTTGTGATGATGGTCATTGTTATCATCTGCATGGCTGTGATGAACCGCTTCGGCGACGGAGAAAGTGAGGCGGTGCTGCTGTGAAAAAGTCCGGTATCCTTTCCAAAATATTCATCGGTCTTGTTTTCCTGTTTCTCTACGCTCCCATCGCCGTGCTGATAGTTTTCTCTTTCAACGCTTCCAAAAGCCGCACCGTTTGGGCAGGCTTTACCCTGGACTGGTACGTTGAACTGTTTTCCGACTCTGCGGTAATGGAAGCCTTTGGCACCACCATTCTGGTGTCCGTTCTGGCCGCCATTATTGCCACCGTTCTCGGAACCGTAACGGCAGTGGGTCTGAACCAGATGGGCAAACGCTCCCGGAATTTCCTGCTGGGGGTCAACAACATCCCGGTAATGAACTCCGAAATAATCACCGGCGTATCGCTGATGCTGCTGTTTCTGACCATCGGCAACGTACTGCGCACACGGCTGGGTTTCGGCACCCTGCTGCTGTCCCATATCACCTTTGACACGCCTTACGTTATCCTGTCGGTCATGCCCAAGCTGCGGCAGATGGACAAAAACATGTTTGAAGCAGCTCAGGATCTGGGCGCCACAAAGATACAGTCATTTTTCAAGGTGGTGCTGCCTCAGATACGCTCCGGCGTTGTCAACGGTATGCTTATCGCCTTTACCCTTTCGCTGGACGATTTCGTTATCAGCTACTTCACTTCCGGCACAGATGTGCAGACCCTGTCCATGCTGATCTATTCCATGACAAGAAAGCGCATCAGCCCGAAGATAAACGCACTTTCGACCATATTGTTCGTGGCAGTGCTTGCACTTCTGGTTATCGTTAACGTCCGCCAGTTCCGTCAGGAAAAGGCTCAGGCGAAAAAAGAAGCTGCGCTGGATCCCGACATCCCTGATATTGAACCGGAGGAAATATGAATTGAAGAAAGTATCCTGTATTGTTCTTGCCGCAGCTATGCTGCTTGCTGTACTTTCCGGCTGCTCCTCTGACAGCGGAGAAAAGAGAGTAGTCAACGTATACAACTGGGGCGAATACATCGACATGGATGTGCTGGACATGTTTGAAGATCAGACCGGCATTGAAGTCAACTACAAGACCTTTGAAAACAACGAAGCCATGTACGCTGTGCTCAAGTCCGGCGGCGCCAATTACGACGTTGTCATCCCCTCCGATTACATGATTTCCCGCATGATCGACGAGGATATGCTCCAGCCCATCAATTTTGAAAATGTCCCCAACTACGACCTGCTGGATGAAAGCTATCTCGGTCTGGAATTCGACCCCGACAATACCTATTCCGTGCCCTATACCTGGGGTACCGTAGGTCTTATCTACAACACCACCATGGTGGGCGAGGAAATAACCAGCTGGAAAAGCCTGTTTGACGAAAAGTACGCAGGTCAGATCCTGATGTTCGACAACTCCCGCGACGCTTTCGGCATAGCTCTGAAGATTCTGGGCTACAGCTTCAATACCACCGATGAATCTCAGATAAACGAAGCCTACGATCTGTTGGAGCAGCAGAAGCCTCTGGTTCAGGCATATGTAATGGACCAGATATTCGACAAAATGTGCGGCGGTGAAGCTGCCATAGCCCCCTACTATGCAGGCGACTATCTGACCATGGTGGCAGAGAATCCCGACCTTGCCTACTGCGCACCCGTCGAGGGCGCCAACATCTTTGTTGACAGCATGTGTATTCCCAAAAGTGCAGAGAACAAGGACGAAGCTGAGGAGTTCATCAACTTCATGTGTTCCACCGAAGTAGCTCTGATGAACAGCGAGTTCACCGGCTACGGCACCCCCTCTGCCGACGCTTACGCTCAGCTGGACGAGGAATCCCGCAACAACACCGTACTGTACCCCACCGATGACGTTATCTCCAATTGCGAATCCTTCCTGAACCTGCCGGAAGAGATCTTGAAGCTGTATAACGACCTTTGGGTAAAGCTGAAATCCTAAAACAAAAGCGCGGCAATGCCGCGCTTTTGTTTTAGAATAGGGGTTAGGATTTAGGGATGAGGGGTTAGCGGAAAGCCTTCCCCTTGAGGGGAAGGCTTTTTCTTGACACACCTCGAACTTCAAGGTATAATCAAACTATACTTTGAACATCGAGGTGTTATTATGAACTTCGACAAAAACCTTATGGGCAGCAGTTCCGAGATGCTGCTGTTGAGTTTGCTCAGCACTCAGGACATGTACGGTTATCAGATGATAAAGGAGCTAAAGTCCCGCAGCGACGATTCCTTTGATTTCAAAGAAGGCACCCTCTACCCTATCCTGCACAAAATGGAGAGCAAAGGTCTGGTGCGTTCCTATGAGCAGGTGGCTGAAAACGGGCGAAACCGCACTTATTATGCCATCACCGACGAAGGTCGGAACAAATATCGGGAGCAGCTTGCCCAGTGGGAAGAGTTTTCCCGTTCAGTAGACAAGGTTGTTTCCGCTCAGCCTGCTATGGCCTAGGAGGTGCGGCTATGAACACCGAATCCAACAGGCTCATGGAGCTTTACATACGCAAGGTGCTTCGGGAAGTACAGGCAGGTAAGCCCACGAAAAACAAGATACGCAGCCAGCTGGAGGACCATATTCTCTGCGCTGTGGAGGATTCCCATCTGCCGCCGGAAAAGGCAGTCAAGCAGGCGGTGAAAGGTCTTGGCGATCCGATAACCATTGGCAAGGAGTATAACAGAACTTACGCCATACATATGGGTTTTGCCGACTGGGCAAGGCTGATGGGTCCATGGCTTGTGGCACCACTGTTTGCGCTGGCGTTTATACTTGATCTCATTGAATACAACATTATTTTTTCATCATGGGTACTGCTGTCAAAATCCGGTCTTTACGCACTGATTACCGGTACTTTTATCGGTGAGCGATTCAGCAAAAAGACACTTTGCATTTACTCTTGCATTCTGCCGCCGATAGTTTTTCTGGCTGCGGTTGCGGCTGCCCATTATGCCACTTATGTGCTGCACAGCGGAGCTTTTAATGTTTTGCGGATAATGTCCAGAGATTTGGAAACCATCATCGGAGCAGTTCTGTGGGTATTTATCTTTTCGATGTCCTGCCTGTGGCAATACAGCGAAATAGCTTTCACCACCCACAAAAGGAAAACCTTTCAAAGCCTGGTGTTGGTGATTCTCGTATCACTGATGTGCGTATTTCTCGGTTTGAGTCTGAAACGCTAAGCAGTCAAACACGTGTCACCGTGGGCAGCTTCCATACAATTTATATTCAATCCCTTTGTTTTGTAGGGAACGGCCTTGACCGTTCCTCCTGCTGACAAAAATCGGAACGGTCAAGGCCGTTCCCTACGATATAGTTTTCAATCTCAAAAAGCGGCGGGAGAAGCCCCCGCCCTACACCTATTACTACTTCAGGAAACAAAACATGAAAAACTACAAACTTACAATACAATATGACGGCAGTCGGTACAACGGCTGGCAGGTTCAAGGAAACACTGACAACACTGTTCAGGGCAAGATTCAAAATGTTCTGAGCCGTATGGATGACCGTGAGGTGGAAGTCCACGGTTCCGGCCGCACCGATGCAGGCGTCCACGCCAGAGGTCAGATAGCCAATGTGAAGCTGCAAACCGAACCCACCTGCGCAGAAATTCTGGCTTACTGCGCCCAATACCTGCCCACGGATATTGCCGTCATCGCCGTTGAGGAAGCCTCGGAACGCTTCCACGCAAGGCTCAATGCGCAGAAAAAGTGCTACGTTTACCGTATCCACAACAGCCCCGTGCCAAACGTGTTTGAAAGAAAATACCTGTATCAGATGACCGGCTGCTTTGACCTGAATGCCATGAAAAGTGCCGCACGGCATCTCGTGGGCACCCACGATTTCCGCTCTTTCTGCGGTCTGCGGCGGTTCAAAAAGTCCACCGTCAGGACGGTGTATTCCATCGACATTGACAAAATCGGTGACGAAATACGCATAACCTATGTTGGCAATGGGTTTCTGAACCTTATGGTCAGAATTATGACAGGCACTTTGGTCGAAGTGGGTCTCGGTCAGCGAAATGCAGATGATATACCCGCCGTTCTTGCCGCCCTTGACCGCGATGCCGCAGGCATTACCATGCCGCCGGAAGGGCTGTGTTTGCAATGGGTGGAGTATTAAAGTAATAAGTAATAGTGAATAGTGAAGAAGTGAGGTGTTTTCAAATCAGCGATTTGAAAACAAAACTAAATGGGTCTCGCGCAACACCACAGAACTTTGCCGCCCTGATCCCTGATCCCTGATCCCTGATCCCCTATGTAATAAAAATCCGCACTGATCGCAAAGCGAATCAGCGCGGATTTTTATTACATGACTTTATTGTCGATTTCTTCTTTGATCTTTGCCATGAAGTCGGCAAGTTCCATGGTGCCTTCGTCTCCGCCTGCACGGGTACGGACAGCTACGGTACCGGCTTCGGCTTCCTTATCGCCCACAACCAGCATGTAGGGGATCTTCTGGCCGATAGCTTCACGGAGCTTGTAGCCAAGCTTTTCGCTGCGGTAGTCGCCTTCGACACGGATATTGGCAGCGTCAAGTGCAGCTTCAACCTTTTTGGCATACTCGTGAGCACGGTCGGTGATAGGAACGACCTTTACCTGTACAGGAGCCAGCCAGGTGGGGAATGCGCCGGCAAAATGCTCGGTCATAACGCCGATAAAGCGTTCGATGGAACCGTAAACAACACGGTGGATCATAACAGGACGATGCTTCTGACCGTCTGCACCGGTGTATTCCAGTTCGAAACGCTCGGGCATCTGGAAGTCCAGCTGGATGGTACCGCACTGCCATGTACGGCCAAGGCAGTCTTTCAGATGGAAGTCGATCTTGGGACCATAAAATGCACCGTCGCCGGGGTTAAGGATATACTCAATGTTTCTGGCTTCCAGCACGCTCTTAAGGGTGTTTTCGGAGAACTCTCTCATTTCTTCGCTGCCGATGAAATCTTCGGGACAGGTGGACAGCTCGACCATGTATTCAAAACCGAAAGCGGAATAGACCTTGTCGATCAGGTCGATGACCTTGCCGATTTCTTCTTCGGTCTGCTCAGCGGTCATGAAGATGTGAGCGTCGTCCTGAGTGAAGCAGCGGACACGGAACAGCCCGTGGAGTGCGCCGGACAGCTCGTGACGGTGGACAAGACCCAGCTCGGCAGTACGCAGAGGCAGATCCTTGTAGGACCAGGGGCGTCGCTTGTAAGCCAGCATGCCGCCGGGGCAGTTCATGGGCTTGATGGCAAACATGCCGTCGTCGATAGTGGTGAAGTACATGTTCTCTTTGTAATGATCCCAGTGACCGCTGCGGTGCCACAGTTCTTCGTTGAGGATCATGGGAGAACGGATTTCTTCGTAACCTGCTTCCTTGTGGATCTGACGCCAGTAAGCTTCCAGCTCGTTGCGCAGGATCATGCCCTTGGGCAGGAAGAAGGGGAAGCCGGGGCCTTCGTCGGTCAGCATGAACAGGTCAAGCTCACGGCCGATCTTTCTGTGGTCACGCTTTTTGGCTTCTTCAATGCGCTGCAGATAAGCGTCCAGGTCCTCTTTCTTGGAGAAAGCGGTGCCGTAAATACGCTGGAGCATCTTGTTGTTGCTGTCGCCGCGCCAGTAAGCACCGGTGCAGGAAGTCAGCTTGATGGCGTTGCCCTTGAGCTTGCCGGTGTTGGCCAGGTGAGGACCTGCGCAGAGGTCAACGAATTCGCCCTGACGGTAGAAACTGATAGCTGCGCCTTCTTCAAGTCCTTCAATGAGTTCCACTTTATAAGGCTCGTTACGTTCCTTCATGAAAGCAATGGCTTCGTCTCTGGGAAGTTCAAAGCGCATCAGGTCGATTTTTTCCTTGATGATCTTCTTCATCTCGGCTTCGATTTTCTCAAGATCATCGGGAGTGAAGGGAGATTCGGAGTCGATGTCGTAATAGAAGCCTTCAGCTATGGAAGGGCCGATAGCCAGCTTGGCTTCGGGGTACAGTCTCTTTACTGCCTGTGCCAGAACATGGGAAGCAGTGTGGCGATAAGCATCCTTGCCGTCCTGATCGTCAAAGGTCAGCAGGCTGACGGTGCAATCCTGCTTCAAAGGAGCATCAAGACCGACAACGTCATCGTCGATACGGGCAGCCAGAGCCACACGCATCAAACCTTCGCTGATATCCATGGCAACCTGCTTTACCTGAGTACCCTCTTTGTAAAGCTTCTCGCTGCCGTCTTTAAGTGTTACTTTAACCATAACGGTTTCCTCCAAATATATATTACAATTATTTTTAAATTAAAATCATCTTCGCGTCATTCCGAACGCCATTTATGGCGGAGGAATCCCCATCTTTCTAGGGGGCAGGTTGCAGGGGGCAGTGATATGTCGTGAGTAACAAGATGGGGATTTCTCACCGGCATGTGCCGGTTCGAAATGACAGCATCATTGTCAAATACACAAAACAAAAAACGCACCTCTGACATTTGTCAGGGGTGCGGAAATGCACGGTTCCACCCTGCTTGCGCAAAAATTGCGCCGCTCATGGCCGCTGTAACGGGCGGTACCCGTCCCGGTCTACTGAGCAAAAGCCGTTCGGCGGGCGGTTCGGAAACGGTGGTGACAGGATGCCGCCGGAAAGCTTTCAGCCAAGGCTTTCCTCTCTGCAAAACGGTTGATATCCGGTCACGTTTTCGTCATCACCAGTGTTGACTATAAGTTCGTACTAGGGTATGATATCATCATAATTCTCCCCTGTCAATACCCGTTTTTGCGCTGAAATCTACTCTGTTACATAAATTTAACTTAAATTTTTTTAGTTACCATAATTCCGGTTTTTTCGTAGGTTTCCGATGCTTTTGTATTATTTTACCATCATATCCGTTTTGTGCTATATATTGTGATAGCTAAGCAAATCAATATATGCGCCTTTTTCGGTAGTTTTTAGTATAGTTTGTATCTTATTTTGTGTTTTGTCGGGAAATTTTTGGTATGGTTTCTTTCTCCACAAAGATTACACATTGGTGACATAAAAATTACATTTTTTACGGAGTTGACATAATTTTTTATCCAAGTGGGGCGATACACCCTGTCACACTTGCTAAAACTTGACAAAAGTGGTGAATAGAGCTATAATTTATCTAATTTCATATGATGAGATAATTATATCTATGCCGTAAGGCAGAAGGTGGTAACATGAAAAGGGACATGTTGTCACGGTTATTGCAGCGTTATCCCATCCTTAAATCCAGGATGGCTGCAGTGGTTATCTGTTCTGTTTTGACCATTGCCATTTTGTGCGGATTTGCTTTCGTGCAATATACATATGTAATAACCGACGACGATACCGTCACCGTCCACTACAGCTTCAGCTCTTCACCCTATGATGTGCTTGAAAGCCTTAAGGACCCTCCCAGCGAGGATGACGTTGTTACAATTGAATATCTTGAAGAAGGCTGGCATGAGATCAACATTACCCGTGCCAAGGCCGTTCACGTGGTTTATGGTGAGTACGAATACAATGCCATCGCCTATACCGAAACCCTTGGCCAGCTGCTTGACAAGCTGGGCATTTCCGTAACCGATCACGACGAGCTTCCCATGAGTCTTGACGATGTATTTACCGAAGACTGCACTGTTGAGATCATTCCCGGTTATTCCGAGATAATAACCGTGGAAGCTCCTATCCCCTTTGGTTCTCAGTTCGTAACCAGCAATCTGGTAGCCGATGGAGAATCCTCCCTTGTTCGTAAGGGCAGCGAAGGTGTTGAGGTTCAGTATTACGAAGTCTGTTATAAAGACGGTGTCGAGATTTCCCGCACTTTGCTTTGCAGCGAAATAACTGTTGAACCGGTAGACGAGATCATTGCCCGCGGCACTGTCAACCCCATGAACATCACCACTTCCGACCATAACGGAAGCGACCTTTACGTTGTATCCCAGAACGAAGACAACACCGGTGTTCTGAACCTGTATGGCGAGGAATACGAGTTCATCGACGTTTTGGACATTGAAGCCACCGGCTACTCCTGCGAGGGCGACAGCTGGCGCACTACCTTTACCGGCACCACCGTTAAAGTTGGCACCATCGCCGTTGACCCAAGGTTTATTCCTCTGGGAAGCGAGCTTATCATCGTCAGCGACGATGGCGAATACCTTTACGGCTATTGTGTTGCCGAAGATACCGGCGGTCTTGTTAAAGGCAACATCGTTGACCTTTACTTCAACACCGATTACGAATGTTGGCAGTTTGGCAGACGCGACTGCACCGCTTACGTTATTAAAACTCCCGAATAGGATTAAACTGTCATTTCTCCGTTGCTTAGCAATGGAGAAATGACAGTTTTTCTTCAACCGTAGGGTCACGGCGTGTCGTGACCACCAACCAAGCGCAACGCTGCAAATGCGTATTTTTCAAACCAATATTCTGTCAAAAAAAGTTTCAAAAATTAAAAAATAAGTGTTGACAAAACGGGCAAGCTATAATATAATACCAATGCTCGCCGATGGCGGCACATACGGCGGCATAGCTCAGTTGGCTAGAGCATTCGGTTCATACCCGGAGTGTCATCTGTTCGAATCAGATTGCCGCTACCAGGCCCGTTGGTCAAGTGGTTAAGACACCGCCCTTTCACGGCGGTAACATGGGTTCGAGTCCCGTACGGGTCACCAAAAATCGACGATCTTCTTCGGAAGGTCGTCGATTTTTACTTATTACCTATTAACTATTCACTCTTCACTAAAACTCAGGGTCGATTTTTGGAAAGTAAAAAGTAATAGTGAATAGTGAAAAAGTGAGATGCGAAAGTGGTGCTCTTTATTGTCCAGTCCTTTGATTGATAAGTCGAAAGCCTTTGCGCTGCAAATTATTAAGGTATGTAACACAATCAAATCCACAAAGAAAGAATCCGTTTTGACAAACCAACTTATTCGTTCCGGAACAAGTATCGGCGCAAACATCCGTGAAGCTTTTTATGCCCACGGAAAAGCCGATTTCATTGCAAAACTACAAATTGCGTTAAAGGAATGCTCAGAGAGTGAGTATTGGTTGGAGTTGTTGATTGAAAGCGGATATTATGATGATACAGCTGTTCTTGATCAGTGCATAGAAGTAAAAAAGCTTTTGATCGCGTCCATAAATACAGCCAAGAGTAATATAAAATAAATAAAGCATACTGCAAAACAGACGATTTCAAACGCAATCGTCTGTTTTGTTTTGGACTGAAATGTGCCTTTAGCACGTTAAGTTTGCTTTGCGAGTGAAGTTACCTTCGATTGGTGAGGTTTTCTTTATATTCGGCTGATGATTTGCCATTTTGAATCTTGCGATTTCTTACAGCAACCTTTAAAATTACCCCATGGAGATGATGAAAATGAGCAAATTCCTGACCCTGTATCCCGGAATCTATCTGCCGGAAGAGAAAAAAGCCATGGCAGAATACCGCAAAAAGATAGACGCCATTAACAATCGTTCTGTAAATATTGACGACGTTGTGTCCGGCAGAGTTGTGTTGGAAGCTCCCGGCGGGCCTTCGGTAGTCAATATTGCAGAGGCTTCTTACAAAAAAGTACAGCTTTGGGCAGGCAACGATCCCCTTTGGATTGGCGAAAACGCCCCTGCTTTCCCCACCTGTGCCATGCCAAACGGCGGCTTTTTCGGCGGTCTTACAGCCAATTTTGGCGATGAAAAGTGTGTGCGTGAGCACCACCATTATTGCACCTTCCACCGTCCTTTGCTGGCCTCTGACACGCTGTACATCGTTGTGGACAATATGGAATTTTTCGATATAACTCCCGCCTGCGGAAGTGAATACCGTACCTGGGCCATGAGGGGTACCGGAAAGTACTATAATCAAAACGGAGAACTCGTTATCACTCAGACCTGCGGTGCCAAGGAATGCTTCAAGATCTACGCAGATCCCAACGAGCGCACCTGGAACGCCCGTATGGAGGATTTCGACTGGTCCAACCACGCTTTTCATATGTACACCGATGAGGACTGGAACACCATTTCCGACCTGTGGAAAAACGAAAAACGTCAGGGTGATCAACCGCTGTATTTCGAGGACATTGCTGTTGGTGATACCCCTGCCCCCACCGTTGAAGGCCCCGTCACAACGCCCGAAAAGTCTCCCCTTTCCAACGGCCCTTCCAAGTCTGACCGCTATGTAAAAACGCATTGGGGAGAAGATAAAGCCGGCTGGGTTCGTGATGAGTTTGGTATCTGGCGTGTGCCTGCCGAAGAGACAAGAGAGATCGAATCAAAAAAGAGGCCGGGCGGACCTCCTCCCCGTCAGCCCAAACCCGGTGAGGACAAGGAAAGAATCGATAACTCACCTCCGGCAGTCCGTGGACGTGCTTCCTTTGAGAACTACACCGGGCGTGATGCAGCAGTGCAGGCCATTTTTAACTGGATGGGTGCCCATGGTCAGCTGACCGCACTGAGCTGGTGTATTGGTTCAGAACCCATGATGGAGACCCACAGCATCCCTGCGCACCCCAACCGTGTCAGCAGCTTTTTGAAGGTTCCCGGTATGGAAGATCGTTTTACCGACGTTCACGGCGAGGCAGGCGACCTGATAATCAGCCGTATATATGTGACCGGCAAGAATGAAGAAACCTCTACTGTGGAGCTCACATGGTGGACTGAGACTATTGAAGGCCAGATATTCACCGAAGGCACGGCGGAAGTGGTATTGCCGAAGAAAGTGTAGAATAACCTCCCTCCGACTAGGGAGGTGGCATTTGCGGAGCAAATGCCGGAGGAAGAGACCGCTCCATCACAAACTACCGGTGTATCTCTCCCTCAGTCTGCTTCGCAGACAGCTCCCTCATCAGAGGGAGCCTATCCCTAATCCCTAAATCCTAAATCCTAACCCCTGTAAAAACAAAAAGGCTGCCTTCCGGCAGCCTTTAATTTGTTTTTACTTATTGTCTACCTCGTACATATGCTTCACAAGATCCAGAGTTTTCTGAGCATAGCCGGCTTCGTTGTCGTACCAGGCAACCAGCTTGACAAACTTATCGGTCAGGGCAATGCCTGCCTTGGCGTCGAAGATGGAGGTACGGGTATCGCCCAGGAAGTCGGAAGAAACGACCATATCCTCGGTGTAGCCCAGGATGCCCTTCAGAGAACCTTCGGAAGCTGCCTTGACAGCTGCGCAGATCTCATCGTAAGTAGCACCCTTTACCAGCTGAACAGTCAGGTCAACAACGGAAACGTCCAGAGTGGGAACACGCATTGACATGCCTGTGAGCTTGCCCTGCAGTTCGGGAATGACCTTGCCAACAGCCTTTGCGGCGCCGGTGGAGGAAGGAATGATGTTGCCGGAAGCGGCACGTCCGCCTCTCCAGTCCTTCTTGGAGGTGCCGTCAACAGTCTTCTGGGAAGCGGTGATGGAATGAACAGTGGTCATGAGGCCGCTTTCGATACCAAAATTGTCGTTGATGACCTTTGCAAGAGGAGCAAGGCAGTTGGTGGTGCAGGAAGCGTTGGAAACTATCTGCATGGAGGGGTCGTACTTTTCGTTGTTAACGCCCATAACAAACATGGGAGCGTCGTTGGAAGGAGCAGAGATAATGACCTTCTTTGCTCCGCGGTCCAGATGAGGCTGGCACTTTTCCATAGTGGTGAACTTGCCGGTGGTCTCCAGAACGTATTCGGCACCAACGGAAGCCCAGTCGATGTCAGCAGGCTTGGATTCAAGGAATATCTTTATCTCCTTGCCGTTGACGATAAGGGTATCGTCGGTGTAATCGATGGTGCCCTGATATACACCGTGAACGGAGTCGTACTTCAGCTTGTATGCCATGTAGTCGGGAGCAACAGTGCTGTTGATAGCAACTATATCGAAATCTTCGCTCATCGCAGCGGAACGAACCGCCAGTCTGCCAATTCTGCCAAAACCATTGATGCCGAGTTTGATAGCCATGATATATCCCTACTCCTTATATCAGTTATGTATTTTGTGCCATAAGCGGCTATTATTGATTATATAACTTCATCTTACCGATTTAAAGTACCTGATGAAAATTTCGGAAATTTGACGTGCAAACGGCTGTATGACACAGTGTCATACAGCCGTTTTTACTACTGAAACTATCTCTTCGAGGGCATGACATGAAGGGCTTTGCCTTCTGCTGCTTCAACAGCTTCTGAAATGCCTTCAACGAAAGAGGGATGAGGACGCATGACGCAGTTGAGCGCATCGTGATGCAGACCGTTGGCTACAGCTGTGGTAAGCTCGCCGATCATGTCTGTGGCACGCTCGCACATGATATGAGCGCCCAGAAGGGTCATATCTTCCTCTGCGAAAACCAGTTTGATGAAGCCTCGTTCGCCGCCTTCAATAATGGTTTTTGCGTTGCCGCCCATGACATATTTACTGGTCTTGACAGCAATTCCGGCAGCCTTGGCTTCGTCGGAAGTGATACCCACAGAAGCAATTTCGGGAGTGGTGTACAGGCAGGCAGGAACAAGCTTGGTATTGACATCGATGTCAAGATCGCACACACATTCTGCGGCAGCCATGCCTTCATACTCAGCCTTATGAGCCAGCTGAATACCGCCAATGGAGTCGCCAATGGCATACAAACCGGGAACAGAGGTTTCAAATCTCTCGTTGACAACAAGATATCCGCGGTTCATCTCAGGCTCAACGCCGTCAAACAAGCCGTCTGTCAGAGGCTTTCTTCCCATGGCAGCCAGAACGCCTTCGGCAACCACGGTTTCGGTCTTGCCTTTCTGCTCAAAAGTAACGGCCATCTGACCGTCAGCTTCTTCAATGCACTTGACAGAAGCTCCGGCAAAAACCTTGACGCCTCTCTTTTTGAGTATCATGGTAAGGTTCTGGGAAATCTCACGATCCATGTTTGCAACGATGCGGTCAAGAGCCTCGATAATGGTGACATCGCATCCCAGTTCATTGTAAAGACTGCCAAGTTCAACACCGATAACACCGCCGCCGATGATGATAATGCTCTTATACATCCGTACTTCTTCCAGGATCTCGTCCGAGGTGACCACGCCGGGCAGGTCCAGGCCGGGAATAGGAGGGCGGGAAGGCTTGGAGCCAACTGCAATAACGATGCTGTCAGCGGTGTACTTCTGACCTGCTGCAGTGACCTCACCGGGCGCGGTAACAACAGCAACTTCATAAATTATGTCAACTTTATGAGCTTTCAGCAGACCTTCCATACCGCTTCTGAGAGTACCCTGGATCTCTGCTTTGCGGCCGTGCATGGCATCAAAGTCAAAACTCAGACCGGAGATGGAAATGCCAAGATTTTCGGCATTTTTCATGTGAGAATACAGACCTGCACTGTGCATAAGAGCTTTTGTGGGGATACAGCCACGGTTCAGGCAGGTTCCGCCAACCTTATCTTTTTCAAAAAGCAATACGCTTTTTCCAAGCTGTGACAATCTTACGGCAGCACCGTAACCACCGGGACCGCCGCCTATAACTATTGCGTCGTAGTGCATTATGTTAACCTCGTTTGGTAGTTTTGTTACAAGTTACCTGTCATTCCGAGCGAGCGCAGGCAAGCACCGCTTGACTGTGCGACGAGGAATCCCCCTGTTGTTACGCACCGCGTTTCAAGATGGGGATTTCTCCGCGACACGGCCGGTTAAGGCCGTATCGCGTTCGAAATGACAGGTTGGTTTTAAATCAGGCATCAAAGCTGTATCTTACCACAGGAGTACGGGCGGCACGGGTTTCGTCGGGACGTCCGATAGGTGTGGTATGAGGAGCAGAATGGAGATCCTCGGCATTTTCACGGGCACGCTTGGCTATCTCGATAAACACCTGTGCTGCCTCGTCCATGGTTTCCTTGGACTCAGTCTCGGTAGGCTCTATCATCAGAGCTTCATGTACTATCAAGGGGAAGTACATCGTGGGGGGATGGATGCCCTCGTCCAGCAATGCCTTGGCAACATCGATAGCGGTAACACCGGTTTCCTTTTTCAGGCCTTCCAGAGTCATAACAAACTCGTGCATGCAAATGCTGTCGTAAGCCATGTCGTAGTAAGGAGCCAGCAGGGTCTTCATGTAGTTTGCATTGAGAACGGCGTTCTCAGCTGCTTCACGAATACCTTCTGCACCCAGAGACAGAATGTAAGTCAGAGCCTTTATAACAACATTGAAGTTACCAAAGAAAGCCTTGACCTGACCTACGGAGTCGGGACGATTGCCGCTGCCGCCAAGAACGGAAGTGGGCAGATAAGGCAGCAGGAAATCCTTGCAGGCAACGGGTCCGGAACCGGGGCCACCGCCGCCGTGAGGAGTTGAGAAAGTTTTGTGGAGATTGCTGTGCATAACATCGAAACCCATGTCGCCGGGACGCACAACGCCCATAACAGCGTTGAGGTTTGCACCGTCGTAATAGCACAGACCGCCGGCTTCGTGGACGATCTTTGTAATCTCAAGGATATTTCTGTCGAACAGGCCAACAGTATTGGGGTTGGTGAGCATCAAGCCTGCAGTATCGTCACCAACGGCTTCTTTCAGCTTTTCGATATCTACCATGCCATATTCGTTGGAAGGAATGGTGACGGTGGTAAAGCCGCACATGGTGGCGGAGGCGGGATTGGTACCGTGAGCTGCATCGGGGATGATCATCTTGGTGCGCTTGAAATCGCCTCTTGCGTGATGATAAGCCTTGATGAGCAGCAGACCGGTAAACTCGCCGTGAGCACCGGCAGCGGGCTGGAAGGAAAGTCCGTCAAATCCAAAGATCTCGCAAAGGAACTTTTCGGCAATGGTAAGGGCTTCCAGACAGCCCTGAACGGTTTCGTCGGGCTGCAGAGGATGGATATTGTTCCAGCCGGGGAGAGCTGCGATCTTTTCGTTGAGCTTGGGGTTATATTTCATGGTGCAGGAGCCCAGAGGATAGAATCCGGAGCATACACCATGGCAGCGGCGTGCAAGAGCAGCGTAATGGCGGCTCAGATCGCCTTCGGAGATCTCAGGCAGCTTGGGAGCTTCGGCACGAAGCATGTCGCCGCCCAGCTTGTATTCGGGAACATCACACTCAGGCAGAACCTGATTTCCGCGACCGGCACGGCTTCTTTCAAAGATAAGTTCCATCAGCAGCACACCTCCTTGATGATTTCCACAGCTTTGTCCAGTTCTTCCTTAGTGCACATTTCGGTGACACACCAGAGGATAGATCCATCTTCCAGCGGCAGACCGGCAAGGATATTGGCGGCGTCAAGCGCAGCAACGATCTTATCGGAAGCCACAGGCATTTCGGTAACGAATTCGTGGAAGAATTCGCCGCTGTATTTCAGCTCAACACCATCAATAGCGGAAAGCTGAGAAGCAAAATAATGAGCCTTGGACAGGCAAAGGTTTGCGGCCTGAGCCAGCCCCTTGGGTCCCATAACGGTCATATAAACACCGGCAGTCAGGGCGCACAGTGCTTCGTTGGAGCAGATGTTGGAAGATGCCTTTTCACGGCGGATATGCTGCTCACGTGCCTGGAGGGTAAGAACGAAAGCGCGATCGCCTCTGGCATCTACTGTCTCGCCGACGATACGGCCGGGAAGTTTACGGGTAAGCGCATTTGTGGTAGCCATGAAGCCCAGGTAAGGACCACCAAAGCTCATGGACATACCGAGAGGCTGACCTTCGCCAACGGCAATATCAGCACCCAGTTCACGGGGAGTTTTCATTATGCCCAGTGCAATGGGGTTGCAGCCCATAATGAGCTTTGCGCCAACAGCGTGAACGGCTTCGGCGATGGCTTCCACGTCCTCAAAAATGCCGTAGAAGTTGGGGCTCTGGACATACAGGCAAGCTGCGTCATCACCCATCAGCTGCTTTACGGCCTCCAAGTCGGTCTTGCCGTCCTTTTCCGGAACTACGGTAAGTTCGGTATCGGAAGCAAAGCAATAGGTCTTAACGGTGGCGATATACTCGGGGTTGGCGGTGGCGGATATAAATGCCTTGACACGCTTGCGCTCCTTGGTCATGGCAACAGCCTCAGCAGCAGCTTCAGCGCCATCATAGACAGATGCGTTGGAAACGTCCATTCCGGTAAGTTCGCAGATCATGGTCTGGTACTCAAAGATGGACTGGAGAATACCCTGGCTGATCTCAGCCTGATAGGGGGTATAAGCGGTTACAAATTCCTCTTTGGAGGTTATGTCCTTAACTGCAGAGGGAATGTAGTGATTATAGGAACCTGCGCCGCGCAGAATAGTGCCATAAACCTTGTTGCGTGCGGCCATGGCTTCCATCATACGGCTGACTTCCAGTTCGCTCAAAGGAACAGGAAGGTCAAGGCGCTCTTTAAGAAACACTTCAGACGGAACATCGGCAAAAAGCTCATCATAGGACTTTACGCCTACAGCTTCAAGCATCTGCTGTTTCTCGTCTTTGGTGGACGGTACATAGCTTGACATTTATAATACTCACTTTCTAAGAATATGTTTAGCCTTTTGAATAAACACTGTCATTCTGAGCGATAGCGAAGAATCTTAACCCATAAATTGGGGATTTCTCGTCGGGCACGGTCAGCTGTGCCAACCGTGCCCTCACTCGAAATGACATCTGTCTTAAATTTTAGTCTTCCTGGCTTGCGATAAAAGCTTCGTACTCGGCAGCAGACATCAGCTGATCGTCGCCGGTAACACTTTCTACCTTGATCATCCATGCGTCGTATGCGCCTTCGTTGATAAGCTGAGGAGCATCAAGCAGTTCTTCGTTGACAGCAGCAACAGTGCCGCCGATGGGGCTGACCAGGTCAGAAACGGCCTTGACAGACTCAACGTCGCCAAAAGCTTCGCCTGCAACAACAGGGTCGCCTTCCATGGGCAGGTTAACGAAAACGATGTCGCCCAGTTCGTCCTGAGCAAAGTCGGTGATACCGACAAGAGCGGTGCCGTCGTCCAGCAGCTTTACCCATTCATGAGATTCGGAATACAGCAGTTCTTCAGGGGTGATCATAACTAAATCCTCCAATTTAAAGTTTTGTCTTGTATTTTAAAAATTAGATACATATTATCACACTGTCATTTCGAAAGTCAGTTTACTGACTGAGAAATCCCCATCTTGAGAAGGGGATCCTTACGCCTGCAAAGCAGGCTCAGGATGACAGCAAAGCTGAACTAGTTTGCTCTCTTGTAGAAAGGAGTCTTTATGACTTCAGCAGCCACTCTGCGGCCACGAACGTCTATTTCAACAACGGTGCCGGGTTCTTTATACTCAACGGGAACATAAGCCATGGCAATAGCTCCGCCGATATAAGGACAATGGGTACCGGAACTTACAAAACCTATCTTTTCGTCGCCGACATAAACATCACAGTGCTCACGGGCGATGCCGCGGCCGGTGATCTTCAGACCAACACGGCGCATCTTCAGGTTTGCCTTGGCCTCGACCAGAGCAGCCTTGCCGATAAAGTCTTCCTTATCCAGCTTGCAGAAGATACCCAGCACAGCCTGATAGGGGTTAATATCTTCAGTCAGCTCATGGCCGTAAAGAGGCATGGCAGCTTCAAGACGCAGGGTATCTCTTGCTCCGAGACCACAGGGGATAAGGCCGTCGGCTTCGCCTTCCTTCAGCAGCAGCTTCCACAGGGCAACAACATCTTCTGCTGCGCAGTACAGTTCAAAACCGTCTTCACCGGTGTAGCCGGTGCGGGAAACGATGCAGGTAATATCGCCAACCTTGCCATCAGCCACAAAAGAATAATTCTTTTCGGGTATCTGCTCGGCGGGAGTGAGGCGGCGGAGTATCTCCTCTGCCTTGGGACCCTGCAGAGCGACCTGACCCCAGGCTGCGGAAACGTTTTCTGCAACGCAGTTGCCGGTGACATGCTCAGCGATCCACTTGAAGTCCTTTTCGGTGTTGGATGCGTTAACAACAAGAAGGTATTCTTCATCGTTCATTTTATAAACTATCAGGTCGTCGATGATGCCGCCGTTTTCAAGGCACATCATGCCGTAACGTGCCTGACCATCGTACATACCGTTGAAATCGTTGGTAAGCAGATTGTTGACATTTTTCAGAGCATCGGCACCCTTGAGGGTAACTTCGCCCATATGGGATACATCGAAAAGACCGCAGGCTGTACGAACAGCCATGTGCTCGGCAATAACGCCGGAATACTGGACGGGCATCAGAAATCCGCCAAAAGGCACGATCTTCGCTCCCATTTCCACATGGGTGTCATACAGAGGAGTTTTAAGTTCCATATGATATTGATTCCTTTCAACTATGGTGATTTGAATTTCCGATTTGAGTATATGTGCCCCATCAACTTTCGTCAATAGGCATTTTAAATAATAAAGCTAATTTTCTGCCAGTCTTATTTGCAAGGTTGACAAATGGGTGATTTTAATACCTTCTGACCTGAGGGATCGCCTCTGCCTGATAGTCGATAAGCTCGCCTATAAGGCGGTTAGAGATAAGCATGCCCTGGGGAGTAAGTCTCCATCGTCCGTCATTTTTTTCTGCCCAGCCTTCAGTCTCATACTGGTTCATCAGTTCTTCGATACGGTCAAAGGGCATAAGGAAAGTTTTTCTGTATTCTTCTTCTTCAATACCTTCGGCGAGGCGCAGCCGAAGCATCAGATATTCCCCTGCTCTTTCACGCAGAGGAACGTCCTCACATTCAGATACTATGATACCCTGTTCGGTAACGCCTTTGATATACGCTCCCAGGTCGCTGACATAGGTATATCTTCTGCTGCCGAAGTCGGACGCCGCAGAGGGGCCAAAGCCCATGTATTCACCGGTTTTCCAGTATTTCAGGTTATGCTTTGATTCACGTCCGGGCAGGCAGAAGTTTGATATTTCATACTGCTGATATCCGCTGGACTCCAGCATGTCAACGCAGTACAGATACATATCCGCCTGAGCATCATCGTCCGGCAGAATAATGGCATCCTGATACTCGTAAAGCGGAGTTCCCTCCTGAATGGTCAGCGCATAGGCAGAAATGTGGTCAGGTTTCAGATCCACCGCATTTTTCAGGCAGGTTGCCCAGCCGGCTTTTGTCTGGGTAGGCAAGCCAAACATCAGGTCGATGCTGATATTGTCGAACCCTGCGGCACGGGCGTTTTCAACCGCCTCTTTGGCGTGCTGGAAATTGTGGGGACGTCCGAGAGAGTGAAGAATATCATCGTTATCGCTCTGAACACCAATGGAAATACGGTTGAAACCGCCCCTTTTCAGCCGGTTAAGTCCGTTTACCGTCAGACTGTCGGGGTTAGCCTCAAGGGTTATCTCGGCGTCTTTGGCAATGTGGAACCTTTTGCCCAGTTCGCCCAGCACTTCGCAAAGCCTGTCGGCTCCGAAGAAGCTGGGAGTACCGCCGCCAAAGTATACAGTATCCACCACATATCCGGATGCTCTTTTGCCTGCTTCCTTGAAGTGCTCTGCCAAAGCTTTCTGATACTGGGTAAAAAGCTCTTTGTTTCTGGCTCCGCCCAGAGAATAGAAATCGCAGTATTCGCATTTGCTGCGGCAGAACGGAATATGGATATATATGCCCAGACTCTTCGTTTCAGTCTGCTGCTGTTGTTGTTTTTTGAATAGTTGCATAGGTTTGACCTTTCAAATTTTCTGTCATTGAAAAAATCAGAGTGTATGGCGGGGACTTGCTCCCGCCGCTATTGAGATTTGCAATTTCGTTACACGGCGGGAGCAAGCCCCCGCCCTACGGATGCAATTCTTACTCGTCCAGCTTGAGTACCGCCATGAAGGCTTCCTGAGGCACCTGAACGGTACCAAAGCTGCGCATACGCTTCTTGCCTTCCTTCTGCTTTTCCAGCAGCTTCTTTTTACGGGTGATGTCACCGCCGTAACACTTGGCAAGCACGTCCTTACGGACAGCCTTGATAGTCTCGCGGGCAATTATCTTGCCGCCGATGGCCGCCTGAACAGGTATCTCAAACTGCTGACGGGGAATGTGCTCCTTCAGCTTTTCGGTTATCTTTCTGGCTCTGGGATAGGCCTTGTCTGCATGAACGATGAAAGACAAAGCGTCGATAAGGTCGCCGTTGAGCAGGATATCCAGCTTCACCAGCTTTGACTGACGATAGCCGGAAAGTTCATAGTCCAAAGACGCATAACCTCTGGTCCGGGATTTCAGGCTGTCGAAAAAGTCGTAGATTATCTCGTTTAAAGGCAAGTCGTAATGCAGTTCAACACGGGTGGTGTCGAGATAATTCATGTTCTTGAACTCGCCGCGTCGTTCCTGGCACAGTTCCATGATATTACCCACATACTCAGTAGGCGTGAGGATAGTGGCATTGACAAAGGGTTCCTCTGCCAGTTCGATATCCTCAGGCTTGGGATAGTTCAACGGGTTGTCGCACATGATTACTTCGCCGCTGGTCATGGTAAGGCGGTAAACAACGCTGGGCGCGGTGGTTATAAGGTCAAGATTGTATTCCCGCTCCAGACGTTCCTGAATGATCTCCATATGCAGCAGTCCAAGGAAACCGCATCTGAACCCAAACCCAAGAGCAGCAGTCGTCTCCGGCTCATAGGTCAAAGACGCATCGTTCAGCTTCAGCTTTTCAAGGGCGTCACGCAGGTCGGGATACTTGGCACCGTCTGCCGGGTAAACGCCGGAGAACACCATGGACTGAACTTCGCGGTAACCGGGCAGGGGTTCGGAAGCCTTGTTATCCGCCCATGTCACAGTGTCACCCACCTGAGTGTCGGCCACATTCTTGATGCTGGCGGTGAAATAGCCGACTTCGCCGGCGGTAAGACCTTCTGCCAGAGGTTCCATGCCGAAAGGACGCAGGCAGCCTACCTGGACAACCTTGTATTCGGCACCGGAAGCCATCATATGAACGGTATCCCCTGCTTTAAGGGTTCCGTCCATAACACGAATGTAGACGACAACGCCAAGATAGCTGTCGTACTGGCTGTCGAATATCAAAGCTCTCAAAGGAGCGTTTTCGTCACCGTTGGGAGCCGGCACCTTTTCTACTATCTCTTCAAGCACGGCTTCAATATTGATATCCATTTTTGCAGATATCTCCGGGCTGTCCATGGCATCAAGACCGATGATGTCTTCAATCTCCTGCTTGGCATGCTGAGGGTCAGCGCCGGGCAGGTCAATTTTGTTGATAACAGGCAGCACCTCAAGTCCTGCATCTATGGCAAGATAGGTATTTGCCAAAGTCTGAGCTTCTATGCCCTGAGAAGCGTCCACAACAAGCACCGCACCCTCGCAGGCAGCAAGGCTGCGGGAAACTTCGTAGTTAAAGTCAACGTGACCCGGGGTGTCGATAAGGTTCAGCTGATATGTTTCGCCGTCGTTTGCGTTATATTCCAGTTTAACGGCACGGGCCTTGATGGTTATGCCGCGTTCTTTTTCCAGATCCATGCTGTCCAGGATCTGACCTTCTGTCATTTCTCTTTTTTCCACAGTGCCGCAGTGCTCAAGCAGGCGGTCTGCCAGAGTGGATTTGCCGTGGTCTATATGGGCAACAATGGAAAAGTTTCTGATTTTGCTTTTATCACTCAAGTGAGGTCACCTCTTATCGTCTGCTGTTGTTCCGAAGTCGGGCGAAGGGTCACGCCGGGCTTTGCGAGTACGGAACGGCAGCAAAGTGTTGTCAAATCTTCTTGATTCTCATACCGGCGCAGTACAGAACCTGCATTAGAGATTGGTAAAGCTCGGGGTATTTTTCGTCCAGGTCACGGATCGGCGAATACTCCGTATCTGCCAGTTGACGCACCACACTCAGTTCTGCACGCTTCATGGCAGCGTCTGCCGCAAGTTCAATATTAGCATCGCTGATATCCGCCAGCTTATCCGCCTCCTGCGGAGCCAGGTCTCTGACAAGCCTGTAAACAGCCATAGAGAAGCAGGCAAACGCATCGTTTACCAGCTGTCTGCTGCCAACCTCGCTCAGCATCTGCCCTATCATGGCTATGGAATCCGACAGCAGACGGCGGTCGATTTCCGTCAGCTCGTCCAGTTCAAACTCAGCGGAGTTGGCTTCGGTACGCATGGGTATACCGGGTTGTTCGGTTCTCTGGCTGCTTCTGCCCAGCATATAGTCCGATGACACCCGGTAATAATCGCAGGCCCGGCACAAAAACTCCAGACCGGGTTCACGGATACCGTTTTCATAGTGGGACAGCAAAGCCTGGGATACGCCCAGATCAGCAGCAGCCTTGCGCTGGCTGACGCCTTTTGCCTGCCGCAGTTTGGCAAGGGTCGAAGAAAACGCAACAGCCATGTCTATCCCCACTCCTTTCCTTTTTCTTACATCTTAAATTGGGACAATATACAGATAGTATACCATACCACGTCGGCTTGTAAAGAAAAAGTTGATTGAAATTGGGCTATTTTGGTGAATTTTTAGCTTGAAGTACAGCCTTTGCTGTGATACTCTTAAAAGGATGAAAACAAATAATTTGGAGGTCATTATTTCATGTTTGATAAGCTTATTGAAACTCTGAAGTCCAACCCCCTCAAGACCCTCGTATTCACCGAAGGTTCTGACGCCCGTATCCTCGAAGCTTCCGCTCAGCTGCTGAAGGAAGGCTTCCTGAAGCCCATTCTGGTCGGCAATGTTGACGAAGTCAAGGCCGCTGCCGAAAAGGGCGGTTTCGACATCACCGGTGCCGAGATCATCGACCCCGAAACCTACGAAGGCATGGACGCCATGGTCGAAAAGATGGTCGAGCTCCGCAAGGGCAAAATGAGCCCCGAAGACTGCCGCAAGAACCTGCTCAAGGGCAACTACTTCGGCACTATGCTGGTTAAGATGGGTATTGCCGACTGCCTGCTGGGCGGCGCAACCTACTCCACCGCCGACACCGTACGTCCTGCTCTGCAGCTCATTAAGACCAAGCCCGGCAACAGCATCGTTTCCTCCTGCTTCATCATGGTCAAGGGCGACGAACGTCTGGCTATGGGCGACTGCGCCATCAATATCCATCCCTCCGAAGACGATCTGGTAGAGATCGCCAAGGAAACCGCTGCCTGCGCCAAGACCTTCGGCATCGATCCCAAGGTTGCTTTCCTGTCCTTCTCCACCAAGGGTTCCGCTAAGGACGACAGCGTAACTCTGGTTCAGAACGCCGTTGCCAAGGCCAAGGAAGTCATCACCGACGTTCCCGTTGACGGCGAAATGCAGTTCGACGCCGCTGTCAACCCCACCGTTGGCCAGCTGAAGTTCCCCGGCTCCCCTGTTGCAGGTTATGCCAACACCTTCATCTTCCCCGACGTTACCGCCGGCAACATCGGCTACAAGATCGCTGCCCGTCTGGGTGGTTACGCCGCTTACGGCCCCATTCTGCTGGGTCTGAATGCTCCCATCAACGACCTGTCCCGCGGCTGCGTAGCCGACGAGGTCTACAAGATGGCCATCATCACCGCCGCTCTTGCATAATTGAGTACATATAATATCAGCCGCGAGAAATCGCGGCTGATGCTTTAATCAAGTTCCCCGGTAGTTCTTGGTATGGTATAATTCCCCAACAAATAGCAAAACGGCAGGTGTGGTTGTAGTTCCCCGGTAGTTCTTGGTATGGTATAATATACTGTCCATGATTGAATCAATATCATTCGTTGTAGTTCCCCGGTAGTTCTTGGTATGGTATAATAACTCAGATGGAGATTTTAAAGAACCTAATGTTGTAGTTCCCCGGTAGTTCTTGGTATGGTATAATGACGGTTATAAAGTCGGCGGCTACATTGCAGTTGTAGTTCCCCGGTAGTTCTTGGTATGGTATAATATTATCGATACTTGAAGCCGGATTCATTGAGTTGTAGTTCCCCGGTAGTTCTTGGTATGGTATAATGTTAATGCGGTCAAGCACGTTATGCGTGTTGTTGTAGTTCCCCGGTAGTTCTTGGTATGGTATAATTGTGCTGCCTGCATACCCGCTATGTATTCAGTTGTAGTTCCCCGGTAGTTCTTGGTATGGTATAATCCGGCTGTCATTTTCTTCTTATAGTTTGTTGTTGTAGTTCCCCGGTAGTTCTTGGTATGGTATAATTGGTCTTTATGGTAAGCAGGTAATCGTAATAGTTGTAGTTCCCCGGTAGTTCTTGGTATGGTATAATGGATTTCACACAGAGGGATATGAGACAATAGTTGTAGTTCCCCGGTAGTTCTTGGTATGGTATAATCTCGCTATCGCTCGCAATACCGCCTACGCGGTTGTAGTTCCCCGGTAGTTCTTGGTATGGTATAATCTGTCAATCTTTGTTCTGTCGAGAGTAAGTGTTGTAGTTCCCCGGTAGTTCTTGGTATGGTATAATAGACTACCAAAAAACTCCGTCAAACCAACAGGTTTGGCGGAGTTTTTCTGCAAAAACGAGGAAACAATTGTGCGTTTTAAGATTATTTTTTCAAAAAATAGTCAGCTGCTCATTTTGAAACGGCTGATCCGCTTCGGAGAAATTGCCCAAAAGAATGTCTATGGCTTCAAACTGTTTTTCTGTAATGACCATCATGCGGATGGCACCATTGTCCGGCAAAGCACGCTTCACTCTGGCTTTATGTTTTTCTACCGCATCGGTTCCGTTACAGATACGGGCATAAACAGAGTATTGAAGCATATGGTAACCGTCATTCAGCAGGAAATTCCTGAACCGGGTGGCTTCCCGACGCTGACTTTTGGTTTTGACAGGCAGGTCAAAAAATATCAGAATTCTCATAAACTTATTCATAGCTGTGTTGTTTCAGTTCCACCAATTGAGGAAGCAGGAGCTTAGGCTCTCCGGAGCCGAAAGAGCGGCTTAAACTCTGCACCAGACGTTCTGCGGCATATGCCACGCTGTGATGCTGACCTCCGGAAAGAATGTCCAGATTCATGCAATTGAACAGCATGCGCTTTGTTTCGGGAGTAAGCTCATCTTCCTTATTAACATATCTGGTGACCATCATATCCACCACGGGTCTGAATGGTTCCATCAGGTCATCTGCCAGGTTAAAGCTGTTCAATGTATTTCTGTGATGCAGTCCAAAAGCCGAAGTGAAGCCGTATACCGCCAGATAGCGTGCCATTGAACCACGCAGGATAGCATAACCATAATTGAGTGCTGCATTTCTGCCATCTTCCTCCCCTCTGGCAAAGCCTTTGCCGAAAAGAACGGAAAAATATTTCTGCGCTGCCGTAGCTTCCACGTTTTCACTGTCTCCCGATTTTACCCGCTCCGCCATCAGTTCAAGTCTCTCCGCTTCGTCATCCATTCCGTTGAGTCTGAGACATTGCGCCTGATTGTTCACCTTTGCTTTGACAATGCTTTGCCAAAGTCTCTTTTTTAACGGTTCGGATGCATCGAGTTGAGAACGGAGCACATACAGCTCACGGCTATGGTTGGCATAGGGTGTAAGCACAGCGCAGGGCAAATGCTTTTCATCACAGACAAAAAGAGCGCAGCCGCTCTGTCCCAGAAAGGACAGGGCGGCTGCTGTTATAACAGACTGTCTGTTTTCAAGCATAATGGCAGAAATATCCTCCACCGGCACGCTGTGTTCCGTGTCGGTTTTAACGATAAGCTGACTCCGTCTTACGGATAGGTTAGCAGGACTTTCGATAATGATATTTCTGAATGCCATATGCTTACCTCCTTTTGATATTAAAAGGCTGACGTTTTTCTTTTCCTACTTTGTGGTATTCTCCCAGAACATCCACAGTGTACTTTGTCATGGATGCCAGGGTTTTTATGCCTATTCCTCGTGCTTTGTATGCATTGTCATGGGTTACGCCTGCTATGGCTCCTGTCGAGATATCTGCTCCCGTGTAATACAATAACATGCTTTTGTCTGAAAGAGTTTCCGGCAGCGAGCTGCCTTTATTGCTTACGCTTAATGTGATCACTTTCTTGTGGCAAACTTCCACCAAGTCATTGGGATAAAGGCTGAAAACAAAGTCCTCATCCTTCATCTCTTTCCACTCAGAATATGGCTTATGTGCTAAACATGCCTTATTGGGAAGTTCCGGCTTCAGGGTGTCGGCAACATAAATGGGCACAAGATAATAACCATCGTTTTCAACATGGAACACATCTATCCTGACCATTGAATCATTGTCTGCCACTCCCTTACCATCGTGGAGTGAAACATTCAAAGTTGTGGGTTCGTATACCTTGACTTTCTTTACGATGGGACCCGGTGTGCCGTCACTTTTAGGTTTATGAAAGTCTTCGGCAAAGGCTTTCTTGCCGTCTCCGCCAAAGGCTTCCAGACGTTTCTTCAGGGCATCATACAAAAGGCGATCACTGTTGGGGTCGTAATAGTTTTCTATTTCACCGTTTTTCAGTTTAAGCTCTGTGATGCTCTTTTTGACAACTACTTTGCCATCATCCAAAGCTCTTGGGCTTTTTACGGTATCCTTATGAGCCGCACCGGAAACCTTTCTGTTTGGCATTCTGGAAACAAAAATCGGTTTTTCGGGAACCGGAATTAAGCCAAGCTCATACATGGGAAGTTTAAGCTCACTGATAACTCTGCCGGGATCATCTTCAAGCCGGGCTTCCAGTTCCTTGCGGAAGTTCGGCCACGGGTATGGGAACTGACGGATAACTTCTCCGGTATCCGGATCGTATGCCACGCTGGCCACGTCCGTTGGACTGTATTCGCACTCGCGATATGCGGAGTAACGGGAGATCTGCTGTATCATGCCGTCAGTGGTGCAGGCAACGGTCAGTGCGTCCACCGCATGATGGAGATCGCCGTCCTCTCGAATCTTGGTAATTCCCCAGCGTTTGCGCATATAGGACGTAACTGCGCCATTAACAGCGGTGACTTTTTTCTTTCTGCCGCAGTCGGATGGTGCGAACTCCAGATTGTCGTTGATGTAGTTGAGCAGGAATCTGGAAGCGGTTTTTGTATCCTGCAAATTGCGGTCTATAAACTTCTTTTTATCGTCGTCCGTAATAGTTTCTGTAAGCAGTATTTTGCGTTTTTTGCTATCTCGAACGCAGGCATTTACCCAAACGATGAACTTGTCTCTGCGTTCTCCCGTCAGATATTGCAGCGGAAGCCTGTTGCCCTTGTCGCGGTTTTCTTTTGTCAGTACAAGGACTTTATTCTTGTAGCTGTCGTCAAAGCTGATGCTGTAGGGGATGATATGGTCAACTTCGGTATACCCCGGTTCAAGCAATCTTTCCAGCGAGATGTTCTTTTGAGAATAGGCACAAACTCCGCCCTGCTCCTCATACAGTTTCATCTTTACGATGTCAAGACCGGAAGCGTTGTGCCAACCGTATTCGGACTGTATGCGCTCAAGAACAGCTGCGTTTTTAGCCCGATTATCCTCATTTTCCTTTTTAATTTTCGTTCTCTCGTTAAAATTCTTGGACATTTCCCGGGCTAGCTCGATATTAACATATATTGGGCTTTCGCCCTGATCTCTGACGATCGCATTGATCACCTTGACCGTCTGGGATATGGAGCGTTTGACCACCGGACTGGTGATGCTTTCCATATCTTCTTCAGACAGATGCAGCAGCTTGCTTTTTTCGCCGCCGCTGTGAGCCTTGAAGTCAAATCCTGCTGCTGCACAGGCATCATTATAGTTCATGCCCTGTTCAAGGAAAGGGATAAGCTCGTTGCAGGCTTTGACAGACAGATGACCGAATCCTGAAAAGTTTCCTATGCCTTCGGCTGCATCGATATCAACCGTCTCAAGCCCAGCTTCCGTGAGATACTCGGTAATTTTTTCGGATGTCTTGTAATAAGACAACGCCGTACCAATAGCATTGCGGTGTTCTATGGGCATACCGACGATGCGACCTTTAGAAACCTTGTCCAGGGCTTTGCGCATCTTATGATAGCTTTTCAAATAAGAAAACTTTTCTTTTTTCTCAGATTCTTCCACAGCCACATCATCGGCGTAATGCACTAGGTTAAAGGTGTATTCCTCCGGGATGGGCAGCTCTTTTCTTATCTTGGCATATGTAATGCTTTCGCTTTTGTGAGCCATATCAAGCAGCTTTGTCCTCTGCTCCGAATTAAGGGTGATGCTGCTGCCGCCGGAAACAAGCCGCAGATGGTTCATCTTTTCAAGCAGATTGAAATACTCAAAAGAGTAGGTCGCTTTTGCCGCTCTGGGCTCTTCCGGATAGAACGTACATCTGCCAACCATTTTTTCTATCTGGTTGCCCGCATACGGGCTGTTGCCGCCGGGTCCTTCATCAAAGGAACGCTGGCTTAGAAGAATGGACAGGTAAGCTGATTCCAGTTCCTCCGATGCAAACTTTGCTCCAAAGCCTCGCTGCGCAGAAAAAATCTTTCGAACTTCTTCTTCCACCATCGAGCGGTCAACTGTGGCAATATAATCCCCGCCTTTGTTTCTCTTGCTCTGCTCAAAAAGCGGGTCTTTCAAAAACATTTCGCCGACAGTACGGTAGCCTTTTTCTTCCATACGCTGTCTGTTTTCACTTACCGCTGTCAGCAGTTTTCCATCCTCTGCGGAGGCTCCTTCCTTACGATTGGACCTGAAACCTCTTCGTTGGGAAATATGAATCAGCATGCGGGCAAATTCCGCACGAGTAACAGCTTCGTCCAACGCTTTTACACGGAGAGAATAAATATCTTCCAACTTGCCGTTGAACAGATTGTCCAATTCGCTCTGCGATATTACATTTGAGTTTATGAGCAAGTTTCGAATACGTTCATTCCTGTGGCGATGACGTCTTGTGCGTCTTCTTGCTCCTCGTGCTTCTCTTCTGGGTGCCGCAAGGGACGCTCCGGTCTTAGGATGTTCGGCAGCAGTAAAAATCCGGGATCCCATTTTTAAGATACCGCAGGGTTTTTCGCTTTCATCAAGTTTTACAACAGCCCAACCAACCGAAGCTATACCAACGTCAAGACCGATTGCGTATTTATTCATCTTGATCCCTCCTGAACCAATTCTCTCGTTATGCAAACCGCCCCATAAAGAGATAACGCCCCACGAAATGCGAGGCGTCAGAGCTCTTCGGTTTACTACCTTATCATAGTAACCCGATAGTCCTTGGTATGGTATAAGAACAATTTCAAGTTAACATACATAAACGTGATTGTCAAGTTTTTCACAACATTTTTCGCTCATAACCCAAAAACTTCTTGCTTTCCGGGCAAATTTAGCAGTTTCTTTTTACGCCGCACAACAACATCTGATAATCCTTATTACATATTATTAAAAAATTTTAAATTTCATCATTTTTCTGTGGAAAGTTGCCTCCTTACGCTGTATAATAGTCATAATAGGCATTTTTCGGAGGAAAAAACAATGACTCTTACTGAAGCTGCGCTGAAGCGCAAGTCCATTCGTTCCTACCACATGGACGAGTTGGACGAACAGACAATAGACGAACTGGTGGACTTCATATCCGATCTTGAGGTTCCCTTTGCCAGCATAGATTGGAATTTCGATATTCTTCCTTTTGAAGATATGTGCCGTCTAGTGGGCGGTGTGCCTGTACTTCACGCTCCCCATTACCTTGTTATCCGCTCTGAAAAGATTAAGGGCTGCCTGCAGAATGCCGGTTATCTTGGCGAAATGGCCGTTCTTTATCTGACCTCACGGGGCATCGCTTCCTGCTGGCAGGGCGGCCTTGAAGCCGAAAACGATTTTCCCGACTGTCTGCCCTACATAACCGCCGTGGCTTTCGGTATGTCCGACGAGCCTTTCAGGGCTGACGGCGAAGAAATAAAGCGCAAAGGCATCAATTCCATTGCCGCCGGTGACCTTAAGGGCGACCTTGGCAAAATGATAGAGTGTGCCCGAATCGCTCCCACCTTTATGGCAAAGCAGCCCTGTCGTTTTACTGCGCTGAACAGCCGTATCCATGTGTACCGCATAAAGGGCCTTATCCGCATACCCCACATTACATGGCAGCAGTGTATAGACGTTGGTGTTGCTCTTGCCCATATAGATGCCGTGGCAAAGGAACTTGACTACTCAATCAAGGTCGAGATCCAGGATCCACCTCCCGAGTGGAACAAAAACGTATATCAGTGCACCATTCATACAAGCAAAAACGAGGGCTGAGGTTACACTTATTAGCCTCTCCCTTTGGGAGATGTGGCGACGAAGTCGCCGGAGAGGGCCCTCTCAGTCAGCAAGGTCAGCGAGCTGACCTCACTTGACAGATCTCCAGAGGGAAAGCCGGTATTCCTCTTACACGTTCTGAAAGGATTGAAATACATGAAAAAAGTCGTTATCACGACTGACAGCAGCAGCGATGTCCCCGCCGAAATGGCCAGGGAACTTGGAGTCTCCATTCTTCCCATTCCCATCACCATAGGCGATAAAAGTTATATAGACAACGGTATAGACATCACACCCGAGGATATTTATGCCGCTAATGACAACGACGGTCTTGCTGCAAAAACCGCAGCTCTTTCCATGGCGGAATACTATGACTTTTTCAAGCAGTTTACAGATGATGGCTGTGCTGTTGTTCATCTGTCCATAGGCGCAGGATATTCATCTACTTATCAGAATTCCCTGACGGCAGCAGGCGAGCTTGAGGACGTGTACTCCGTGGACACCCGCACTCTCCATACCGGTATTCTGCTGCAGATACTCCACGCCTGCCAGCTGCGTGACAGCGGAATGGACGCTGCTGCAATCGCTGCAGATCTTGAGGAAACCTCCAAAAAGGTTCGCACCAGTTTCATCATCAGCCGTGTAGACTACCTCGCACGGGGTGGCCGTTGTTCCTCTATCACTGCTCTGGGCGCCAATCTTCTGAGTATTCGCCCCGCCGTCGAGCAGGTGGACGGAAAACTGAAAGTGTACAAGAAATACCGCGGCAAGCTCACTTCCTGCTGCCAGCAGTATGCAAAAGAAGCTCTAACCTCTCACGGTGAGCTTGATAAACGCTGGGTCACCGTTACCCATTCCAGTATTGCGCAGGAAACTCTCGATGCCGTTATCGAAACCGTTAAGCAAACCGCAGATTTTGATGAGATGATAGTCCTGCAGGCTGGCTGCACCATCAGTTCTCACTGCGGACCGGACACACTGTCCGTTTGCTTTATGACCAGGGATTAGTTTTGCTGTCATCCTTGGCGCATCGACGGATCTTATCTCAACTAAGAAATAACTGTGCAGGGCGGGGGCTTGCCCCCGCCGACTTGCATTTAAGCACAACGAAACAAACGGCGGGAGCAAGCCCCCGCCCTACGTATTTAAGAATGAAGTAATGGTTAATATGAAACGTATTATCACTTTCACCCTGCTGATTTGCTTTCTCCTTTCCGGCTGTACCAAGCAGAACAGCAAGCTGACAAAGACCGTGCTTGCTATGGACACGGTCATGACCCTAACGATTTACGGCGGCACGGAGCAGCATATGGATGAAGCCGGACAGCTTATAAAAGAGCTGGACGACCTGCTTTCAGCCACTAAAGATTCCAGCGAGACAAACTTAATAAACACTTCCCATGGTGCTTCAATATCGGTTTCAGACAAAATGATGCATCTTATCCGCCGTTCTGTGGAACTTGGCGACAGTACCAATGGTGCGCTGGATATTACGCTCACTCCTGTAATTCGTGCGTGGGGTTTTCTGGGTGGCGACCATCGTGTTCCAGATGATTCTGAGCTTCAAACTTTGCTGGAAAAAGTAGACTACTCAAAAATCCAAACCGGCGATGGTACCGTTGCCTTGCCCGAAGGCATGGAAATCAGCTTTGGTGCCGTGGCAAAGGGCTATGCAGGAGACCTGCTGATGGAGCTTTTCAGCAGTCAGGGCATCGAATCTGCCATAGTTACCCTTGGCGGCAACGTTCAGGCTCTGGGTCTGAAGCCCGATGGCAGCAAATGGAACGTGGCTGTTCAGGATCCTTTCAGTGACGGCACTTTGGGCATGCTGCAAGTGGACGACAAAGCCGTGGTCACCTCCGGCGGTTACGAAAGATACTTTGAGCAGGACGGCGAGACTTATTGGCATATTATTGATCCTGCCACGGGAAAACCTGCCGGAAGCGGTCTTGTTTCCGTTACCATCGTGTGTGACAGCGGTGTCACTGCAGACGGTTTATCCACTGCCCTGTTCGTTATGGGGCTGGAAGATGCCATAGAATACTGGAAAACCAACGGTGGTTTTGACGCAGTATTGGTAACAGACGACGGCAGCGTGTATGTGACTAAAGGCATTGCCGGTGATTTTGAACCCGAAAACGGACAAATGCAAATAATTGAATAAGGGGCGTCGAGGACGCCGCCCCCTACAAACGCAATTTCTCACCTGATGCATTGTAGGGGGCGGCGTCCTCGACGCCCCAATAGAATTAATTCTTCTTTTTTATCGGTTTCAGCTCACTTATCAGCACGGCTGCAAATATAAGCGCAAAACCTATGTACATTCGGGCTGTGACAGGTTCGTGGTAGAAGATAACGGAGAAAATGACTCCGAAAACCGCTTCCAGAGACAGCAGTATTGACGCTGCTGATGCAGGGGTTCCTTTCTGTCCCACGGTCTGCAAAAGCAGGGCGATGGCGGTGGAAAACACGCAAAGGTATCCGAGTCCAAGCCAGGAGGATGCCGGCAGAGGCATGGCAGGCGGAGCTTCTGTAAACAACGCAGCTGCAAAGCTGAAACACCCAACAAAGAAAAACTGGATAATGGTCAGCAGTATGGGGTCACGCTCTTTTGTGAAGTTGCCGAGGAACAGAATGTGTATTGCGTAAAACACACCGCAAAGGAGAGTCAGCAGATCACCCAACCCCATGGTCAGCTGCTCTGTCAGAGAGACAAACCCAATGCCGATTATGCAGGCAAAGGCAGCGATAATATTGTTCCTGTCCGGCTTTTCTTTTGTAACCGCCCACCCGAAAAACGGTACCAGCACGCAGTAAACAGCCGTAAGAAAAGCATTTTTGCCGGGTGTGGTATAGATAAGGCCAACAGTCTGAACGTAGTAGGCAAGGAACAGCATCAGTCCCACTACTGCGCCTTTTTTGATATAGTCGAAATTTATTTTTTTCAGCTTTTTGAAAAACACGCAGGACAGCACAACAGTGGCTCCCCAGAAGCGTGCCGTCAGCAGCCATGCCGTGGGCACATCGTCCACGGTGTTTTTCATTACCACAAAAGCACTGCCCCAAATTACGGTGGCTATGAGCAGCGCCGCTCTGTATAGAATATCCCTGGTTTTCATTTGTTTTCCTTCCCAAGCGCCTCAACAAGTTTTTCGTCCGGAGTAACATAGGCCGTACGGTAAGTTTCGTAAATCACCATGCCCGGTTTTGCTCCGTTGGGCTTTTTGACAAACTTCACTGGGGTATAATCCACCGGCACATTTTTGCCGTCTCTTGCCTGAGAATAGTAAGCCGCAAGAATGGCAGCCTCCGTCACCGTTTCGTCATCTGGCTGTTGACCACGGCAATGGATTATTACATGGCTGCCGTGGATCTTCTGGGTATGAAGCCAGATATCGCTTTTGAAGGCAGTTTTTGTTGTAAGCTCATCATTCTGCGTATTGTTGCGGCCGACACTTATCTCAAACCCGGAGCTTGACACAAAGCTCATGGGCTTCGACTTGCGGAACTTTTCCTTTTTGTTGGTTTTCTGGTTTCGCACATAGCCGCCGGATACCAGTTCCTGCCTGATCTCCTGCAGTTCAGTCTCAGAACCTGCACGGTCTATCTCGTCCAGTACGCTGCCCAGATACTCCAGCTCTTTCTCACCGTCGGCAATTAGCCCGGTGAGATATTTTTCGGCATTTTTTGCCTTGGCATAGGCTTTGTAATACTTTGCAGCATTCTGCTGAGGGCTGAGTTTGGGGTCAAGAGCGATCTCCACATCTTTACCGTCAGGGTCGAACAGGTCGGTAACAGTCACCGATGCTCTGCCCTTGACGCAGGCGCCAAGGTTTGCCATCAGCAGGTCACCTTTCTGGCGGTCACGCTCACGGTCAGCGGTGGCTTCCAGTTCCCTGCGCTGATTTTCCACCCTTCTGGCAGTACGGTCATAGAGGTTGGTTATAGTCTTACGCAATGCGGAAGACCGGCTGCGCATACGCTCACGACTGTCCCGCAGGCCGTAGAAGCTTTCGGTAAGCTGAGAAAAGTTGTCGTATATTTTGTTTACATAAAGTCCTTCATACTGCCCTATTTCGGTATAGCAGATATCCTTGGGCGCACCGTCTGAGTCCACCAGCATCACAGGGGTTTTTCTCCCCCGGGCAATGAACTCAAAAAAACTGTAAAGTTCAGCTGTAAAGCGGTCTTTTCCGGCTTCATCAAGACTGTCCAGCCTTGCGTCCACTTCGCCGAAATGACGGTATGCAAGTTCACGGCAAAGCAGAGGCGGCAGCGCTGCAAAGGTTGACATAATCCATTTATCCGCCTGTACTCCGGTCGCTTCGTCCAAAAGCTGCCGTATCTGCTCGCAGGTCACCTCGTCCGGCTGCAGTTTTTCCTGTTTTTCCGGCAGGCGATAGAACATTCCCGGCAGTATAGCACGTTTTGAGGTCATATCGCCGTCTGCTCGGCGGACAGAATCTATGATCCGTCCGTCACTGCCCACCAGTATCAGATTTGACTGACGTCCAAGGGCTTCAAACACAAGTTGCTTCTCGGATATTTGTCCCATTTCGTCCATGGAGTCCAGTTTGATTATCAGAACGCGCTCCAGTCCGGGTTGGGTGATTTCCTTTATTCTTGCGCCGCCAAGATGCTTTCGCATCAGCATGCAGAACATGGGCGGAGTTATGGGGTTTTCAGCCGCCATTTCCGTAAAGTGTATCCTCGGTGCCGACGGATTGGCGGAGATGAGCAGTTTTTTGTTGCCCTGAGGTGTGCGAAGGTTGAATATCAGTTCGTCACGTTCGGGCTGGTTTATTTTATCTATCCTTGAAGTCGGGAGAACTTCTGAAAGCTCGTCTTTCAGGGCAGACATATATACAGCATCAAAGGGCATCTGAACCATCCTCGCTCATAATAATATCAAACAGCTGGCTTATCCTGTCTTTTCTGCCTTTCAGCCACAGCCAGCCAAACAGGGCTTCCAGTCCGGTAGCCTTGCCGTACTGACCGGGAGTGGCATTTTTAGGAACAGCGTGGACATGGGCATTGCGTCCACGTTTGAACACACCCACTTCCTCTTCTGTCAGGTGAGGCATTATTGTATCCACCGCCTTCGACTGCGCCGGCGCACTGACGTAGCTGACCGTCAGCCGATGCAGGTCGGAGTTTTTTGCAAGACCGCTTTCCAGCATACTGGTGCGCACCAGCAGCTCATAAACTGCATCACCCACATGGGCAAGCCCCAGTGAGCTTATTTTCTTTATATCATCACCGGACATGATTACTTCAAAACGGTCAGCCACAGCATTCAACCCCTAACGATTTGTTACCGGTTACCGTGTTCTTCCTTTGTCGAAGTCAGCGGTAGCGGCACGAATGTCTTACTTCCGTTAATTATACCACAGGATAGCGTCGAATTATCCCGGCAAAAAGATTAAATTTTAATAACAAACATGTAACGATTCAGTCAAAATCGACAGAGCTTCCGATTACAATAATTACAAAACCATCAGGAGGCTCAACATGAGGTTAAGTAAACTTATTTTCGCCGCTGTTCTGATGCTTCTTTGCTCCATCTCTGCGGCAGCAGGTTTCGAGGGTACCGACGGCGTTACATACGTTCCCATTACAGGCAACGACTACGTTGTGGATCGGCTGGACGGTGTTCCGGCGCTGTACAATGCTTACGACAGTTATTATCAATGCTCCGAATATGTGCAGCGGTATTATCTTGAGGTTTATGGAATAGAAATGGACTTTTCAGCCGCCGGACCGAATATAAAAACAGACGGTTTCAGTTTCGAGGCTGTTTCCACTGAACCCCGAACAGGAGATGTGGCATATATTCCGGCATACAACCGTGGAAAAAGCTACGGTCACTGGGCTATCGTCAAAGATTACTGCAGCGGAACCGTCACCCTTATCGAGCAGAACTGGCGATGGTCAAACATGGCTGCTTGTGAACGAAAGATTTCGTGGCCTTCGGCCAGCTACATATTCTACCGTCTTACAAACGGCGAGACCTCCTCTTTTCCCAGCTGCTGGGCAAAAGACGCTGTTGACCAATGCCGTGAACTGAACATAGGCAGCACCCTCCACGACAATTACCGAAAACCCATAACACGCCTTGAGTTCTGCTGCATGCTGATGGAAACAGTTGACTGTATTTCGCCCTATACGAAAAATAATGACCGGCTGTTTCTGTTTGATGACACTGTGTCTCCAGTCATATCCGATGCTGTCTCCCTTGGTATCATATCCCAAAGCAGCTGTTTTCGCCCGGACGATGCCATCACCCGTCAGGAAGCCGCTGTAATGATGGACGGCGCAGTATCCGCATTGGGGCTGAACGGACAAAACATCAATACTAATGCCGCACCTGCTGATGACACAGTGTCTGAGTGGGCATTGGAAGCAGTTGAAAACATGCTTTCTTTGTACTTTTTCGTGGGTGACGACAGCGGCAGCTTTATGGCAAATGAAGATGTGGAGGTGCAGCACGCCTATGTTCTGATGATGTACCTTTACAATTATGCCCAAGACTATCACGCTTCCACGATTCGGCTGACAGCAGCCGATGTTGCCCCGTCAATGTGGGATTTTTATTCCTGGGAAGAATATTTTAAAATTAGAGGTTGACATTTTTCTTATTTATGATATAATCACTATGCTAAAAATGCATGGGGGTATAGCTCAGCTGGGAGAGCGCTTGAATGGCATTCAAGAGGTCAGCGGTTCGATCCCGCTTATCTCCACCAGAAAAGAACCCGTATTTGTCAGTAGGCAAATACGGGTTCTTTTCAACTAAATCCGTCCTTTCGGACGGAATGAATCCATCTTCGATGGATGAAATCACTTCGTGATGAAATCCGACTTCGTCGGGAGATAAGGTTAAAAATCTCTCGCGTGAGCAAAAATAATATGATGTACTTTTTATCGGAGGTCCTACTATGAAAATAGCAGTTGTTACAGGTGCGTCCAGCGGTATGGGACGGGATTTTGTCCTCTCCATCGACAAGTCCTATGAGCTGGATGAAATTTGGGTCATTGCAAGACGTCAGGACAGGCTGGAAGAATTGAAGTCCCAGTGCAGGACATCTGTCCGTCCTATTGCGCTGGATCTGCTCGATACAGCCGGCTTTGCTGTATACAGCCAGCTGCTTGAACAGGAAAAACCCGAGATACAGATCCTCGTAAATGCTGCCGGGTTTGGTCTCTTCGGAGAGTTTACGGAGATGAACCTTGACGGGCAGCTGGATATTATCCGTCTTAATGACATTGCGTTGACAGCCATAACCTACCTGAGTATCCCCTATATGTCAAAAGGCAGCAGCATTATTCAGCTGGCTTCCAACTCCTCATGGCAGCCCGTGCCATACATCAATGTCTATGGTGCTTCCAAGGCATATGTCCTCAGCTTCTCAAGAGCCCTGCGCATGGAGTTGAAAGGCAAAGGTATCCATGTCATGGCAGTTGCTCCCGGCTGGATAAAAACAGAATTCTTCGACCATGCAGTGCACGACAACACCATTTCTTACTACGACCGTTTTTATACCTCTCAGCAGGTTGTGGATAAGGCTATGAAAGACCTTAAAAAGAAAAAACAGGTGTCCATCCTCGGATTTCCTGTTCGGCTGCAGGTACTTGCGGTCAAATTATTGCCCGTCAACCTCATCATGAACATCTGGTGCAAACAGCAGGGGAAGTGAGTGCCGCTGCTTTACGGTTTGGTTTTTCATAAAACCACATTTTTTGCGTAATTTGTGTGAAATCTGTGATAAAGTATGATATAGTATATGTGTCTGTTCAGCTACCGGCTGCAGACCGTCACAATAAACGATGCGGAAAGGTTTGATTGTATCATGGGCATAGCAAATACCCTTATGCTGCTGGGCGGACTTGGCTTTTTCCTGTTCGGCATGACCCTTTTGGGCGAAGGTCTCAAGCGTGTTGCCGGCAGCAAGCTGGAACTGATACTTGAAAAGCTGACCTCTACCACCTTCAAGGGCGTTTTGCTAGGCTCTCTTGTAACAGCAGTGATACAGTCCTCTTCTGCCACCACGGTCATGGTTGTCGGCTTTGTAAACTCCGGCATTATGAAGCTGGCAAACGCCATCGGCATAATCATGGGCGCCAACATAGGCACCACCGCCACCGGCTGGATACTGGTGCTTGCAGGCGTGGAAGGCGGAGGTCTTTCTTCCTCCTCCGTATTTGCCCTTATATCTTTCATCGGCATCATACTTTACTTTTTCTGCAAAAAACCGACACGAAAAAATGTGGGTATGATAATGCTGGCTTTTGCAGTTCTGATGAACGGTATGCAAACCATGAGCGGAGCTATGGCACCGCTTAAAGAAAGTGCCGCATTCCTCAATTTCATTTCTGCCGTCTCCAATCCTCTGATCGCTATTGTGGTAGGCATCGCTGTTACCGCCGTTATTCAAAGCTGTTCCGCTTCCATTGGTATCCTTCAGGCATTGTCAGTCACCGGCGTTATCAGCTACGAAGTCGCTGTTCCCATGGTTTTGGGCATGTGCATCGGTGCTTGTGTCCCTGTTCTTCTGTCCGCCATCGGTGCCAATGTAAACGGCAAACGTGCCGCTTTTGTCTATCTGTACTTTAACCTTGCAGGCTCTTTGCTGCTGATGATACCGTTCTACATAATTCACGCTGCTGTCGGACTGGATTTCATGTCTGCCACCGCCACCAGCATGGGCATAGCCATTGTCAACACAGTGTACAAGGTTGCAGCCACCGTTATCCTTACGCCTTGCGCCCCGATTCTGGAAAGGCTGGTCTGCACCACAATCAAGGACAAAAAGACCGATGATGACGACGAATATGAGGTCACTCTGCTTGACGAGCGTTTTCTTGACTATCCCTCTCTGGCACTTGAACAGTGTGGAAAAACCCTCATGCAGATGTCCTCGGCAGCTTTCAAAAACCTGAACAAATCCATTTCCCTGCTGAGCAAGTTTGATCAGGTGAAATTCGACAAGATTATGAGTCGGGAGGAAAAGGTCGACCGATTTGAAGATCAACTGGGTGCCTATCTGGTACAGCTTACCAGGAAAGAACTGAGCGACAAGGAAACTCAGGTTTCCGGCAGATACCTCAACAGTCTGAGCAATCTGGAACGCATATCCGACCATGCGGTGAATATTGCTGAGCTTGCGCAGGATCTGGCCGGCAAAAACAAGAATTTCTCCGACCAGGCAGTTAAGGAGTTAGGCGTGTGCATCAGTGCCGTGCTTGAAATTGCCGAACTTACTCAGGCTGCCGTTTGCAGCGGAGATACCGAAAAAGCGCGAATGGTTGAGCCCTTGGAAGAGGTTATCGACGCACTGACCACAGAGTTGAAAATGCACCATATTCAACGCCTGCAAAACGGACAATGCACTTTGGAGCTTGGTTTCATATTCAACGACTGCATCAACAACTTTGAGCGTGTGGCTGACCACTGTTCCAACCTTGCCGTCACAATGGTAGACAGCGATGGATCTCAGGTGCACCCCCATGATTATCTGCTGGATCTGAAGCGAACCGACAACGAAGAGTTTATGCAGCTGTATGCCCGGTGCGCAGAAAAGTATTACGATGCACTGGAGGCTGTGAATAAGTAGGTTTATAGGGCACTTACTTCCGTAAGTGCCCTTTTTGTGGATAACAATAGCCTTGACAAACACCGTTCCATACCTTTATTGCATCATTTAACAATATGGGGGTTCTCAGCTGCTTCGCAGCTATCGATATGACAGGATGCCCTAACCCCTGAATCCTAAATCCTGGTCCCTATAAAAATACCGCAGGAACGAATTGCGTTCCTGCGGTATTTTAATTCAACTTACTGAGCAACAGCGATGGAAGTGATGTGGGGGTTGACGCCCTCGTACCAGTACAGGAAGCCTTCAACGTCTACAACGTCGCCTGCAGCCAGAGTGCCAACAGTAGTGTAAACTTCGGTTTCGGTGCCGGTGAGGTAAACTTCTACGCAGAATTCGTAGGAAGCGCCGTCCTTGCTGAGGGTGACATAGATGTCATCGCCGGGTTCGCCGTTTTTGTATTCGACAGCTTCAACGGTCAGGCCCTTGAAGGAGACCAGCTTGTTCTGATGGTCGATGAGTTCATCTTTACCCAGCAGATCGGTGGCATCCATGGGTTCGGCAACGTAGCTGCCTTCGAGGATCTCGAAAGTGGCGTCGACGATTTCGACTTCGCCTGCCCATTCAGCCTTAAAGCCGGTTACCTTGATCTTGGTGCCGACTTCCAGCTTGGCATAGTCTTCTTCGGAGCAAGCCATTTCGTACAGGAAGTAAGCGCCGTCCTGATCCTGAGTGTAGACGGTTGCCTTGTTGTCCCACCAGGACTGCTTGCCCTGAACATAGGCTTCGATAACGACTTCGGCGTCCAGATCGGCAGCAGCGTACTCAGCGTAGGTCATAACGCCTTCGCCCTTAACGTCGGCTACTTCTTCAACAGGAGCTTCTTCTACGGGAGCAGATTCTTCTGCAACGGGGGCTTCTTCGGTCTTGGCGCAGCCGGCAAAGGCAAACACCAGAACGAGAGCCATCATAAGTGCGATCAATTTTTTCATCTTATTTTGTCTCCATTTCAAATTCCTGTGTATTTTCAATACACAATATTTTAGACAACCATATTATACACTTTAATTTCCAGAAATCAATATTACTATGGCCTCAAAATGTTTATTTTTGTTCTTTTTTCACTTTTATCCACCCGTAGGCAGCGTAAATGATTATCAGCACCCACACCGCAGCCAACGTTGCCAGCAAAGCTACCGACGTGGCAGGAAGCGGTCCCAGGTCATCGGTGTTTACGCCTACGGTACCGGCGTTTTGATCAAGCCGGTAGAGGGACACCATGTCATCGAACAGCTCGTTCAAAAACTGCTCATTTACCTCTTTCTTGCGATTGACGGACTTTGTTGTGTTTTCTATCATCTGACCCGCAGCATCACGCAAAGAGGCAGATCCGTTGAACACGGGAGTTACAAAAGTATTATCCGTATTGTCCATCAGCAGTTGGGCCGCTTTTATCTTCACATCATAATGCAGGTCGTTATCCTCTCCCATGCGGGAAATATAGTCCCGGTATTCCTCGCTGTTTTGAGCTTTGGAGGTAACGGGAACATACCCCTCGGTTTGAGAATAGGTTATCTGCACATCGTTGGTCAAAAGATACTGAACAAACAGCCATGAAGCCATGACCTCCTGGGGATCAGCCTTGTTGAATACACATACTGAGGGTCCCTGAGATATCATCTTCGGGTCATCGGTGTCAAACTGAGGAATAGTCATGACCTCAGTCTCGAAGTTCACCAGCTTATCCTCTGCAATATCTATCAGAGGAGCATCGCTGCCCATCCATGTGGCACCGGCAGTGGAGTCCACTGCGAATATGCACTGACCTGCATTGAGGAAGTTTGCGGGGTAGCTGGAGATCTTAAAGGTTGAAAAGGCTCCTGTCTCGGCATGCTCCGCTATGGTGTAGAGAAGTTCTTTGGTAGTATCGTTGAAAATAAGAATCTCTCCGTCAGCTGTGGAATACCCCGCCCCCTGCTGCCGCAGCATCTGGATCATCATATTGTCGGTAGACTTATAGATGAAAGGTATAAGAACGTTCTGACCGTTTATCTTGTATGTTCCGTCCTCATTCTGCTCCATTGCAGCCTCGGATACCTCCCATACAAAGTCCCATGTCAGGGTTTCCGGTAGTTCATATCCCAACGCCTCAACATAAGTCTTATTGACATAGCAGGCTTCGGTTGAACGCATATAGGGCAGCGCATAATGCTTGCCGTCTATCTCGCACTCTGCAAGAAACTGAGGAATTATCTCCTCTTTGGTTGGCGAATCAAATTTGATTTCAGCGCCGCCAAGTCCGTACCGGGGATCATCAAACAGTTCGTCCAGAGCCACCACCGTGTTGCTGCCGGTCATATATGTGGCTATGTGGTCGGGGTATGTGATGCATACATTGGGGGTGGTGTTGGTGGAAATGTTTGTTATAACGTCATTGTATATCTTGCCGTAGTCGGTATACAAACGAAGATTTACGGTAATATTGGGATAAATCTGCTGAAAGTCCTCGATTGCTTTCTGGTATATCTCTACCTGAGTAATATTTGTGTCATTCTTCGCCCAGAAAGTTATCTCGTACTGCCCGGACTCATCAAACTGCTCAGGCATTTCGAAGGGTTTCATTCCCCTGGAGCCGTGGCAGCCGGTGAGCATGGTCATCCCGAAGACAATGGCTGCAAGTGCAAAGGCAAAAATACGTTTTTTCATCCTTTGGTACCTCCTCTCGAAACGCCTGCCATGATCTTTTTATGGAATATCAAAAACAGGACGATAAGGGGCACGGATATTACCACCACGGCCGCCATCATGGCTGGGATATTCTCACGTCCGAGACCATTCTCGCGGATCTCCTGAATGCCGTTGGACACCAGGAAATACGCAGCATCGTCGGTTATCAGCCTTGGCCAGACATAGCTGTTCCAGCACTCGATAACCTTCAGAATTGTGATGGTAATAATAGTGGGCTTGCATATGGGAATGAGCACCTTCAGCAGGTACTTCAGATCAGAGGTGCCGTCTACCTTTGCAGCGTAATACAGTTCGTCGGGTATCTGTGCAAAGTTTTCCCGCAGCAGATAAATGTAAAACACCGATGTGACCGACGGCAGTATCAGACCCATAAACGTGTTGCGCAGGTCAAGGTTTGTGATAGTGACAAAGTTGGTAATGACCACCAGTTCACTTGGTATCATCATCAAAGACAGAAAGATTGTAAACACAATGTTCTTGCCTCTGAAGTCCAGCCTTGCAAAAGCGAAAGCTGCCAACACCGTGACCACCAGCATTATGGCAGTGGTGGCAACGGTAAACACAAGAGTGTTGAAAAGGTAGTCAGCCAGCGGCACAGAAGTAAATACATCTATATAGTTCTGTATGGTTGGCGACAGGGTGAAAAACTGAGGTATATATTCCGAGTTGTATGCGCTGTAGCTTTTGACAGATGTCAGCAGCATCCAGTAAAACGGGAACAACACCATTACTGCCCACACTGTCAGCATTACATAAATGACAGCTTTGCGGGTGGTTTCTTTGGCATTTGCAGATTTCTCAATCTTTGCGTAATCTATCCGTTTATCCATTCTGCCACCCCCCTTAATAATGCACATGCTTCCTGCTGATAAGCAGGTTGATGCAGGTGATGGTCAGCACTATGGCAAACAGAATGATCGCCGCCGCAGAAGCGTAGGAGGGATAACCGCCGCTGTTGCCATACAGCATATCGTAAACGTACCCCACGATGGTGTTCATCTCTGCAGCATTCAAATCTGTTCCAAACAGGGCAACAGCATCGCTGTAAGCCTTGAAAGCGCCGATAAAACCCGTTATGACAAGATAGAATATGGTGGGTGATATCATAGGCAGCGTTATGCGGGTAAATGTTCTGATTCTGGAGGTTCCATCCACCTTGGCAGCGTTGTAATAATCCTGGTTCACCGATGCCAGTGCGCTGGTGAGAATAAGTATTTTGAAAGGCATGACCACCCAAACGGTGTAAAAGCACAGCACGAACATTTTTGCCCAATATGGACCGCCAATAAAGTCCACAGAACTTCCGCCAAAAAAGTTTATTATCAGGTTGGCAAGTCCGTCGGTGTAAGGCGTCTGCTTGAACAGTATCATAAACACAAGACCTACTGCCAAAGTGTTGGTGACATAGGGCAGAAAATATATGGTCTGATACAGATTCTTCACCGCTTTGATGGAACTCAGCCCAACAGAAATAAGAAGTGCGAGGCAGGTTGATATGGGTACGGTTATCATAACCAGTATGAAAGTATTCTTCACCGCCTGCAAAAAGTAGGGGTCACGGAGAATATACCGATAGTTATACAGTCCGACACCGTAAAATGTTTGGGAAGCTGAGTTGTATCCCTCTTCAAACGAGTATATGAAAACGTCTATGAGAGGATACACCATAAAGAATCCCAAAAACAGGACTGCCGGCAAAAGGTACAGCCACGCTTTCCGGTTTTTATTGTTCATATCACTTAGCCCCCAATTTCAAAACGGACACGTTCCTGTGTCTCTTTGTGGAAAATAAACACCTTGTTGGGCTTTACGCTGAACCGAACAGAATCGCAATCCAGGTCGATGGTGTTTTCCGCGCTGATTATGGAGCGTATGACAGTGTTCTGACTTGCCTTGTGGGTAGATACAACGCTGATGTCTCGCCCCATGACCTCCACAGCGGAAAGGCTGCAGACAAGCTCTCCGTTTTCGTTGGGTATGAATCCTTCAGGACGTATGGCAGCGTGTACCTGTCCGTCAGCTGCACCGGGAACGTCAAGAATTGCATCGTCGCCGATGTACAGTTTTCCGTCTTTGACCATTCCATCGAAAACATTTATTGGCGGAGTTCCAAGGAATGTTGCAACAAACAGGTTTACAGGATCGTCGTAAACCTCCTGAGGTTTGCCCATCTGCTGAATAACGCCTTCTTTCATTACAACGATCATATCGGAAATGCTCATGGCTTCCTCCTGATCATGGGTAACAAAAACGGTGGTTATGCCCGTTTCCCGCTGTATGCGTCGGATTTCTTCCCTTGTCTGGAGTCTCAGTCGGGCATCCAGATTGGACAGAGGTTCGTCCAACAGAAGAATTCTGGGCATTTTGACAAGGGCTCTGGCAATGGCGACACGCTGCTGCTGTCCTCCGGAAAGCTCACTGGGTTTGCGATCCATAAGCTGATCTATCTGAACCAGCTTTGCAGCTGCCAAAGACTTTTCTTCCATCTGCTGTTTAGTCAGCTTGTCCTCCCCTTTAAGATTCTGCAGGGGGAACATTATATTCTGGCGAACAGTCAAATGGGGATACAGCGCATAGTTCTGGAACACCAGCCCCACTCCCCGCTTTTCCGCAGGCAGCCCGGTTACATCATCATCGCCAAAGAATATTTTGCCTTCGGTGGGTTTCTGCAAGCCGCTGAGCAGGTTAAGTGTTGTGCTTTTCCCGCAGCCGGAAGGTCCCAAAAGGCCTATCAGCTTGCCGTCCGGTATCTCAAAATTGAAATCATTTACCGCAACAACATCTTCACGGGAAGTTTTGCTGCGGCTGGGGTACTTCTTAGTCAGGTTCTGTAATACAACTTTCATACGGTTCCTTCCTTTGGCACTGAGTGCACATTTTTACCGATTATTTTCCAATATACCTTAATTTTATCCCAAAGCATGATGCAAGTCAACTTTTCAGTTTGCTCTTCATTGTTCATCCTTGCTTTTCATATTCAAAGCCTTTATAATCCTATTTACAAAGTTCACCTTTGGAGGATTCATGGCAAACATTATTGAAATCACCGACTTTTCTGCCGCGGAGCTGGACGTTTACGCACGTCTCTCCGAGGCTCAGCTTCTCAACCGTGAGCATCCTGAACTGGGAATGTTCATTGCAGAAAGCCCTATTGTCATAGGTCGTGCCCTTGATACGGGTTACGAGCCTGTATCCATACTTATCCAACGGGAGCATATCGATTCTCACGGTAGGGATATCATTTCCCGGTGCGGTAATGTTCCGGTTTATACGGCTGATTTTGACGTTCTGACTCAACTCACCGGATTTAAGCTTACCCGAGGCATGCTGTGTGCCATGCGTCGTCCTCCCCTGCCCACCGTTGAGGACATTTGCCGCAGCGCACGGCGAGTTGCAGTGCTTGAAAACGTGGTCAATCCCACAAACGTGGGGGCAATCATACGCAGCGCAGCAGCCTTGAACATAGATGCCGTGCTGCTGACTCCTGCCTGCAGCGACCCTCTTTATCGCAGGGCAATCAGAGTAAGCATGGGCACCGTGTTCCAGATACCCTGGACATATATCGGCCAAAGCATCTCCGACTGGCCCGAACAAGGTATGGATCATTTGAAACAGCTTGGTTTCAGAACCGTTGCTATGGCATTGACCAACGATTCCGTATCGATAAAAAACGAAGCTCTGCTGGCAGAGGAACGGCTTGCCATCATTCTCGGTACCGAGGGAGAGGGGCTGTCAGATCACACCATCGCCTGCTGTGACTACAAAGTGAAGATACCCATGTCCCACGGAGTCGATTCTCTCAACGTGGCAGCCGCCTCCGCAGTGGCGTTCTGGCAGTTGTGCAGCTGATAGTATTGGAGCAGAATATGATACGAAAAGCAAACAAAAACGATATATCTTCAGTGGCTAAGATTTACAGCGATATCCACGACCGTGAGGAAGCCGGACTGACCACTATCGGCTGGATTCGTTCCATATATCCCACCGAAGAAACAGCTACAAAGTCTGTGGCTGACGATGAACTGTATGTTCTGGAAGTCGGAGGCAGTATCGTTGCCTCCGCAAGGATAAACCAGGTGCAGGATTCCATGTATGCCGACGGAAACTGGGAGTTTCCCACAAGCGACAGCGATGTTATGGTATTGCACACGCTGACAGTCTCCCCCGCTGAAATCCGCAAAGGTTACGGACGGCAGTTTGTGGCTTTTTACGAAAACTATGCCAGAGAAAACGGCTGCAGTTGCCTGCGTATGGACACCAATGAACGAAACACCACCGCCAGAGCCATGTACAAAAAACTGGGCTACAAAGAGATCGGCATCGTTCCCTGCGAGTTCAACGGAATCAAGGGCGTAAATCTGGTTTTGCTGGAAAAGAAAATATAAAAAGAAAACTGTCATCTCGAATGTCTTCAAAGCCGACATTCGAGATGACAGTCTTTTATTTCGCAAGGTTAGCAAGTTTCATTTCACGTCTGTTTTTCACTTCATCAGACATAGGCTTGATATCGCCCGCTTTGGTCAGTGCCCACTTGGTGGCCATGGGACCAAACAGTTCATAAATCAAGACCGAGAACAGAATTATATTGCGGATAAGGTCACCTTCTGCACCAAGCTGACGGGCAGTTATGCACATGCCCAGTGCCACACCTGCCTGCGGCAGCAGAGTAATGCCAAGGTACTTGCATACTTGAGGTTCGCAGTTGGTTGCACGGGTGCTGATGTAGGCTCCTATTATCTTGCCGGCTGAACGGAACAGGATATATACCACACCAATTCCAACAATTGCAAGTTCTGTAAAGACGCTCAGTTCCAGTTCTGCACCGCTGATAACAAAGAACAGCGCAAACAGCGGGGAGGTCCATTTGTCAGCCTTGCCCATCAGATCTTCTGACAGGGGGCACAGGTTACAGAAAACAGTCCCCAGCATCATGCAAACCAGCAAAGAGGAAAAGCCAACAGTAATGGGGCCGATCTCGAACTCCAGCATGGAAAGGGACGCAGTCAGGAACACAAAAGCGATGGTCATATTAAGACGGTTGGTGTTGGAATTAAAAAGTTTTTCCAGCTGTGTCAGCAGCCAACCCATAACAGCTCCCAAAACAAGGGAAGCAACTATTTCCGCCATTGGATTAACCAGTATGGAGATCAGGTCGGCGGAACCGCTGCTGAGGGTACGGGCAATACCAAAGGAGATTGCAAATACGATAAGGCCTACGGCATCGTCCAAGGCTACTACAGGCAGCAGCAGGTTGGTAACAGGACCGGAAGCCTTATACTGACGGACAACCATAAGGGTTGCGGCAGGAGCAGTAGCAGTGGCAATAGCACCAAGAGTGATAGCCTGCGCAACAGTCAGCTTGTCCGGCATGGCAAAATGAATCGCAACCAGAGCAAGGTCAACAAGCAGCGTTGCCACAAGTGCCTGGAATATGCCAACAACAACCGCCTGCCGACCGGTATGCTTCAGTTCCTCAAGGCGGAATTCATTGCCGATGGAAAAGGCAATAAAGCCCAGTGCCACTTCGGATATGAGCGTCAATCTGCTCACAGTTTCGGCACTGGTAAAACCAAGGCCTTCGATATTCAAAGCTCCCAGGCAATAGGGCCCGATAAGAACACCCGCCACCAAATACGCCGTAACGTCGGGCAGGTGAAGCGGTTTGATAAGACGGGTCATCATAAGACCCGCCAGCATTGCTATGGAAATAGACAGCAAGGTAGACATTTTATTATTCTTCTTTCTCTTAATTCTGCGCACCTTAGTATACTTCCACAAAAGGAAAAACGCAAACCCTAAAAACAGCGTATTTTTCACCGGTTTGCGTACCTTTTTTGTGCATTATGTCCATTGTGGTAATTTTTGTCGATGTATAAGTTCCATAATTCTCCATTCGTGTCCGAATGATGCATTTTGTGGGCAAGCAGAAAGGAGGTTTTTGAAAAATAGTGCTTGCTTTTTGCCGAAAAACTGATATAATAGTCAGCACTTTGCAGGTGCAAATTGAATATGGGGGTATAGCTCAGCTGGGAGAGCGCTTGAATGGCATTCAAGAGGTCAGCGGTTCGATCCCGCTTATCTCCACCAAAAAAGCACTGAAATCGTGAGATTTCGGTGCTTTTTCCTTTGTTTTGATAACTTTTTGCCGCATTTGAAAGTCGCGTTTTTGCAAAGACCACAACAGCACCACAGACAGCTCCAAAACCGTGGACAGTGACTCGCCAGTCACTGTCCATTTTTTCTTTCTTTGATTCGGCATAGCATCTGGTGATTTAACTGGCTTTTGCCTGTTTCCGAGCTTCTGCAAGCTCTATGTTCACCTCACGAATTACCTCTTTGAGCAGGGCTTCGCACTCTTCCTCACTGTGGGCGTACACGTTTCGGGGGCGCCGTTTTCCGTCTGGGTAGATCGGCGAATATCGCCCTTCCCACAGATTGTCCTTGATTTGTTTGACGTAGCCGGTACCGGGTCTGCGCCGAGGTGCTTTCTGCGGCTCGAACTTCTGAGATGTATTTATTGTTCCTGTTTCAGCCTTTTCTGTAACTTCAGCTTTGGCAATGCCTCGGTCGATACTGGCTGCGGCATTTTCCTGCATCTCACTGGTGATGTGGGTGTAGATATTCAGCGTGGTCTTGGCCGATACATGCCCGATGATTGTGGACAGAGTTTTTAAGTCCATGCCGTGTTCCAGAGACATGGTAGCGAATGTATGTCTGAGGTCATGGAAGCGTACCTTTTTGCATCCCGCCTGTTCCAGAACGACCTGCATCCGCTTTCGGATATGGCCTGGGTCGATAGGCTGGTCTGGCTTCAGGCGAGAGGGGAACATCAGATGGGAGAAGGCATCCTTTTGATATTCCCGAATGACCTCCACCATGACGGGTGGCAGTATAATCGTTCGGAATGCCGCTTTTGTTTTCGGTTCGCTGATGGTAATTTTCCCGCTAACGAGCGTGGCCTGTTTGCTGATGTGGAGCTCGCCGGTCTCGAAGTTCAGGTCGCTCCATGTAAGCGCCAGTATTTCACCCCGACGCAGGCCAGTGGTCAATTCCAGAAGGAAGAGTTCGTACAAGCCTTCCTCTTTGGCTTGTATCAGAAACCGCTGAATTTCTGCTTTGGTGAGTACCTTCATTTCCTTCTGCTCGGCTTGCGGAAGTTTAACGCCAAGAATGGGATTTCTCTTGATGAGGCCATCTTTGACCGCTCGATCCAGCGACATACGAATCACCAAATGGCACAGCCGCACGGAGCGTTCTGACATTGCAGTGCCTTTGGTGTCGCGGTGAGATTTCCTGCCGTTGGTTTTCATTTCATTGAGGAATTTCTGGCAGTCAGCCTGTGTCAGTTTGTTCAGTGGGATGTGACCGAGTCCTGGAATCGCGTGACCGTTGATCAGTGCTTCGTAGCCTTTTTGCGTGGAGGGGCGAATGGTCGGTTTAGAGTGGTTTTCGTACCAGTATGTGATCCAGTCTCCAAAGCGCATATTGGATTTGAGCTTGTCAGGTTCGGCTTCGATGTGTTCGGACTGGAGCTTTTTCAGTTTTTCGACACATGCCAACTTTGTCTTAGCCAGCACACTTTTCGTTATGGCTTTGCCATTTTCGTCGTAGCCTACGATATGCCGCCCTTCCCACCGTCCGTCACTTCTGTGCCGGACAGTTCCTTGACCGTTCTTTCGTTTCTTTGCCATGTGTTCACCCCCTTACGATGAAATCTTCCATGAAGTCGCCTACGATCTCCGATGCTTTCCGATGCATATCGCCGGTGACATGGGTGTAGGTGTCCAGCGTGAAGGCTGTTTTGGTATGTCCGAGAATGCCTGACAGTGTTTTGACATCCACGCCGCTGGTCAGGGCATGGGTTGCGAATGTGTGTCTGAGGTCGTGGAAACGCATGTTGGGTAGCCCTGCGTCTTTCATTATCTTCTTCATGCGGTGATATCCGCTGCTGGGCATGACGGGATCTTCCGGACGGATGGGATTGGGGAATATCCATTGTGAGATGGAGTGCTTTTTTCGCTCTGCCAGAAGCTGCAGAGTGCTGGGCGGGAGTTTAATGACTCTGCGTCCAGTTCCTGTTTTGGTATCGCCCACATAGTAGCCACCGCCTGTTTTAGCATGCAGCGTTCTGTGGATGGAGAGCGTACCTTTCTGCTCATCGAAGTCCGACCACATGAGGCCACAGAGTTCGCCACGGCGCAGGCCCGTGGTGATCTCCAGATAGAAGAAGTCGTGCCAGAGGTCGTCTGCTTTGATTGCCGCCATAAACCGCTCCAGCTGCTCATCGTTGAGTATAGTTTTGGGTGTGGCCGTTCTTTTCGGCAGGGTCACATCATTGGCAGGATTCTTTGCGATGATACTGCGGTTCACGGCCACATCCAGTGCTTGATGCAGAACGCCGTGGATACGTTGGATGGAGGCAGGCGACAGTTCGCTGCCTGACTCGCCTCCTTCTTTTTGAAGCTTGCAGTACAGCTTCTGGACATCGGCTGTGGTGATTTTGCTGATTTGCTTCTGTCCGAGATGGGGCTTCAGTTTTCGCTCTACATAAGCTCGGTAGCCCTTCAGTGTGGAAGGGCGCAGAGACGGCTCTGCGCATTCTGTCAGCCAGATGTCCAGCCATTCGCCCAGTGTCATACGGCTCTGTTCGGTCAGGTCTACACCGTCGTATTCCTCGATGCTTCTATGCAGTTTGTCCAGCAGTTCCTTCTGTGTTTTGGCAGACATATAGCGAAAGATGGAGTCGCCGTTATCTTTATGACCGATCACGATACGACCTTCCCAACGACCGTCATCGCGCTGTCGTACTAATCCGTCGCCTGCGGGTCTTCGTTTTGCCATTATTTCACCCCTTAAGATTTCTTTATCTTTGATTATGGCAGCCCATCTGCTGAGGGGCTTATTCTTCGCTTTTGAAGAGCATCGCACAGGAGCGTTTTTCTTCCTCTCTGTCGAAGGAGTACATCGGCTCTGCGGATAGCTCGTAGTGAATACCGCAAGCGAGGCGATAGCCGCTAACGAAGCTGTGAAGGGTGGCCTCGCATTTGAGGGCATCCTCCAAGTCCACCAGCTTTAGCAGGAGCCGTCTGTCCTCCTTCGAAAGTCGGGCAGAGAGCTCTTTGTGTATCTGATTGACCTCGGTTTTGAGGTCTTGGATATATTCGGGCTTACTTTCGAACTGCTGCTGCAGAGATTTCATATAGTCGTACATGGCCTTGCTCCTTACCGAACGGA
>SVKU01000025.1 GCA_015068245.1 Oscillospiraceae bacterium
TAACCCCTCATGCGGTGTCTAAATGACCTATAAAAAACACTGTTTCGCATATCCGCTCATAGGCTGCTCAAATCCTGGCATAAAACCTCGGGCAACTGGGGTAAAACTGGGGTAAATTGTATTTATATTTCCTTTAGGTCTTATTGATACAAATATGCATAATTACAATACTATTCTAGAGTCCTCCCGAATGCTTACTGACGGTCTATATTTGTAAAACCATTCTGCATTTTCCGTGTGGACGGGAATAATGATTTGGGGACAGACCTTCTCAATAATCTGGTCAATTGTAAAAGCATCTGCGTGCCCACTGGTATGTAGGATATGAACCTTAACTCCCTTGGCTACCATAAAACCAAGGAACTCCTGCATTTCTGATTGCTCCATATAGCCCTTCCACATACCGTAGAATAAGACACCATCTTCAAAACTGACAAGGTCATTCAGTTTTGAGAGGTAATTTTTCATTGATTGTCTGATACACATCAAGAACGGAGTTTTAGCAATTTGATGCTTGCCGATTTTTGCATCATTAAATACTTGCAACTGCTCATACTGCTTGTCGCCACCAGTCATAAAAACTCTGGCCTTCGGAGACAAGACATCACAAGACTTTGCAATCTGCGCAGTGTAGATATCCTGCAACAGAATCCTGTCAGTTTGGTCTGCAATATTTTGAGCAGTAATCAGTCTATCGATATTTTGAGCAGACATCATAATAAATGCGGGACCGCTTTTGCCTTTGAGGTAATCGATGGCAATCTGCTCCAGTAACTCTTCCTGGATGTTGCCTTTGTTCTCACGAGAGAGCGTTGTGCCTTCTGTTATCAAAGCATCTACAACAGGCAACTCATTCAAAAGCGCATCAAAATCGAGCCTTCCATTGGCACGGAAGTCGCCTGTATAGAGAACCTTCTTACCACCATTCTCAACCAAGAACATATAACTATCGAATGCAGAATGGTCGCACAGGTATGGTGTAATTGAGAATTCACCAATGACAATTTTCTGTCTGTCATAGATATAAGTCGGTTCAAATGGAAGTTTTTTCTCACGGTACTCTGATGCTGCGGAAATAATCCCATAAGCCCGCTCACCCATGTACACAGGAATGCCTTCCAACAAGTATTTAGTTAGACCAATATGGTCTGCATGGTAATGAGAAATAAACACCCCATCACAATGGGTATCACCACAGAAAAGGCCGTCTATTTGTGGGACTTCAACTCTTTCGCATTCTGAGAGGTTTATACCAATGTCAAAGAATAACCGTGTTGTCCCATCCGATATTTCGATTATCAAACCACCAATTTGGTTCTGGCCTCTATGTATTTGGATAATCATATTATTTGCTATTCACCTTATCGAGGTTCGGTTCACCAAGAACTAAATAACTATAATATATTTTTCTGATTACTCTTATAAACATATCAGCATCATCCTGTGTTGTAAGGGGCTTCTTGAATTCAATTTCGATTTCCTTTTTTGATTTATTGTATTGGCAAATCAAATCTTTTTCATTTGTTTCTCTTAGTATCAAAGCTTTTATCTTTTCGCCTATTTTCTCATATGCATCTGCTTCGTTTTCAGGCTTAATATGTCCAAAGAAAGTACCTTGATTCAAGTGAAACGCTATCCTTAACCCTTCTTTTGCATATAATTCTTCACTTACTGGTGGTATTCTCATAAACCAGCCTGAACGAAGACTGGTCTTTTCACCAAAATATGCATTAAAATCTGTTTGCATATATAATTCGTAGAACTTTTGAGTTCCTTCCTCGGTATCTTTAACTTCTATCATTCTACCATTCTCTGAAACAAAAGCATTCAACTTTGACTTCAAATCCTTTTCAAAAGAGAATGGTTCTTCCTTATTAGGCCTTAACGCTTTAATTGCTACTATAAGCATTACAACCGTTATTAAGGTACTTGCAATATCTTTAGTTCCTCCAGCAATAGCATCAAGAGTAAAATTACTCAAAAACATTTCAACAATAATGGCAACAATTGCAATTACACCAAAAACACCGCCTATAATCTTTTCAAAGGAATCTTCATCTTTTATGGATTGAAAAAACTTTTTCATAACTATTTCTCCACTCTGTATATATTGTTTTCTTTTTCTATGTAATAAGGCTTGCTGTCCAACAGTTGCATCAGTTTGAAAAGTTGCGGTCTTTTTTCCTGCATCTGTTGGTGCTGAATACCATTTTTGAAAACGAATGGGCTTGCCTTAATGGTTGTGTACACAGGTAATGCAAAATCTGCCAATAATTTACCCTTATCAGCGGTCTGCATGTATGTGAATCCTTCAAGCACACAGCGAAGCATGCTTTCTTCGCTATCAGGTTTTTTAAGTTCAAGGATATATAAAGTACTGCCATCATAAGAAAGCAAATCAATTTTGCCAGCAACATCTGACCGCCTGTTCTTTAACGGTGTCTGATAGTCAATAATATCGCCTATGTGATTGTACATAAACCCGCGCTGAGATTGATTAAACATCTCCATTGCTATTCTTTCTTCTTCACGGGGTGTATCTGCATCAAAGATACCGTCGTGTCCTTTGGTTCTGTATGGCGCTTCACGAGTGATTTGTGGAATCCCCTCTACAAATTCTGATAAATTATTGCACAGGAACTCCGCAATGACCTCAGTATATAACTCGTCTGTATCTTCCGTCTTTCCGTTATAATTGATGAATAGTTGCTTATAGAAGGTCTTGATGTCGCCAAATGCTTGTTGGCATTTACTTATAATCTCTTCTTTGGAATATCCCATCACAGTCACCACCCTTTATAGAATGTAGTATATCACATACAAAGCAAAAAAGAAAAGAGGAGGTATCAAGCCAACTTGATACCTCCTCTTATTGATATGTCGTTTAACGGCTGGGGTAATACTGGGGTAAATCACACCAGTTTCGACAAAGAAAACCGCAGTAATAAAGGCATTATTAGTCCAGGGGCTTCATTGTGGGGAACAGGATAACGTCGCGGATGGATGCGCTGTCGGTCAGGAGCATGACAAGGCGGTCGATGCCGATGCCGCAGCCACCCGTGGGAGGCATACCGTATTCCAGAGCGCAGACATAATCTTCGTCCATCATGGCAGCTTCTTCGTCGCCGCTGTTGCGCAGGTCGACCTGACGCTGGAAGCGGGCTTTCTGATCGATGGGATCGTTCAGTTCGGAGAAAGCGTTTGCCATTTCGCGGCTGGTCATGAACAGCTCAAAACGCTCGGTAAGACGCTTATCGCCGGGGCAACGTTTTGCCAGAGGAGAAACCTCAACAGGGTGGTCTGTGATGAATGTGGGCTGAATGAGCTTGTCCTCAACTCTCTGGTCAAAGCATTCGTAAAGAAGATTTCCCCAAGTCTTTTCCTTGGGCAGCTCGATACCGATGCTCTTGGCAGCTGCCAGAGCTTCTTCATCGGAATCTATAGCCATAAAGTCGATGCCGGTGAATTTCTTGACGGCTTCAGCCATGGTCATGCGTGCAAAGGGAGGAGTCAAGTCAACTTCGATGCCCTGATAATTGATAACAGTACCGCCGGTGACAGCCTTGGCACAGGCCACAAAGATACCTTCGGTTCTGTCCATCATGTCGTGATAATCGGCATAAGCCTCATAAAACTCAACGGTGGTGAATTCAGGATTGTGCTTGGGGTCCATGCCCTCGTTGCGGAACAGACGGCCGATCTCATAAACTCTTTCCAGACCGCCGACCACAAGACGCTTCAGGTGAAGCTCGGTGGCGATACGCATGTACATATCAAGATCAAGGGTATTGTGGTGAGTTACGAAAGGACGGGCGTTGGCGCCGCCGGAGATGGTGTTCAGCACGGGAGTTTCGACCTCAAGATAATTCATGTCATCCAGATAGGAACGAACGGTCTTGATGATCTTGGTTCTGGCCTCGAAGGTCTTTCTGACTTCGGGGTTCATGATAAGGTCAACGTATCTCTGACGATAGCGCAGTTCCTGATTGGTAAGACCGTGGAACTTCTCGGGCAGAGGACGCAGAGACTTGCTGAGCAGCTTGATGCCGGTGCAATGAACAGAGATCTCACCACGGCGGGTACGGAACACAAAGCCGCTGACACCGACGATATCACCGATATCAAACTTCTTGAACTCGGCAAAGGCTTCTTCGCCCAGTTCGTTGATGCGAACATATATCTGCATTTTGCCTGTTGCATCGTGGATATCGCAGAAGAATGCTTTGCCCATGTTGCGCTTGCTCATTATTCTGCCGGCGATAGAAACGTCGGCATTTTCCAGCTGTTCAAAGTTTTCAACTATCTCGGAATTGAGATGAGTACGTTCATACTTGGTAACGGTAAAGGGGTCGTTGCCGGCGTTCTGCAGCTCAGTCAGCTTTTCGCGGCGTATGCGAGCCTGTTCCGACAGTTCTTCCTCAGTCTGGACCTGATCCTCCAGAACCTGATTTTCCATATTGTCAGCCAATTTATTTCTTCCTTTCGGTATGTTTATCTTGAAACGGAAATCACTTTATAATGGAGTACGCCGATGGGAGCATCTACTGCCACATCGTCGCCTTCCTGTTTGCCCATAAGTGCTTTGCCAAAGGGAGCATCGTCGGAAATGCGGTTTTCGTCGGGATTTGCTTCCTGAGAACCCACAATATACCAAACCTCGATGTCGCCGGTTTCCATATCCTGAACCTCTACCTTGGAACCAAGTCCAACCACAGAGCTCTGAACGTCAGCATCTTCGATAATAACAGCGTTGGCAATTATATTCTCCACCTCGGCAATGCGGGAATAGAGCTTGCCCTGTTCGTTCTTAGCTTCATCGTATTCACTGTTTTCGGACAGGTCGCCAAAGGAGCGTGCTTCTTTGATAAGCTCGGCAACTTCCTTTTCTCTGGTTGTTTTCAGATACAGCAGTTCCTGTTCCAGTTCGCTGAGCCTCTCACGGCTGAGTTTAAACTCTTTTGCCATTTTATATGACCTCCGATTAATATTTTCCTGAATGGTTATTATATGTTGTTTGTATTGTTCTGTCAAGCGGATTCAAGCATCAGTCTATGGCCGTTTTTGTCAGATGGACTGCCTGAATGAGCTGTTCGTCCTTCGAATAGTCCAGCTGATCGTAATACAGAAGCGCAAACTGCTCGTTGTCTACCTCTATCTCGTATTCGGGAGTAACACCGGTTTCTGCAAGGGATTTTCCGCTGGGGGTAAAATACTCGCCCACCGACAACACTATCGCAGAGCCGTCCGACAGGCGGATAGGTGTCTGATAGTAACCTTTGCCTGTAGTTTTCATGCCCACCACGGGGCCTGCTTCATATTCCTGAACAATTGCGCCGAAAAATTCCGCTGCGCTGTAGCTGTTCTGATTTACCAGCACAGTCATGGGCATATCAAGGCAGACTTCGTCCGAGGTATATGTGACCGTCTGTCCGCTTACGCTTTTCTGGATAAAGGTATCTCCCTCGGGCAGAATGTAATCCATGATCAGAAGCAGCTGATCCATCAGTCCACCGGGATTGTTGCGCACGTCGAACACAAAGCCTTCGGCTCCCTGTGCTTTGAGTTCTTCCACAGCCTCAATGAACTTTACAGCGGAATTACCCTCGAAGTTATATATTTTCACATAACCCACGTTATCTTCCAGCAGCTCGTATCTGACTATATCATAGGAAGCCGTACCGCGAACCGCGGTCAGATCCATTTCGGCACCGTTTCTGACAACGGTGATGGTGACTTCGGTGCCGTCCTCGCCTCTGACCATGTTTTTGACGGTATCCACCGCCATCCCGGTTATATCTATCCCGTCAACAGCGATAAGAACATCTCCCACCAAAAAACCGGCTTCTCTGGCGGGTCCGATCTCTGCCAGCTTTACTATCTCAAAACCGTTATACTTCTTTTCTGCGGTAATGGTGATTCCTATACCTTTATATACATTGGCGTTCGACAGCAGATATTCCTCATACCCCTCAGCGGAAAGGTAATAGGACCACTTGTCCCCTATGCCGGCCACAACACCTGTGGCCATCATATCGGTAAGTGTCTGCTGATCGTATTCACCGACGTAATATGTGTCGATGATATCTTTCAGTTCAAAATACTTGGAAACCTCGTCCAGTTTTTCTTCCTGGCGTGCGATGGTCTGTTCCATTTCGGCATTTTCTGCCTTGTATCCGGTCAGAACAGGCGACACCTTATCGAATTCGCACCATGTTATGACAAATGTCAGCGCACAGCACAACAGCACTATGGCTATGGCAGTGACCAGATTAATACTCTTTTTCATTGTCTGTCCTCGAAACTGGAAAAATAAAGTAAGGCAAATAAACGGTTTTATGCGCCAAAGATATCCTCTGGCGCATAAACCTGTTATTTTCATTTTATCCTATGTAGTTCATGGGGTTATAATACTCACCATCTATCATAACCTCAAAATGCAGATGGGGGCCGGTGGACCAGCCGGTGGAACCTACATATCCTATGGTCTGCCCCTGGACAACATAGTCTCCCGACACAACTGCCATAGATGACAGGTGGGCGTAAAGCGTTGCCTGACCGCTGCCGTGAGAAATTACGACATAGTTTCCATATGCGGAGGATACAGCTGCGGTAACAACAGTGCCGCTCTTTGATGCGTATACGTTGGTACCGGAGTTGGCAGCCAGGTCAACACCTGTGTGGTTACTGTAAGCACCGGTGATGGGGTGAGTTCTGGGGCCGAAACCGTCGGTAATGACCCATGTGCCCGAAGGCAGCGGGTTCAAAAATCCGCTTTCGGAAGCAGTACCGGAAGAGTACTCGGTATAGTAGGCGGCGTCACTGGAAGTTGAAGACACCTTGGTAGATGCTTCTGCGGCTTTTCTGGCTCTTTCAGCAGCTTCTTCCTCTGCACGCACACGCTGTTCCTCTGCCAGTGCTGCATTGTATTCTGCCTGAATAGCTTCAAACTCCGCCACTATCTCCAGAATGAGATCCTGCATTTTGGCTTCTTCCGCCTCAAAGACAGCATATTCCGCTTCATAGCCGTCTGCCTGTTCGTTAAGACCGATTATCATGGCATTGGCTTCGTAACGCTTGTTTTCCAGTTCAGTCTCCTGCTGGGCAAGCAGCTGCTTTTTCTCGTTAAGCTCCTGCTTGACCTCTTCCAGAGCAGCCTGAGCAGCTTCGACTTCCATGCGAGCCTGCTTCATCTGCTCCATGAGCCGCTGGTCACTTTCGGTTATCTCACGGATCATATCCACCCGGTCAAGCAGGTCGGAAAAGCTGCTGGCATCAAAGATGATGGACAGATAGGTGATATCGCCGGATTCTTCCATTGCACGAATGCGCTTTTTGTACTGCTCAAACTGAGCTTCTTCCTCGGCAACAGCCAGGTCAAGCTCTTCCTGACGGGCAGCAATGAGCTTGTTGTACTGCTGGATCTGTTCGTTGGTGTTTTCCACCTGCTGACGAAGAAGATCCACCTGCTGATCAAGGTCATATTTCTGGTCGATGACGTTTCTGGTCTGGTTCTTGTTTTCGTCCAGCATGCCCATCAGCGTATCCATCTGTTCGTTGATGGCTGCCGCTTCGCCTTCCAGACCGTCCAGTTCAGCACCTACTGCGTTCAGCTGTGCGCCTATCTCCTTGCGGATCTCCTCAAGCTCGGCAGAAGTTGCGGCGGAAGCGGAAAACGTGAATATCTGCACCAGTGTGGGCAGCAGCATACACGCCGCAAGAATAGCTGCCAGAACTATGATTATTTGTCTTTTATATTTGTGAAAAAACATGGGGGTATCTCCTAAATGCTTAAACCTTGAGGAACTTTCTGATAGACAGAAGGCTGCCGCCTACACCTACAAGGAAACCGATAACGCCAAACACCAATGCCATAGGCATCAGCACATTGGCGAAGGGAATAAATTCCAGTATTTCCAAGGTATCCACCTTGTTCACCTGAGCTATCATCAACTCATAAAGACCCCACTCGGCAAAAAAGCTCACCAGTGCACCGGCAAGACCAAGCAGCATGCCTTCAACCACAAAGGGCCAGCGAATGAACCAGTTGGTGGCACCAACCATCTTCATAATGGAAATCTCTTCACGGCGGCTGAAAAGTGCCAGCTTGACCGTGTTGGAGATAATAAACACCGACACCACAAACAGAACAACAATGATAACGCCGGATACCACGTTGACTATGCTGCGAACAGCCGTAAAGCCTTCGGCAACTTTCTGGTCGGCTCTTGTTCTTGCAACTCCGGGTATCTGCTCTATCTCGGTCAAAGTGTCTGCCATAAGATTTATGTCAACCAATCTTACGCTGAAACGATGTCTGAAAGTGCTTTCGTCCACACCGGCAAACAGGTCGGGATCTTCCTGCTTTTCAACAAAGTTTTCCATTGCCTGCTGCCTGGATATAAAGGACGCTTCAAGCACGTTTTCGATCATGTTTATCTGCGAACCCACGCTTTTGGCTTCGGATTCGGCATAGGTATCATCAATATAGACGAGTATTTCGTTATCCTGTTCCAGATTTATGATGGCTTCCTGAATGTTCATCATAACAAGAACGAATGTGCCCATGATAACAAGGCAGGCCACGATAACGCATATGGCCGCGAAGGACATGAAACCATGAAGGAACAGGTCTCTCACGCCTTCTTTGATGAAGTATAAGAAATTATTCCTCTTCATAGTCGTAATATCCATCCATTCCGTCGCTGATAATGCGTCCGCTGTCGATAGCAACGCAGCGCTTGGTAAAGCGGTTTACCAGCTCTTTTTCGTGAGTTACCACCAGTACTGTTGTACCGAGGGCATTGATCTGTTCCAGAAGCATCATTATTTCAAGACTTCTGGCGGGGTCGAGGTTACCGGTAGGCTCGTCTGCAATGATCATGCTGGGGTTGTTGACCAGTGCTCTGGCTATGGCAACACGCTGCTGTTCACCGCCGGACAGCTCGTGGGGCAAACGGCGGCTCTTTTTGTCAAGCCCAACAAGCTCAAGCACATAAGGTACACGCTTTTTTATCTGCTTGTTGCTTGCGCCGATAACACGCATGGCAAATGCCACATTGTCGTAAACGGTTTTGTTTTCAATAAGCCTGAAGTCCTGGAATATTACGCCGATGGTACGGCGCATATACGGCACCTTGGACTGTTTGATCGTATTAAGATTAAAATTGTTGACAATGACCTTACCTTCGGTGGAAGCGATCTCTGCCGTTATCAGCTTGATAATGGTAGATTTGCCGCTGCCGGAGGGTCCCACAAGGAATACAAATTCTCCGTCGTCGATACGGAGAGTTACACCGTTGAGGGCTTTGGTACCATTGTCGTATGATTTATATACGTCGATAAGACGGATCATGGTTATGCCCACGCCTTTCTTTAGCTGCTGAGTTTTTAATGCGCCAATATTTCCGGGGCAACAGCCCCGGAAATATCAAATCTGTATCAAAATAATGCTTATCTTGTGGGAGGCAGTTCTCTGGAAGCAAGGTATTTCTTGACCATGAGGGCTACCTTGAAGATGATGGCATGATCAAATTCGCGCAGATCCAGACCGGTGAGCTTCTTGATCTTCTCAAGACGATACACCAGAGTATTTCTATGTACAAAGAGCTTTCTGGAGGTCTCGGAAACGTTCAGATTGTTTTCAAAGAACTTGTTGATGGTGAACAAAGTTTCCTGATCGAGAGTATCGATGGAGTTTTTCTTGAACACTTCTGCCAGGAATATTTCACACAGGGTGGTAGGCAGCTGATAAATGAGTCTGCCAATACCCAGATTGGTGTAGTTGATAATGCTCTTTTCGGTGTCGAACACCTTGCCGACCTCGATCGCAACCTGAGCTTCCTTATAGGAGTCGGCCAGCTCACGGAGATGATTTGCCATGGTTCCGATGCCGATAACAGTCTTGACAAAAATCTCGGTGGACAGGGTTTCCTCGATGGACTGAGCGATCTTCATAAGCTCACGGGACTCGGCACCGGGCTGCATCTGCTTGACAAGAACGATATCAGTCTCGTTGATGCTCAAAACAAAATCCTGCTGCTTGTCGGAAAACAGGTTTTGCATTATGTCAACCGCAGCCACATCAGCTTTGCCCACCTGACGGATCAGAAATACCGCTCTGGGCACATCGGTAACAAAGTGCAGTTCCTTTGCCCGGATATAGATATCACCGGGAAGAATATTGTCGGAGATTATATTTTTGACGAAAGTTCCCTTGTCGTGCTTTTCTTCATAATATGTTTTTGCACCGCCAAGAGCAACAGCAGACATGATGCAGGTGCTTTTTGCGGATTCATCATCGCCTTCAACAAATACCGCATAATCGAAATGGGCACTCCAGCTGGTCAATGCCTTGAAGGTTTTTTTGTCGAAAGCAACGACGTGACCTCCTGCGTTGTTAATCTTGATGACAGCTTCATCCCACTTTTCGCCTACCATATTAGGCTCGCTGGCGGAAACAACAGTGCCGTCGGAATCAATAACGCCGATAAATCTGTCTGTAGCGTCTCTAAGCTGAGCGATAACGCTCTGGAACATTCTGCTGGACATAGCTTTTCCTCCTGATTGCCCGTGCAGCGCACGCTGTGCCATACACCGGGCGAAATTTTCAGACTCATCTGCCCCGCCTCGAAAAGCGCACGCTGTACCATTTTCTGAAGCAGACTTTTGCAGACTTATCTCAATATAATATAATAATGTTTTTCGTCGCTTTTTGCAAGTGCAACTTTACATAATTTGACGAAATACGGGCAGAAAAAGTTACCGTTTTGTAAATTTTTGCTGTTTTCATCATGCTCTGATTAATAAGACGGACTTTTGTCGAAAACATTGCACTGGTGTTGTGTGATTTTTTGATGTATAATACTCTCAAAATCAGTTTCCGGAGATGAAACAACATGAATATTCAGATATTTGGCAAATCAAAATGCTTTGACACAAAGAAGGCCGAACGCTGGTTCAAGGAACGCAGAATAAAGTTCCAGAGCATCGATGTGGTAAAATACGGCATGAGTGCCGGTGAGCTGCGCTCTGTACGTCAGGCCTGCGGATTGGATAACATTATTGATTGGGACAGCAAAAGCGAAGATGCTGCTCTGCTCAAGTATTTGGCGTCCGATGACGCAAAAGCGGAAAAGCTGATGGACGATCCCCGCCTGTTGAAAACCCCTATCGTAAGAAACGGGAAAAAAGCCACTGTGGGCTATTGCCCCGAAGTGTGGGAGAAATGGGAGTAGGTACGCTGTCATTTCGAACGTCAGCGTGAGGTCAGCTTGCTGACCTTGCTGACGGAGAAATCCCCATCCTGATGTGCGAACCGTTAATAGATCCCGCAACAAGATGGGGATTTCTCGTCGCCATCTTCGATGGCTCACTCGAAATGACAAGCTATTTTTTATCCAGTGCCCTTAACACCGGCTTGTACACCAACAAAACTCCGGCAGCATTCACTCCGCCTTTTATCAGATTAAAGGGCAAAAATACGGTAAGCATCATCCCCTCCACCGCTGATCGCTCCACACCAAGATATGCAGGAGTTATGAGCCAATTCCAAAGCAGCATGGTCAGCGTCATGCACAGCGTGCCAAGTAAAACTCCCCAAAGTGCGCCCCTGTGGTTTTTGAATATTATGTAAACCAAAGACGCAGCGCAGGCAAAAGCGCAGGTGGACAGCACATTCATTAAAAATCCCACCGGTCCGTTGATACTGACAGTGAGCATTTCCAGCAGCGAAACAACTACCGTCACCGCAAGTGCCGATAACGGTCCCATCACAAATCCGCAAAGCACGATTACGATATCCTTGAAGTCTAGGCTTAAAAATCCCGCAATGTTTATGGGTATCAGCTTCGACAGATACATCACCGCATAAGCAATGGCGCAGAACATGGCAACAACAGCCGTGTTCTGCGCTTTTTTGTTTGTCAAATCAGTCACCGCTTCCCTCTTGTTTTTCCACAAAAGGATACGATGGAGAGGCGTTTTCAGTCAATGGTAATTCCTGCACACCGGCTTTGACAAAACCTTCAAAACATATTATTATATTGTGGTTATGACTGAAAAACTTTTGACCTGTGCTTTTACCGGGCATCGTCCCGAAAAGCTGCCCTGGGGCAGTGACGAAACCGATGAACGCTGTCTGGCTTTGAAAATCAAAATATCTCAAGCGGTGGAAACTGCATATAACAACGGCTTTCGTCGTTTTGTCTGCGGCATGGCAAGAGGCTGCGATATGTACTTTTACGAAGCAGTTACAGATCTTCGCAGCAAACATGATGATATTCGTCTTGAAGCCGCTCTGCCTTTTGAGGATCAGAACAAACACTGGGCCGCAGAGGATTCCTCCAGATGGGAAGCTGCCATACGCAATTGCGATGCGGTAACTCTGGTATCCAAAGAGTATCATTCCATGTGCTACGCCCGGCGCAACAAATACATGGTGGACAATGCAGACCTGCTCATCTCAGTATACGACGGTTCCGGCGGAGGTACAGGATATACGGTCAAATACGCCGAATCAAAAGGGCTTAGGATAATGCCTCTGTGGTTGTAGCTTCAGCCTCCTCGGACGTAACCCCCTCGCTGTCCGGCATCTGCAGACTGTGCATAAATCCGCCTTCCACAGCAGAGCTGACATCACCACCGATTATTTCTTTCTTGTATGTGTATATGGTAAGATGTACGTCTTCCTCACCGTAAGGATGGTTCAGCACCTGATAGGTTATCTTTTTGACCTTTTTGCCTGCAAACTTGCTCAGATCAAACCCCTGCGACATCTGCAGTTCATTGTATCTGTCGAACACCTTGTCTCCCTCTTCGGGTATCATGACCTCAATGGTTTCCACAGGAGTTTCCTCAACGACCCAGCCAAGAGCGTTGATATACTCCAGTCTGTCATCATTGCCGGTTATGCCTGTGGTGCTGATGGTTTCAGTGGTTTTTTCCGTTGCTTCGGCTCCTCCGCCAAGCATAAGCACCAGCAAAACAACGGCAGCGGCAATACCAAGGATACCGATAACCAGCTTTTCCTTAGCAACTTTCGCAGTGAATATAAACATTTTTCTATCCCCCGATACGATAAGATTCTGTCCCATCATATTCAATAAAAAGGACAAATATAACATATGGCAATGAAAAGACTTGACAAGCTTTTATCCGATGCAGGCGCCGCCTCACGGAGAGAACTGAAAGACATCATAAAAAAAGGCAGAGTAACGGTAAACGGTATCGTTGCCCTTTCGGGCGACATGAAGGTCGAAGAAACTGCCGTTATTACTCTGGATGGTGAGCCTGTCAACTCAACGGGTCTTTACTACATAATGCTTAACAAACCCGCCGGCTGTGTGTCAGCCACCGAAGACAGGGATAAAACCGTTCTTGACCTGCTGCCTGCCGAAATGAAACGGGCGGGGGTATTCCCCGTAGGCAGGCTGGACAAGGATACGGAAGGTCTTTTGCTTCTTACAAACGATGGCGCATGGGCTCACGGCATAACTTCACCTAAGAAGCATGTGAGCAAGCGTTACCGGGCATTGGTCGAAGGTTTATTGACCGAATCTGATGCAGAGCTGCTGAGCAGCGGTATTGAGCTGAAAGACGGGACAAAATGTCTGCCCGCAAAACTGGAGATCGAAAACTCAGGCAACACCAGCCGATGCGTAATAACCATTACGGAAGGTAAATACCACCAGGTCAAGCGTATGATGGCTGCGGTGGGTCACAGGGTTCTGTATCTTGAACGCATATCCATCGGCGAGCTGATTCTCGACCCCGCTTTGGAACGAGGTCAGTGGCGGAAGCTGGAGGTTCACGAAATCGACACATTCCGTCGGTAGCCTAATAGTCAAATTCAACTATCTGAAGATTCAAAATATGTGCAAGATTTGACGTGCTTGTCAGATTTAACAAAGCAAAATCTTAACCTTTGTGGATTTGGAGAATATACACGGGGAACCCCGTGTGATATATTAAGGATAACTTTTTTATTAATTTGGGGGTATATCATGTCCAGTGTATCATTGAAACACATTTACAAGAAATATTCCGGCGGCGTTACTGCCGTTACCGACTTCAACCTGGAAGTCGAAGATAAGGAATTTATCATTCTCGTTGGTCCTTCCGGCTGTGGTAAGTCCACCACCCTGCGTATGATCGCCGGTCTGGAAGAGATCTCCGAAGGCGAACTCTACATCGACGGCCGTCTCTGCAACGACGTTCCTCCCAAGGAAAGAGACATCGCCATGGTTTTCCAGAACTACGCTCTGTATCCTCACATGACCGTTTTTGAAAACATGTCCTTCGGTCTGAAGCTCCGCAAGACTCCCAAGGATGAGATCCGCCGTCGTGTCGACGAAGCTGCCAAGATCCTCGAGATCGAACACCTGCTCGACCGTAAGCCCGCCGCTCTGTCCGGTGGTCAGCGTCAGCGTGTTGCTCTGGGCCGTGCTATCGTCCGTGACCCCAAGGTCTTCCTTCTTGACGAACCTCTGTCCAACCTGGACGCCAAGCTCCGTGCACAGATGCGTACCGAGCTGACCAAGCTCCACATGAAGCTCGACACCACCTTCATCTACGTTACCCACGACCAGACCGAAGCTATGACCATGGGTACCCGCATCGTCGTTCTGAAGGACGGCTTCATCCAGCAGGTTTCCACTCCTCAGGATCTGTACGAGAACCCCGTAAACCTGTTCGTTGCCACCTTCATCGGCTCTCCCCAGATGAACACCATCGACGCTCGTCTGGAAGAAGAAGGCGGCGTAACCTACGTTTGCTTCGGCAACAACGCTAAGGTTCCCCTGCCCGAATCCCTGGGCCGTCGTCCCGAAGTCATGGCTTACATCGGCAAGGAAGTCATCATGGGCATCCGTCCCGAAAACATCCACGACGAAGACGTTTACGTTCAGACCATGCAGGACTGCCTGGTTGACGTTGATGTTGACGTTTCCGAACTTCTGGGCGCTGAAGCCAACCTGTACCTCCTCTGCGGTGATCAGAGCATGATCGCTAAGGTTGCTTCTTCCTCCACCGCTAAGGCCGGCGACAAGATCAAGGTTGCATTCGACAACAAGAGAATCCACCTGTTCGATCCCGAAACCGAAAAGTGCTTCACCCTCTAATTTGAAAACATTAAGGACGCCGCAAAAGCGGCGTCCTTTTTTTGCGTTATGCTGTCATTTCGAACGTTGAGAGGTCAGCTTTGCTGACCGACACGTCCCTAAAAACCCAAAGCAAACCAACGAAGTGTTTGCTTTGGGGAGAGGAGATGCAGCACTGCGTTTGAGCTTTTGGATTTATCCGAAAGCGATATTGGCATTGCTTGCATCGACGATAGGGATCCTCACGTCGCTTCGCTCCTCAGGATGACGGCATGGAAGATGGGGATCCTCACGCCTGCTCCGCAGGCTCAGGATGACAGCGTGTTTTCGGAATGACAGCTTTTTTTGTTTGCGGACACCCGAGACGGGTGTCCCTACGGTGTCATACGCCGCGTTGTGCGTTGTAGGGGCGAGCTGTGCTCGCCCGCGGGCGGTCGAAGACCGCCCCTACAGTGTTATACTCCACATCGTGAGTGATATGCGTGACATCCCGAGCACCCCTTGGCTCTCCTTGTCATGGGGAGCTGGCGGCGCAGCCGTCTGAGGGGTAGTTATTCTCTCCCTCCGTCAGCTGCGCTGCCACCTCCCTCATCAGAGGGAAGCTTTTGTGCGGTACATAACAAGATGTGTTCGGAATGACAGCGCGTTTATGAATTATGTAAACTCATTGCTCTGTTTCCCAAACCAGTGTGCAAATACGTTTCTTCTGCTGCTCGTCGGGCTGAGTAAGGTATCCCTGCTTATACAGCATGTAAAATGCAGGTGCATCCGGAGCGTCAAAGCTTGTAAGAATGTATTCCCGCTCGTCTCTGTCGATAAAATCAGGAATATGCTTTTCCATCTCCCGAATATATCCGCAGAGCACTTCATAGGCTGCTTCTTCATCAAAGAACACACCAAGATGTCTGTCCAGTATCTCTTCCACGACCTCAATCTGGTGTCTGGTGAAATAAGGGATCAGTAGTGTTGCTTTGCCGTCGTTTATCTCTATGTATCCCTTTTCTGCCATGGCTGCCATCACGGTTTTGTCATACTCGTTGGCTTCTTCACCGCTGTCCATCAGTTTTTTTATGCGTTTGAGCTGTCTTAGATCATCGCCGTCAAAATCACGCCAATCTCCGAACATCGCCATGTCCACCTGCCACGACCTGATGCCTTCCGCCTCTCTCCACTTGACACCATGGCAGACGCTGTTTTCGTAATAGTCTTTTACACCCTCTTCCCAGCTATCGCTCGGGACTATTTCCTCAGTTGCCCATACCCAATGCTCGGAACCGTCTTTTCTTATGGGTTTTCTGTGTTCATAACCTTTTTCCTTTATCATCCGCTCTGCCAGCTGGGAATATTTTTTTCTGAGAGCCAAAGGCAGAATGTCCCACATCAGTTCCTCATCGCTGAGCTGGCTTCCTGCAAATCCAAAGCTCCTGATTATCGGCATACATGCTCTGACTGCCTTGAACACAGGCAGCGCAATGGTCATGATGTTATAGTATAGATACCTTGCCGACGCCACGACAAACCTCTCGTCTGCAATAAAGAAATTCGTCTGGTATTTGCTTGCTCCCACAGGTTTCAGATAGTCCATAAACAGCAGCTTTTCAACCCTGTCTTCCAGATACACCGCCGCTACGCTGAGCTTAGCCGCCATTTCTTCAATAGTCAGAGCTTTCCCATAACACACACGGCAAAGGTTCTGGGTCAAGGTGTCAGAAACCAGTCCATCCATATCCGCTCTGTTTACAAATCCGCTGTGACCAACTTTAAGCCTAATGGGTTTATATATTTCAGAATATCCTGTCATTGTTATACGCTCCTTTAGCTTTTTTCTGGTTTTTTGAAGATGCCATCGTACAGTAGATGATGAAATCCCCAGTTTTTGAGAAATCTCATCTCCTGTCATGTTGTCGTAATAGAACATTACAAGTATCTCCCTGCGAAGCTTTCCCAGATACGCTATCTCCCGATGGAGCTTTTCATGCAGTTCACTGTCTATTATCTCCTGCTCCGGGTCACTGCTGTCACGCAGAAGTTCAAACTGCGTGACGTTATTGAGTGCCTCCCAGTGAGGCTTATTCTTGCGGAGATATTTTGACCATGTGTAGCTGCACACCCGATATATGTACGCATCCATGTTGTCGATATTCATGTTCTTCAGTCCGCTAGACAGCAGGGCAGTCAGTATTTCCTGCGAAAGCTCCTCAGCCTGATATGCATTTCCTGTCTTTGACCACGCAAAGCCAAATATTTTTTTGCTGTACTGTTCTATTAGTCTTTCCATGTTTTTCTCCTGATGATTGAGCGCTCGTTATAATAGTACCACGAGAATCGGTTTTGTTGGTGGCAAAGTTTTCTTTTTACGTAATAAGCAAGAGCACAGCAAATATGACTCGAAATTCACTGTTTGTCTAATTTGGTCACGGCACGCCGTGACCCTACGACACGTTGAGAAACAATAACAGCCGGCAGGAGTATTCTTGCCATGTTGCATAACCTATGGGGATCCTCACGCCTGCTCCGCAGGCTCAGGATGACAGCGTGTTTTCGGAATGACAGCTTTTTTTGTTTGCGGACACCCGAGACGGGTGTCCCTACGGTGTCATACGCCGCGTTGTGAGTTGTAGGGGCGAGCTGTGCTCGCCCGCGGGCGGTCGAAGACCGCCCTACAGTGTTATACTCCACATCGTGAGTGATATGCGTGACATCCCGATCACCCCTTGGCTCTCCCTCTGGGAGAGCCAAGGGAACAGGCGTCGTCCCCTACTGACCCCTGATCCCTGACCCCTGACACCTTTGTTGCACATTTGTTTTTGTGTCACACTATTCCTAATTTTGCACGTTTACTGATTGAATTCAATAACGCATTTTGATATACTTGATACATTATTGACATTTGTTCATTGAATAAAGAAACCAAAGGACAAATCAACAGGAGGAAAAATCAATGCAGCAAGCTTATCCCAATCTTTTCAGTCCCATCACCATTGGCGGCGTGACTTTCAGAAACAGAATCTTTGTCGCTCCTTCCAACCAGTGTCTCCAGGCTGAAGAACACGGCCCCACCGAAGCTTCCATCCGCTACTATGCCAACAAGGCTCGCGGCGGTGCAGCTCTTGTAAACTGCGGCACCGGTCACGTTGACCCCGAGATTTATCTTGACCGTCCTCAGGAAGCCGGATGGAACCAGTATCATCTCCATAATCGTTATCAGTGGCGTTATTTTGCTCAGCAGGCTGATGCCGTTCACGCTTTCGGCGCCAAGGCCGCTCTGGAAGCCGGCTACTTTAAGTACGGCGGATACGAAAAGGCCGACCAGGATAAGGGTCGTGTTCTCTACGGTCCCAGTGACCTGGAAACTGCCGACGGTATCCATGTAAAGCAGATGCCCATTGAAGAGATGGAACGCATTGCAAAGTGCTATGCCGACTACTGCGAAAACGCTCTTACCTGCGGTTTTGACATGATCCTTATCCACGCCGGTCACGGTCTGGGTCTTGCTCAGTTCCTGTCCCCCGAAACCAACCATCGTACCGATGAATTCGGCGGCAGTACCGAAAACCGCACCCGTTTCCTGATGATGATTCTGGACGCTATCCGTGCCAGAGTAGGCCGCAAGCTGCTGCTTGACCTGCGTATTTCCGGCGACGAATGTTCCGAAGACGGTCTGCACGTTGACGAAGTCATCAAGATCATAAAGCTCATTCAGGACAAGATCGATATGTGCCACATCTCCAAGGGCGGCGACCATCTGGTAGATATGCACATCATCCATCCCTCGGGCTTCATTGCCGACACTCCCAATGCTTATCTTGCCAAGGCTGTCAAGGCTGATCCCGATATCCACATTCCCGTACTTACCCTTGGCGGCATGAACGATCCTGCTGAAATGGATCGCATCATCGCCGACGGTGAAGCCGACGTTATCGCTATGGCTCGTTCCCTCATTGCTGACCCCGAATTCCCCAACAAGGCAAAGGCCGGCAAGGCTGATGAGATCATTCCCTGCGTCAAGTGCTTCAACTGCCTTAACAACCATTTCAAAACCCATATGTTCACCTGCTCCGTCAACCCCACCATCGGTCGTGAGCATCGTATCGACTGGCAGCAGAATCCCGTTACCTCCAGGAAGAAAGTCGTCGTTATCGGCGGCGGCCCCGGTGGTATGTACGCTGCTTACAACGCTTACAAGCGTGGTCACGACGTTACCCTTATCGAAAAGAAGGCTTACCTCGGCGGCAACCTTATCTTTGCCGACTATGCCGACTTTAAGCGTGACCTGAGCAAATTCAAAAACCGTCTTGCTTACCTGTGCCAGGAGAAGTCTGACATCAAGGTCATGCTGAACACCGAAGCCACTCCCGAAATGGTCGAAGCTATGGAAGCTGATGTTGTTATCACTGCTCTGGGTGCCAACCCCATCCTGCTGCCCATTCCCGGTAAGGACCATGCAAAGGTCACCTTTGCTCTGCCCGCATACCAGGAACTGGAAACCATCGGCAAGAACGTCGTTGTTATCGGCGGCGGTCAGGTCGGTCTGGAAACCGCTCTGCATTTGAGCCGTAACGGCCGCAACGTCACCGTTCTTGAAATGGCTGCCGTTACCGCTCCCGACGCTCACTTCACTTACAAAATCGGCCTGAACGATGCTCTGAGCCAGTCCGGTGTTAAGATCCTCACCAAATCCAAGGTTGCAGGCGTTTCCGATGAAGGCGTTTCCTACACCAACGAAGCCGGTGAGCTGGTTACCATTCCCGCTGACTCCGTTATCATGGCTGCCGGTATGAGAGCAAACGAAGCTGCTGCAGAAAAGTTCCGCGGCACTGCTCCCGAGTTTATGAACATCGGCGACAGCGTCAAGGCTGCCAACATCAAGCTGGCTGTCCGCGGCGCATACGATGCCACCATGACTTTCTAAAATAAAACGTAAAAGGACCGCAAAGCGGTCCTTTTATTTATGAAAACTTGCCTTTTGTTGTCGAATAAACTACAATAATTACAAATATGAAGAAACGGTGGTAAAGATTATGAAAATATCCGACAGTTTAATTTCTTCCTGCTCCGGGCTTGGAGATATTCGCGTTCGCAGTTGGGAGCCGGAAAACGAACCCGTTGGCATTTTGCAGATTGCCCACGGCGTTGCAGAGCATGTTGAACGCTACGATGACTTTGCGGTGTTTTTGGTAGAAAAGGGTTGGAAAGTGGTTGCCGGAGACCATCTGGGTCACGGCAAATCCGCTCCGGATACAAAGGGCTGGTTCGGCGAGAAAAACGGCTGGTTCAATGTTGTGGGAGATTTGAAGCAGATTTACGACGGCAATTACGTCGACGGTATCCCCTACTTCATTCTCGGTCACAGCATGGGTTCCTTCCTGCTGCGCACTTATTTGACTGTCTATCCCGATGCTCGCCTGTCTGGTGCCATCATCTCGGGCACAGCGTGGCAGCCCGGCGGCATACTCAAGGCAGGCATCGCAATGTGCAATATCCAAAAAGCAATCAAGGGCAGCGACAAGGTTTCCGAAATGATCAACAATATGGCCTTCGGAGCTTATAACAACAAAATCGAAAACCCCAAATCAAAGAATGACTGGTTGTCCCGTCGTGAGGATATCGTGGCGCAGTATGACGAGGATCCCCTTTGCGGTTTTTCCATGACTGTCGGCCTGGCAAAGGATATGTTCTCAGGCATCGCTTTCAACCAAAAGGCTGAAAACCTGCTGAAAATGAACAAGGATATTCCCGTTTTCTTCATCGCCGGCGATATGGATCCTGTTGGCGATTACGGAAAAGGCGTGGTAACTGCCAAGGATGCATTTGTGTCAGCAGGCATGAATTCGGTTGACATAAAACTTTATCCCGATGGTCGTCACGAGATGCTGAATGAAACAAATTATCGTGATGTGTACAATGATTTGTACATATGGTTGGAGTCCAAGAAATAATTATGTAAACAAAACACAGCTGTCATCCCGAGCATTGAACGCAGTCCATGGAGGGATCCCCATCTTATGGAGGGGTTTTCTCCATTGCTCAGTGAGCTTCGCAATGTTCGAAATGACAGCTGTATTTTACATATTCTGACATACCTTTTCGGCGCAGCGGATGCCGTCAGCTGCGGCTGACATGATTCCGCCTGCAAAACCGGCCCCCTCACCGCAGGGATAAAGGCCGCGGATATTGCTCTGATAATCCTCGTCTCTGACGATCCTCACCGGGGATGAGCTTCTGCTTTCAACGGCTGTTAACACAGTGTCATAATCGTCAAAACCTTTGAGTTTTCGGCCCAATAAAGGTATTGCCTCAGCCAGCGAATCGGAAACAAATTTAGGCAGGCATTTGCGGATATCGGTAAATGTTACACCTGGGCGGTAAGTAGGCATTACCGAGCCTGCCTTTGTGGACGGAACTCCCTTCAGGAAATCTCCAACCAGCTGAGCCGGTGCAAACCAGTTGCTGCCGCCCAGTCTGAACGCATCAGCCTCCAGTTTGCGTTGAAACGCTATGCCTGCAAGAGGATGGTCACTGCCAAAGTCATTCGGTGTTATGTTAACAAGTAGTCCACCATTAATGTTTTCACCATCACGAAGATATTCGCTCATACCGTTGGTCACAAGGCAGCCATCTTCGGAAGCGGAAGCCACCACATATCCTCCGGGGCAGACACAGAACGAGAATACAGACCGTCCACTGTCCAAATGGCATGCCAGCTTATAATCCGGCACAGGCAGGTTTGGGTGTCCTGCGGCCTCGCCGTACTGAGCTTTTGAAATCGTGCTCTGTTTGTGCTCGATTCGCACACCCACGGCAAAGTTTTTGGCAGCCATTTCCGCACCGTTTTCATAAAGCATTTCAAAGGTATCTCTTGCGCTGTGTCCTGTGGCAAGCACCACATGGTCAGCGTCCAGGGTGTATTTCCCGTCTTTCCCGTCTACCACAACTCCTGTTATTCTTCCGGAACTGCTTTGAATTTCTGCCAGCCGACTTTCGTATCGTACATCAGCTCCGAGTTTTATCAGTTCAAGGCGGATATTCTTAACCACTTCTTTCAGTTTATCGGTTCCAATATGAGGTTTGGCAAGGTATTTGATATCTTCCGGTGCTCCATGAGCAATAAACTCATCAATGATAAAACTCAATCGGTGGTCACCCACACCCGTGGTCAGCTTTCCATCTGAAAAAGTACCCGCTCCACCTTCTCCGAACTGCACGTTTGACACTGTGTCAAGTCTGCCGCCACGCCAGAAATTCTCCACATCCACGCTGCGCTGTTCAACGGGTCGTCCCCGTTCCAACAGCGTGACCTGCACTCCTGCTCTTTGCAGCATAAGAGCGCAGAACAATCCTGACGGTCCGGCACCGACTACCACCACACTGCCTTTGACCTTACCATCACCCGGAAATGTATAAGGCTCGGTTGTCACAGCTGATACGTTTTTATTTCTGCAGTGTTTGAGAACTTTCTTTTCGTCTATGACCTGCACATCAAGGGAATACACCAATTTTACGTTTGGTTTCTTCCGTGCGTCAACGGATTTTTTGACTATCTCCCATTTTTCGACGCTGCTTTCCGGAGTATTCAAAGTCTGCGCCGCCTTTTGCGAAAGCATATTCTCATTTTCTGTTAAATCCAATTGTAAATTATTGATACGAAGCATGGTCTTTCTCCGTTATTTGTAGTATAATGTCAGACAAATAATACTATTTGATATTCTCTTTGTCAAACGAAAGGAAAATGAATTATGGCTAACGGCAGCTTTCTCGGTCAAAAAACAAAAATCACTGTTATCCGCACTCTCAAGCTGGACGATGTTGCGGCTAAATACGGCCAGATACGTCCCGGTGACGACAATGGCGATTTTATCCCCGACTGTCCTTATTTCAAAGAGGGTATGGAATTCATAGTCGAAACCGGCGGCACCGGCGACAGCAAGCCTGCCGGCTTCTGCGACTGGGCATGGGCAGACATCTGGAAAGATATCCTGATGACCGCCAACAAGGCCGGTGTTACCCCGGACGGTGAAAAATCCAAGCTGGATCCTCACTTTACCTGCTGCACAGACGGACTTCGTCCCGTTGTGTTTATGATACAGTCCATGGAAACCGAATAATGTCAGGAGGCTGGATATGAACGGATATGTTATCGCCCTTGACCAGGGCACAACTTCTTCAAGAGCCATTATTTTCGATAAAGCCGGGCAGATAGTTACTCTGGCTCAGTATCCCTTTACGCAGCACTTCCCTCAGCCGGGCTGGGTAGAGCATGACCCCATGGAAATCCTTGATACTCAGATGCACGCCATGGGCGAAGCCTTTGAAAAGAGCGGCCTCTCCCCCACCGATATTGCGTGCATCGGCATAACCAACCAGCGTGAGACTACCATACTGTGGGACAAACTTACCGGCAAACCCGTTTACAACGCCATTGTCTGGCAGTGCAGACGCACCGCAGATATCTGCAACAGGCTGGAAGCGGATGGTCTGGAGGCTGCCATTAAGGAAAAGACCGGTCTGCTCATAGACGCTTATTTCTCCGGAACAAAAATCAAATGGATACTTGACGAAGTTCCCGGTCTGCGTCAGCGTGCGGAAAAGGGCGAGATACTTTTCGGCACTGTCGACAGCTGGCTCATTTGGAATCTTACCGGCGGCAAAGCCCATGTTTCCGACTATTCCAACTGCTCACGAACCATGCTTTTCAATATTGACAAACTGTGTTGGGACGAAGATCTTTGCCGTGCTCTTGATATCCCCATGTGTATGCTTCCCGAGCCTGTGGCTTCCAGTGTTGTCTATGGTCGTGTGGCTCCCAATATCCGTGGTCTGGGTTCTCTGGCCGGTACCCCCATCAGCGGAAGTGCAGGCGATCAGGCCGCCGCACTCTTTGGTCAGGCCTGTTTTGAAACAGGTCAGGCCAAGAATACATATGGCACCGGCTGCTTTACTTTGATGAACCTGGGTGAAAACAGCATACGAAGCGATAATGGCCTTGTGACCTCTGTCTGCTGGTCATTAAATGGCAAAACAACATACGCACTGGAAGGCAGTGCGTTCAATGCAGGTTCCGCGATCCAGTGGCTCAGAGATGAAGCCGGCGTTGTAACCACCGCCCATCAATGCGATATTCTGGCCGAAAGTGTAGATTCCACCGGAGGACTTTACTTTGTCCCTGCTTTTACCGGATTGGGTGCGCCTTACTGGGATATGTACGCCCGGGGCTGTTTCTTTGGGCTTACCCGCGGTTCCGGCAAAGCCGAGCTTGCCCGAGCGGTGCTGGAAAGCATCGCCTATCAGGTAACCGACCTTGTCCGTACTATGGCAGCCGATTCCGGAACTCCCATTTCCGTCCTCAGAGCCGACGGCGGTGCCAGTGTCAGCGATTTTATGATGCAGTTCCAGGCAGATATGCTGGGCATCCCCGTTGACCGTCCCGCCATGATAGAATCCACCGCTGTGGGTGCTGCATACCTTGCCGGCCTGGCCACCGGGGTTTGGGAAAGTACTGACGAAATACAGCGTATCAGCCAGCGCATATTTGTTCCCACTATGGACAGCAGTATAAGGGAAGATCATTACCGCAAATGGCAAAAAGCGGTCAAACTTTCCCGACTGTGGGGGCAGAATGATTTATAATGATACGTTTTTCTCCTTTCAGTTGATTACGAAGCAGTCATCGGATATAATACATCCGGAATAAATGATTAAGAGGTTTTGATGAAATGAAAATCGTTATTGTTGGCAGCGGCAACATCGGTTTCTTTTTGACCGAGCAGTTGGTTGAGGAAGGTCACGACGTGGTTATTATCGACCGCAACGCAGAAATCCTTACCAGATGCGTTGAATCCTTTGACGCCATGGGTGTTTGCGGTAACGCCGTGTCTCCGGACATTCAGCTGGAGGCTTCCGTCGATACAGCAGACCTTCTTATTGCTGTTACAAACTCAGATGAAGTCAACCTTCTTTGCTGTTTTCTGGCAAAAAAGCTGGGCTGCAGGCACACTATTGCCCGAGTCCGCAATCAGGAATACAAGCAGCAGATGCGATTCATGCGCCAGGATCTTGGTCTGTCCATGAGCATAAACCCTGAGGAAAGCACAGCCCGTGAGGTCTTTGGGCTATTGCAGTTTCCCTCTTTTCTCCACCGCGACTCCCTGGCAAACGGCAAAGTGGAGCTGGTTGCCATACATATCAAGGAAGACAGCCCACTTAACGGCATACCTCTGAAAAATATATCCAAAATTGCAAAGGTAAAACTCCTTGTATGCGTTGTTGAGCGCAACAATGAAGTTATTATTCCGGGCGGTAACTTTGTCCTTCAGGCGGGAGACAACATATCTGTTACGGCAGCCAAAACCGACCTTGTTGCTCTTATTAAAAACCTCAATGTAGGTGATCATCACCGTGCAAAGAATGTTGTTCTGCTGGGAGGCGGTATGATATCTGCCCAGCTTGCTGCAAAGCTCAGTGCTTCCGGCGTTTATGTCAAGATAATTGAAAACGAATGTGAGCGGTGCCGTGAGCTTAGCGAAGCTTTGCCCAACTGTCTAATCATCAACGGCGACCCTTCTTCCAGCGATTTTCTTCTCAGCGAAGGTATTGACAAGGCCGATGCCGTTGTTACCCTGGGCAATTACGACGAAGAAAACATCGTTCTTTCCATGTTTGCTTCTCATATGGGCGTTCCAAAAACCATCACCAAGCTGGACAGGCTGGAATACTGCGACATGTTCAGCAATATTGGCAGCGTAATAAGTCCCCAGATGGTTTCCGTCAACGAAGTCATTGCCTATGTTCGTGATATGCAGAACTCTCAGGGCGGTGAAGTCCTTGCCGTCCACCGTATTCTCGAAGGCCGTGCTGAGGCTCTGGAGTTCTACGCATCGGGTACCACGAAAAATCTGGGAGTTCCTCTCGAAAAGCTCTCTATCCGCAAGGGCATACTTCTTGCATGCATAGTGCATGGCACCACGCTTATAGTCCCCACCGGCAAAGACTCTATCAATCTAAGTGATACCGTTATAGTCGTATCCTCTGCCGATCAGCATATCCACAGCCTGAACGACATCTTTGAACCCGGTATCTGATACCCTTTTTCTTGAGATAACAAAGAAGAAAGGAAAATTTCGGATGAACATTCGAGCTGTAATCACTTATCTTGCCTACATAATGCGCATAGAAGCTATAGCAATGATACCGGCTCTTCTCATTGCCGTAGGTGAGAAGGACAATAACTGCGTAATAGCCTTTGCATCTGTTATTGCGGTTCTGTTGCTTCTGAGCCTGGTAACGCTATTTATCAAAGCCGAAAAAAAGAAAATATTGACCCGAGAGGGCATTATGATAACCGCCCTTTCGTGGATTCTGATTTCACTGTTTGGTGCACTTCCCTTTTTTATCAGCGGCTGGATACCCAGTTTCATTGACTGCGTGTTTGAAACAGTATCCGGTTTTACCACCACCGGTGCCAGTATCCTTTCAGAGATAGAATCTCTGCCGAAAAGCCTGCTGTACTGGCGTAGTTTCACCCACTGGCTGGGCGGTATGGGTGTGTTGGTTTTTATGCTTGCTGTCGTTTCCCTAAGCAAAAACAGCGGTACCTCCATATATATCATGCAGGCCGAAAGCCCCGGTCCTACTACTGACAAACTGGTTCCTAAGCTGAAAAACACCGCTTCAACGCTTTATATCATATATTTTGCGCTGACAGTATTGCAAATACTTCTTTTGGTGCTGGGCGGTATGCCTGTGTTCGACAGCTTTATCCACGCTTTCGGCACTGCCGGTACCGGCGGTTTTTCCAACATGAATGCCTCTGTGGGAGCGTATGACAGTTATTATCTGCAGGGTGTTATTTCAGTATTTATGATACTGTTCGGTGTAAACTTCAATGTTTACTATCTGATTATCTGCAAACAGTTCAAAAAAGCAGTCAAAAACGGTGAGTTGCTGCTGTATCTGGGCATCATTTTAGTTTCAACTCTTATAATTGCAGCAAACACCTATCCCCTGTTTGGAAACCTTTTTGATTCACTGCACCAAAGCTTTTTCCAGGTTTCCACCATAATCACCACCACCGGCTACGCTACCACAGACTTCAATCTGTGGCCTCAGCTTTCCAAAAGCATTCTGCTGTTCCTTATGTTCGCAGGTGCATGTGCAGGTTCCACAGGCGGCGGCATAAAGGCCATGCGTCTGCTGATACTTTTAAAGTCCATTCGTATCGCTTTGCAGAAAAGGCTCCACCCCCACAGCGTAAAAGTAATGAAAGCCAGCGGTAAAGCTGTTTCGGACGATGTAGTCAAAGGCGTTTTGGTTTACCTTGCTATCTATGTTGCAATAGTAATAGTTTCAACTTTGCTGATTTCAGTTGATAACATGGATTTTGAGACTACTTTCTCTGCCGTTATGGCATGCTTTAACAACATCGGTCCCGGTTTCAATGTCGTTGGCCCAACCGGAAACTATTCCACTTTCTCTGATTTCTCTAAAATCGTGCTGAGTCTGAACATGCTTCTCGGCAGGCTGGAGATATTCCCCATACTGCTGCTGTTCGTACCCTCATCATGGAAAAAGGCTGCCTGATATGACTGAAAAAATTGCCGAAAACATTTACAGACTGCAAATACCCCTTGAAGGTAATCCTTTGAGAAGTCTCAACAGCTTTCTTATCAAAGGAAACCCCTCCCTGCTGATAGACACCGGGTTCCGTACCGATGCCTGCAGAAATGCAATAACCGCCCAGCTCGTTGAGCTGGGCGTAAACCTTGATGATACGGATATTTTCCTGACCCATCTTCATTCCGACCATACGGGACTTGCTGTTGACCTGCATCGTGAAGGACGGAAAATCTTCGTATCGGAAGAGGACGGCACTCGCATGATAGCCTACGGCAAAGACTCCACCTGGGCAAAGACAGATGACTTTTTCCGTAAAAACGGATTCCCTCAGGATATTCTTGAAAAGCTGAGAACCAAAAACCCCGCCCGCGCCAATGCACCTCAGCCTTTTGAGGAGCTTGACTTTATTGAAGACGGACAGGTTTTTGAATACGGCGGATATAAGCTGCAGGCTATTATGACACCCGGCCACACTCCCGGGCATATGTGCCTGTACATCCCCGAGTTGGAACTGCTTTTCATGGGTGACCATATCCTGTATGACATCACTCCCAACATCACCTCATGGTCAGGTTTTGAGGATTCGCTGGGCCGCTATCTGGAAAGTCTGGAAAGAATAAAAAAGCTGCCCGTTAATACAGCTTTGCCCGGTCATCGGGAACTGGACGGAAACATGTGCTCCAGAGCCGATGAGATAAAGGCTCACCATATGCGAAGGCTTGACGAAGCCGAAAACGCCGTAAAAGGTGCTCCCGGCTGTACCGCTTACTATGTGGCAAGTCAAATGAGCTGGGATATCCATGCAAAAGGCTGGGACGATTTCCCCATTTCCCAGCGTTGGTTCGCCGTAGGCGAAGCAATTGCACATTTGGATCATTTGGTGGTTCAAGGGCGGATAAAAAGCGAAAACCAGAATGATGTGATTAGATATTATTCATTTTTAAATTAAAACTTTGGGACGTCGAGGACGCCGTCCCCTACAACGCACAATGTGTGATTTAGCCTGTAGGGGACGGCGTCCTCGACGTCCCATAAGTTACTATCAAATATATGTTAC
>SVKU01000026.1 GCA_015068245.1 Oscillospiraceae bacterium
GATGCACTGATTACCAGAGAAGCCATCATAGCTACTACCAGTACCAGTGCAAGAACTTTTCTAAGGTTCTTCATTGGTTGTTTGCCTCCTTATAATTTTCAATGCAGAGACTTTTGCCTCTATCATCGTGCCTCATTGTAAAGCACCGGAAGCGAAAAATCAATAAATTGGGAGCTCTTGTAATATAACTGTAATCTTCGCTCAAAACTTCACATTTTCACCGTTTTTCTGCCATTTTACAGTCTTTTTTGTGACATTATTGCGCCACAATTTACATTGTTTAGGCCGATTATGGCATAATTGTGGCAAGTGTGTATAAATGCTTTTTCGTTGATTTGGTTGCCAAAATATAGGTATTTTTTGTAAACTGCCTGATGATGATCATTATACATTATTAATATATCCATTATATCACGGTTCCGGTGATTTGAGAGTTACAGGAATGTGACAATTAATAAAAAACGGATTGCCACGTCGATGCTTGCGCATCTCCTCGCAATGACAGCGTGGGCCTGTGCGTAATTGGCGGCGGGATACGTTACGTTACAGGTGTCATTCCTGAACATCAGGTCAGCAAGCTGACCTATCGGAGGAATCCCTATCTTGATTTGCAACCATCCGTGGGATTTCTCCATCGCCTTCGGCGATGTTCGAAATGACAGCAAGGTTGGCGGGTTTTATTACGTTGTGTGTGGTCGGCGGTTGGTGGTTGACACTGTGTTGCACTTCGCAATCGACACTGTGTATGCAGCATTTTTATCTTGAAGATGTGTGGTGATATGATATAATTCTTTTTGAATGTCTGATTTTAGGAGATCGAACAATGAAAAACAGAAAATACCTCATGGCTGCTGCCGGCACATTTCTACTGCTGATACTGGGCACCTTCTTTGCATGGTCACTGTATCGGGTATATGTAAATGATCTGTTCCCAAAGTTTACGGCAACTCAGCTTTCGCTTAATTTCTCTCTTTTTGTTGTAATATTCTGTCTGGGAAGCCTGCTTGCCGGTGTTTTGAGCAAGAAACTGGGGTGTCATACCATAATATTGATATCCGCTGTACTTATCGCAGTCGGAACCATCATTACGAACATGATGTTTTCTTTTGAAGATTCCGCTGCGCTGACTGTTTTATATGTTGGTTACGGCGGGTTCTGCGGGTTTGGTGTTGGTATGTCATACAATGCCATACTGTCCGGCGTTGGCAAATGGTTCCCCGACCGCAGCGGTTTTATTTCCGGTCTGCTGCTGACGGGTTACGGTATGGGCAGCCTTGTCTGCGGTACTGTGGTATCTTTTTTTGCCGACCGTATAGGTTTCCCTCCGGCTTTTCTCTGGTCTTCTCTCATTATTGCAGCTGCAATTGCCGCCTTGTCATTTCTTTTCAGGAAAACTCCGGAAACTCAGATTTCCGGAGGGGCAGAATCCGGTCTGACCACTGCTCAGATACTGAAAACACCTACCCTGTGGTTCCATTTTTTGTTTTCCCTGTTTGCCGGCGGTGTAGGGTTGATGGTCATAAACAGTGCCGCATTGATTGCCATTTATTTTGGTATTGCTGCTGTTCTTGGGCTGATGGTGTCCCTTTTTAACGGGTTTGGCCGTATCGTCAGCGGCATGATTTTTGACAGGCTCCGCAGCAAAAGCATCTATGTTGTTGTAGGCATGGGTTTTGCCTCCGCCATACTGCTGATATCCGCTCACGGGACAGGCAGTGTTGTGCTGATGTTTGCCGGTATGCTTATAGCAGGTATGTCGTACGGCTCCTCCATGTCCGTTACGGCAGCACTTACACGGGAATTTTACGGCACGAAGCATTATGCTCCCAACTTTGCCGTTATTACCCTTGCGGGTATTCCTTCGTCCTTTATGGGGCCATACATTTCGGGCAGACTGCAGGACGCTTCCGGCGGGGATTATCTGACCACTTTCTATGCCATGCTGGTGTTTGCTGCACTGGCGTTGATATGCGCTGTCGGCGTAAGTGTTACCAGAAAGAAGCTGCCCCGGTTTTGACCAGATTACAGTTTACAAAACACCAAATTTTAGGTATAATAATTTTAATTGTATTTATGTATCGGATAACTAAAGAAAGAGGTAGATCAAAATGATTTCACATGGCAAGGACATCAAGGTTTTTACCGGCAATTCCAACCCCGCTCTGGCTAAAGCCATTTGCGAACGCCTTTACAAAGAACTGGGCAACAGCGAAGTCAAGGGCTTTGCCGACGGCGAAGTTTCCGTATCCCTGTATGAGCCTGTCCGTGGCTCCGACGTTTTTATCGTTCAGTCCACCTGCAAGCCCGTCAACGACAGTCTGATGGAGCTGCTTATTATGATCGACGCCTGCCGTCGTGCTTCCGCCGGTCGTATTACTGCCGTTGTTCCCTACTTTGGCTACGCACGTCAGGACCGTAAGGCCAAGGCTCGCGATCCTATCTCTGCCAAGCTGGTAGCTAACCTTATCACTGCTGCCGGTGCCGACCGTGTCCTCACTATGGACCTCCATGCCAACCAGATCCAGGGTTTCTTTGATATCCCTCTGGACAACCTGGCCGGCAACCCCATCTTTGTTGATTACTTTACCGAAAAGTTCGGCGATGAGTGCCTCGAAATGGTTGCCGTTTCTCCCGACGTCGGTTCCGTTGCCCGTACCCGCGCTTTTGCTCAGAAACTGCACATGGGTCTGGCTATTGTCGACAAGCGCCGCCTGCGTCCCAACGAAAGCGAAGTTATGAACATCATCGGCGATATCAAGGGCAAAAAGTGCATTCTGTTTGACGACATGATAGATACCGCCGGTTCCCTCTGCGGTGCCGCTGCCGCTCTGGCTGAAAACGGCGCTTCCGAGATCTACGCCTGCGCTTCTCACGGCGTTCTTTCCAAAGACGCAACAACCAAAATCGAAAACAGCGTTATCAAGGAAACCGTTGTGCTCGATACCATCCCCCTGCCCGCAGGTTACACCGGCAGCAAGATCAAGCAGCTTTCCGTTGCCACCATGTTTGCCGAAGCTATCAAACGCATTTACAACGAGGATTCCATCTCCTCCCTGTTCTAATATAATATAAGCCATGAGGGGCGGACTTTCGGGTTCGCCCCCATAGCCTGTTTGTGAGGTTTTTTCATGCTTTTCAAAAAGCCCTCCGGCGTAAGCTGGATAGTCGTTGGGTTGGGTAACCCCGGCTCGAAATATCAGAACACTCGTCACAATATCGGGTTTATTACCGCCGACTACATTGCTGACGAAAAAAGAGTTAAACTTAACAAGGTGAAGTTCAAAGCGTCATATAATATTCTTACCATTGGCGGGGAGAAATGCCTGCTGATGAAGCCCAACACATACATGAACCTGTCCGGTGACGCCGTGAAAGAAGCCGCCACCTTCTATAAGGTTCCCGCAGACCATATCATCGTCATTTTTGACGACTGTTCCCTGCCCTGCGGCAAGCTGCGCATTCGCCAAAACGGCAGTGCCGGAGGTCACAACGGCATAAAGAGCATAATCGCTCAGCTTGGCACCGACGCTTTTCCAAGAATCAAAATCGGCGTAGGCGAAAAGCCTCATCCGGACTATGACATGGCCGACTGGGTGCTGTCTGCCTTTTCCGAGCAGGATAAAAAACTGCTCAAGCCGGCAGTAGAAAACGCCGCCAAGGCGCTGGAAGTTTTTATCTCCGACGGTCCCGACAGAGCCATGAACAAATTCAACTGATTTTATCCCATTCCAACTGCAGGAGGTGACCCATGAAAACGCTTCTTTCAGCACTGAGCATGATACCGGAATACGAAAAAACACTGGCTTCCCTGCATGACGGCAGGTGGCCTGTATGTATAAACGGTTTGGCCTCAGTCCACAAAGCTCATTTTGCCGCTGCTCTGCACCAAAGCACCGGTCGTCCGCTCGTTGTTGTCTGCCATGACGAACTTGCGGTTCAGCGCATGGCAGGCGATCTGGCTGCTTTCCTCGAAACGGCTCCGGGAACGGTGCCGGTTAGGGAGCTTGCATTGTATGACGCCGTGTCAGTGTCCCGTGGTTGGGAGCAAAGGCGGCTTTCGTCCCTGTATCAGCTGTCTGCCGGGAGCAACGATGTTTGGGTCGTCTCTCTGGATTGTCTTATGCAGCGAACTCTGCCTAAAGACATGCTGATGGCTTCCTCTTTTGAGATCCATTTGGGTGATTGTTACGATCTTGATGCGCTTGCAGAGCGTCTTGTTCGTGCCGGTTACAAGCGTGCCGAGCAGGTTGAAGGTCAGGGGCAGTTTTCTATCCGCGGCGGCATACTTGATTTTTACTCCCCCGCTCACGAAAACCCGGTACGTGTGGAGTTCTTTGGTGACGAAACAGACTCTATGGGTTTGTTCGACACTGTGTCACAGCGTCGGATAGAGAATATTGATCGTGCGCTGGTACTCCCCGCAGCGGAAACCTTGCCTCAGCTCCACCGCGATGGTCTTGAGGGTCTGTTGGCAGATATGGACGATCTTTGCTCTCGGCTGGCAAAGCGCAAAATTCCCAATCAAGTGCTGATAAACACCATCCGAACCGATATGGAGCGGTTGGAAAACTCCGGAACTCTGCCTGCCATTGATCGTTACATGGCATTTATATATGACCGAATGGAAACTGCGGCAGGATATATCCCCGACGATGCTCTTGTGGTGCTGTGTGAACACGGCTCTGTCGAATCCAGAGCCGATGCTCTGGTGCAGGAAACGGGTATGGATCTTGACAGTCTGCTCCAGTCAGGCAGCATTGCAGGAGAACTGTGCGACTTTCTTTGCACCTTTGACGAACTGCTGGAGCAGCTGGTAAAGCACCCTTTGGTAATGCTGGACAGCTTCCTCGGCGCACGTTATCCTGCAAACTTAAGCCCGAAAGAATTGCTTTCGCTTTCTGCAAAGCAGCTGCCTTCCTACGGCGGCAGCCTTGAAACTGCAGTGTCCGATTTGGAACATTACAGAAGCAGTGGCTTCAGAACCATAGTGTTTTGTGCAGGTCAGATGCGTGCGGAAAGTTTGCGCCAAATGCTTGATGACAGAGGCGTTCCTTCCGGTCTTGACTTCTCTTTATCAGCGCTGCCCGAGGAAGGAAATGTTGTTATTGCAGAAGGTTCATTCAGTGCAGGCTTTGAATATACCTCGGCAAAGCTTGCCGTATTGACCGAAGGTCAGCTTATAAGCTCACCAACCAGAAAAGCAAAGCGCAAAAAGGCAACCAACCGCCAGAAGCTTAGCAGCTTCACAGACCTCAGCCCCGGTGACCTGGTGGTGCACGAAACTCACGGTATCGGTCGTTTTGCGGGCATAGAAAAAATCACGGTGGACGGCACCGTGAGAGATTATTTGAAGATAGCTTACGCCGGGACAGACTGTCTTTACGTCCCTGCGACTCAGCTTGACACTGTGTCGAAGTACATTGGTGGCGGTGAGGACGCTCAAATACGGCTGAATAAACTGGGTGGAGATGCCTGGAGCAATACAAAATCCAGAGCAAAGGCCGCAGCAAAAGACCTTGCCAAAGGGCTTATAGAATTGTACGCCGAGCGTCAACGCAGACCAGGTCACGCTTTCGCTCCCGACGATGTTTGGCAGCGGGAATTTGAGGACGCTTTTGAATATGCCGAAACCGAAGACCAGCTGAGAAGTATTGTAGATATCAAAAAGGATATGGAAGCCGCCGTTCCTATGGATAGGCTTCTTTGCGGTGACGTAGGTTTCGGTAAAACAGAGGTTGCGCTTCGAGCCATAATGAAATGCGTGCTTGACAACAAACAGGCCGCAATATTGGTACCAACCACGGTACTTGCTCAGCAGCATTATGTTACAGCTGTCAACCGGTTCAACGGCTTCCCTGTAAAAATCGACGTGCTTTCCAGATTCCGAACAGCTGCACAGCACAAGGCGACACTGCGTCAGTTGTCCGCAGGCACGCTGGACATCATTATTGGCACCCATCGCTTGCTGCAGAAAGACGTTGTTTTCAAAGATCTGGGTCTTTTAGTCGTAGACGAGGAGCAGCGGTTTGGTGTGACCCACAAGGAGCGTCTGAAAGAGCTTTCCCGAACAGTCGATGTTCTCACGCTTTCTGCCACTCCAATTCCCCGTACTCTGAATATGGCTCTTTCCGGTCTGAGAGATATGTCCACGTTGGAAGAGCCGCCTCAGGATCGTCACCCGGTTCAGACATATGTCATGGAATACAACGAACAAATAATAGCAGATGCCATTCGCCGAGAACTGGCTAGAGGCGGGCAGATATATTATCTCCACAACCGGGTAGAAAACATTGAACGCACGGCAGCTAAGATATCTGCCATGGCAGACGGTGCCTCTGTTGCTGTTGCCCACGGCAAGCTTCCCGAAGGTGAGCTTTCCGACGTTATGCAGCGCATGGCAGAAGGCGAGATCAAGATACTTGTCTGCACCACCATAATAGAAACGGGTATCGACATTCCAAATGTCAATACCCTGATAATTGAAGACGCAGACAACCTTGGCCTTGCCCAGCTTCATCAGCTTCGAGGCCGTGTTGGACGATCTTCCCGTCATGCTTTTGCGTATTTCACATACCGTCAGCAAAAGGTTCTTTCCGAAATAGCCATGAAGCGCCTATCTGCTATTTCCGAATACGCTGAGTTCGGCTCAGGTTTCAAAATAGCCATGCGCGACCTTGAAATCCGAGGCGCAGGCAACCTGCTGGGTCCTGAGCAATCGGGAAACATCATGTCAGTAGGCTATGATATGTATCTGAAACTGCTGGAAGAAGCCGTGTTGGAAGAAAAGGGCGAAACCCCGGTTGAAGCAGCTTCCTGCACAGTAGACATCATCGTATCTGCCAACATTCCGGACCGCTACATTTCTTCGGGTGAGCAGCGAATGGATATTTACCGCCGCATTGCCAGCATAAGGAATGAGGATGATGCTGACGATGTGGTAGACGAGCTGGTTGACCGATATGGCGACATTCCCAAAAGCGTCAACGCTCTTGTTTCCATCGCTTTGCTGCGTTCCGCAGCAGCAGATGCAGGTATAAGCGATATCAGCCAGAAATCCGGAAGTCTGCTGTTTACCCTTGGCAATCTGGACTTTGAAGCTGTAAGCTATATATGTTCCGATAAGAGCCTGAAAGGTCGTGTCCTGTTTTCAGCAGGAGAAAAGCCTTACCTGTCGCTGCGGCTGATAAAAGGCGACGACTCTTTGGCAGCTGCTGCTCAGTTCGTTGCAAAATACGCAGGATACAAATCCTCTAACCTCTAACCCCTAAATCCTAACCCCTAAAAAAATACCCGGCTTCTTTCGAAGCCGGGTATTTTTCTAGATTTTAAAAGAAGCTCTGGATCTGTGCGATCAGAACGATCAGCAGGCCGATAGGAGCAATGAACTTGAAGCAGATTTCAAAGAACTTTGCAGCCTTGTAGGTGTGGCCGCCGGCTTCGACTTCTTCCTTGACCAGCTTGGTGCCCCAAACCCAACCAATGAGGATGGACATGATCATAGCACCGAGAGGCATGAAGATACCTTCGGACAGGCAGTCATACAGGTCGAGCCAACAGTCGATAGCTACAGGTACCAGACCGGCACCCAGATCTTCAACGGTGAAGCCGAGGAGTTCATAGGGAGCGGGAACTGCAGCACCGCCGCTGCCAAGAGCGTCGAGAGCTACGGGGATACCAACGATGAAAATGAGGCCGGCAATGATAAGGGAGTTCTTCTTACGGGCAGGTTCCTTACCCTTTGCAATGTTTCTGTCGTTAAGAACAGCAACAGTGCCTTCCAGCAGGGAGATGGAGGAAGTAACAGCAGCGATAAGTACCAGGAAGTAGAACAGGAAGCCCATCAGGTTGCCAATGAAGCCGCCCATGTTGGCGAAAACAGTCTGCATGGAAGCAAACAGCAGGCCGGGGCCGGCGCCGAAGTCAACACCGAAAGCTGCGCAGGCAGGCATAACAGCGCAGGCAGCCATCAGAGCAATAAGAGTATCGAAGAAGGGGATGATAACAGCATTCTTCTGAAGGTTTTCCTTCTTGTCCAGATAGGAACCGTAGGTAGCCATAACGCCCATGCCCAGAGACAGGGAGAAGAACATCTGACCGGCAGCGGTCTTGAGAACGCCGAAGAAGTCGTTCTTCAAAGGTTCAAAGTTGGGTTTGAAGACGAACTTGTAGCCATCTACAGCGCCGGGCTGGCAAGCAATGTAGATGATGATAATGAGCAGCAGTGCTGCCAGAGCAGGCATTGCAACGGAGGAAAACTTCTCGATACCGCCCTTGACACCACCCATAACGATAACCAGAGTGATGATGGAGAACAGTGCGTAGAACAGAAGCATGCTGCCGGAATCATACAGCAGCCAGCCGAAGAAGCCGGTGCCCTGACCTGCCCAGCCGTCGCCGCCGAACATAGCGATCAGATAGCCGATAGCATAACGGAGAACCATGCCGCCGAGAACGCTGTAGAAAGACAGAATAAGGAAACCGCAAAGGGTACCAAAGTAGCCTACGAATACGAACTTTTCGGACAGCTGCTTGTAAGCGCCGACAGTACTCTGACCGGTCTTACGACCCATGGCCAGCTCGCCGAGCATAACAGCTACGCCAACGAATGCTGCAAGCAGCAGATAAACCAGCAGGAAGGCGAAACCGCCGTTGCTGCCCATCTTGTAGGGGAAGCCCCAGATGTTGCCCAGACCGACGGCAGAACCGACAGCGGCCATCAAGAAGCCAAAGTTTGACCCCCAAGATCCTCTCTTATTTTCCATTGATTTTTCAACTCCTTCTCAAAATAGAATATGGAAAAATAATGGTTAAATTATAATGATTTCACATAAAAAAATCAATAAATAATTAACAAAAAGTCAATTATGCATTGTTAAAAATGAAACATAGCCAATATATATGTGACATTTTTATACAAAATTCATAAATTCTTTTAACTTTTTACCTATGCCGGTTTCCTCATTTTCTGTTAAAGCACCGTTACCGCATAATTGTATATGTCTGCATACCCGTTTCCTGCATCCACGCATATTTTTAAGGCTGCCGCTTCTTTGGCAAACGGAGCAGTAAAACACAGCTCCACACAGGTGTTTCCATCTTTAGTCACAGTGGTTCTGGAACCGACCTGTTCCAGCTCAACTTCGTTGCCGGCTTCGTCTATAAGCGATGCTCTTATTTTGCCGTTTTCGTCTTTAAGACACTGTATGTAAGTCCTGGTCTCATTATGTCCCATACTTCCCAGAGGCTCGATCTCCGTCTGAATCCAGCCGGTCTGAGTTGCGGGTGTGCAGCTGAATTTTACATAGGGCTCTCCAAGCACAGCTCCGTAAGCTTCGCCGTAGTATCCATCGCTGCCCGTTCTGAGAGTACCCGAAATGATGTCGCCTTTATGTACCGCAACCGGTGTGGAAAAGGTGTAAGTCAGTGTTGAACGTGTACCGGTCATCTGACCTATGGTGATCGTTTTCTTTGCAGAATCCCCCACTATTAATTCCCTTATGTAGCAGTTTGAAGCTCCATTTGTCGCCTTGACATCCACCTCGATAGCGGTTATATATCCGCTGATCGGTGCTTCAAAGCTGAACGCAGCACCCTTATTCATTTCGGTGCCCACATCACCGGCATTGCCGTTTGCAAAGCTGCTGCCTTTGGAAACAGAAAACATGTAGCCGTGCTTTTCTGTGCAGTGCAGTGCGTCTTCAGATGCAGCATAAGCTTCTGAATCAAAATCGCCAAAGAACATAGCGTTTTTCTCGGGAACATCTATGCCCCCATAACTTACTGCACGAATAGCTTTCATTACATTATAGGAGTTGATTCTTGCTGCTGATCTCACAACAGCATAGTCCACTGCCACCGGCGCAAGGAGCTCATCAATGATTTCATTGTCACGGTTGAAGCTTTCGACCTCCACCGGATCTGACTGACCTCTCAAAGTCAGCAGTATGTTTTCGGTATATGATGCCATAATTCTCAGTCTCCTTTCAGACCATTTTTATGATGAGGGTCAAAAGACCCTCTCATAAATGGGTGAAAAGAAGTGAAGATTGCACGCAAACGTGCAATCTTCACAAAAAATACACACAAATATTCAAAATCTGTATCCAGGGATACATCAACGAATGTTGTAAAACTCTTTGGCATTTTGTGCAGTAAACTCTGCCACATGCTCAAGAGTGGTGCCTCTGACCTCCGCAATTCTTTCTGCAGTATAGCGCAGGTTTCGGGAGTCATTGCGTTTTCCACGATTGGGAACCGGCGTCAGATAAGGGCAGTCAGTTTCGATAAGCAGTCTGTCTTCCGGTATCCATTGAACCACTTCCACGGATTTTCTGGCGTTTTTATAGGTAACTACTCCGGTCATGCCAATGTACCAACCCATTTTTACCAGTTGCTTTGCCATTTCAAGCTCTCCCGAATAGCAATGAAAGACGCCACGGACATCTCTGTAATAATCCCTTACTATCTTCATGCAGTCCTCGTGGGCTTCACGGTCGTGGATAACAACAGGCATTTTCAGCTTCTTTGCCAGTTCCATCTGCTGACGGAACCGCTGCTGCTGAAGTTCCCGCGGGCTGTTGTCCCAGTAGTAATCCAGTCCGATCTCGCCTATAGCCACCACCTTGGGGTTGCGGGAAAGCATTTCGTACATGGTAAGGTCAGAGTCTGTCATCTTATCGGTATCGCTGGGGTGGGTTCCCACGGTGGCATAGAACCAATCGTATTTTTCTGCCAGCTGGACGGACTTTAAAGATGAGGACAGATCACAGCCAATATTGCACACCAGATCAACGCCTTCTTTGTGGAGGGCATCTATCAGTTCTTCCCTGTCATTGTTGAACTGGGAAGAATCATAATGAGCGTGGGAATCAAAAAACATAACTAGCAGATCCTCGCACCTGCAGGGATGGAGTCATCCAGCATAAGCAGGTTCAGCTTATCACCTTTTTCGGCAGAAATGAGCATACCGTTGGATTCAAGGCCCATCATTTTTCTGGCGGGCAGGTTGAGAATAGCCACAACAGTCTTACCTACCAGTTCTTCGGGCTTGTAATACTTTGCAATACCGGACAGTATCTGGCGAGGAGTGCCGCTGCCGTCGTCAAGAGAGAATTTCAGCAGTTTATCGCTCTTTGCCACCTTTTCGCAGGCAAGAACTTTGCAGATTCGCAGGTCACAGGCAGCAAACTGATCGATGGTAACATCAGGCAGAACAGGATCGGATTCAGGCTCTGCAGGCTGCTTGTTCAGGTTGTCCAGCAGTTCCAGTTCCTTTGCCATGTCGATACGGGGGAACAGTACCTCGCCCTTGTTCACGGCAGTATCCTTTGCCAGAACTCCCCATACATTGAGCTTGTCCCAATCCCAGTTGCCTTCAACAGCACCTATCTGACCCAGTGCCTTGACGGCGGAGTCGGGAATAACGGGCTGCAGCAGGCTGGCGCAGATACGTATAGTCTCTATCAGGTTGTAAAGAACCTGTGCAAGGCGATTCTTGTTGGCTTCGTCCTTGGCAAGGATCCAGGGCTGCGTTTCGTCGATATATTTGTTGGCTCTGGAAATCACCTTGAACACCTCAGCAAATGCGGGCTGCAGTGCAAAGGCTTCCATCTTTTCCTCATAACGGTCACGGAGACCGGATACCAGTTCTATAAGTTCGCTGTCGAATACTTCGGTGTTGCAGTCATCAAATACGGGCAGCTTACCGCCATAGTATTTGCCGATCATGGCTACGGAACGGGATACCAGGTTGCCGAAATCGTTGGCAAGGTCGGTATTGATTCTTGTTATCAGCAGTTCGTTGGAGAAGGAACCGTCGGAGCCAAAGGGGAATTCTCGCAGCAGGAAGTAACGCAGGGAGTCAACACCGTAGCGTTCCGCCAGCACATAGGGGTCAACAACATTGCCCTTGGACTTTGACATTTTGCCGCCGTCCAGCAGCAGCCAGCCGTGACCAAAGACCTTTTTGGGCAGAGGCAGCTCAAGGCTCATGAGCATTGCGGGCCAAATGATGGAATGGAAACGGACGATCTCCTTACCTACGATGTGAACATCGGCAGGCCAGTATTTATCGTAATCGTTGTAACGGTCATTGTCGTAACCCATGGCGGTGATGTAGTTGGACAGAGCGTCCACCCAGACATAGACAACATGACCGGGGTCAAAGTCCACGGGAATACCCCAGGTAAAGCTGGTACGGGATACGCACAGGTCTTCCAGACCGGGATCGATGAAGTTTTTGACCATTTCGTTGACACGGCTGCGGGGTTCCAGGAAGTCGGTATTTACCAACAGGTCACGGACACGGTCGGCGTATTTGCTCAGGCGGAAGAAATATGCTTCCTCCTCGGCGTACTTGACATCGCGTCCGCAGTCGGGGCACTTGCCGTCCACCAGCTGGCTTTCGGTCCAGAAGCTTTCGCAGGGAGTGCAGTAAAGTCCCTTGTATGCGCCTTTGTAGATATCACCGTTTTCATACATTTTGCGGAAAATTTTCTGGACAGACTCCACATGGTAATCGTCGGTGGTACGGACAAAACGGTCGTTGGAAATGTTCATCAGCTTCCACAGCTGCAGTATGCCGCCTTCACCATTGATGCCCTCAACTATGTCATCAACAAACTGTTTGGGGGTCTTGTTTACGGCTTTTGCCTTTTCTTCGATCTTCTGGCCGTGTTCATCGGTACCGGTAAGGAACATTACGTCATAGCCCTTGAGTCTCTTGTAACGGGCGATGGCGTCGGTTGCAACGGTGCAGTAGGTGTGGCCGATATGCAGTTTGTCCGAAGGATAGTATATCGGCGTTGTGATGTAAAAAGTGTCTTTCATTTGGTAAACCCTCCATGTGGTATTTTATATTATAGTTCCCTTGTATTATCTTTTGAGCAAATGCCCGGCATCTCCCGGGATTTCTGCAAGTGGGTACCTCTGAAAATATATTTTGAGCGGGTGCCCAGATATTTTGTTTCAAATTTTGTGTTAAAAATCGCAGGTATACTTGGTGTATTTCAAGATTTTTATAAGCAAAAGTTGGGACAAAATAGCGGGCATTACGCCAAAATAGATTTTCAGAGTTGCCCACAAATAAAAACAAACGCCCCCGGGAAAACCCAAGGGCGAAAATTTCGCGGTACCACCTTGTTCGTCCCGTCCTCACAGGCGGGACCTTACGAAGTTCGAATAAACTCCTGCGATGTAACGGTCGCTCCCGTCGCAGTCTTGCCGGGTATCCGGTTCGGTGCGAGGCTCCGGGGCCATGTTCAGTAAGCTTCAGGTTCCTCCTCTCACCAAAACGGAGGCTCTCTTTGACCGTCTGCAGACCTACTCTTCCCTTCATTGCCGTTGTATTCAATTGATTGTGATTATATGTTTAAATAAGGAAATTGTCAAGTGCCCGTTCGCTTTCGGAAAAATACTTATCGTACGCCCATGCAGCAGGGTTTTCTTCAATGTATTTTCGAACTTCATACAGCATGGCTTCGTTTCGAATCACGGTATCATAAAAAGAAGCTTGCCACAATTGGTTTCTTTTGTCCGCCGAAACGATTCTGTTATATTCTCTGGTTGAACAGGATTTGAACCCCTTAACAATATCATGTAGGGAACGCCGTCCCCGGCGTTCCGCTGTATCATTCTTCTCTTTTGTATTGTCAATTACAACAATGCCGTGAATATGATTTGGCATCAGGCAAAAGCAGTCTGTGCTTATTGTAAGATCCAATGCCGAAATACCTTCCCACGCCTCAAGCACTACTTTGCCTATCAGGGAAGGCTCGACTACAACGTCTCCCCGAGATGTGTTCTTAACATCTCCCAAAATTGGAAGTCTGTCCTTTGTACACACAGTTATAAAATAATAACCATTTTGACTATAGTCGTATTCCTTTAGTCTATGCAGCTTTCTTACAGGATAATCCATAATTATTCACAACCGAATTTCTATGCGGAACGTCGGGGACGACGTTCCCTACACTGTGCTTTTTTACCTTACTGCAAATTTCCTATTCGGGCACCCACAATTTTAGCGGCTGCCGGGACCACATTTGAAACCGAGCCGTCGTCCATAAGTTTTTGCAGCAGTGTGGTTTCGCTGCCGGCAACGCTCGCATACAAGGCATAGTAAGAAATATATGCTACATGGCATCGAAGGAAGTTCGAAGTTATTATACCCGATTCGGTGGAGTTGATTATACCCAGTTCAACAGCGTCGTCCACTGCTGTTTTCCATGCAAAATCCACGTTTTCCGCATAGCCCAAAGCACGCATCAGGAATGTCATATAGTCTGCGGCAGCTACAGGGTTGGTTGCGCCAAACAGTGTGTCTGATATTCCTTTGGTGTAGCCCTTGGAATAGGCGTAAGCCACATAGGAGTTTGCCCAGGTATCCACATCCGTAAAAGGATGGGTGCCGTCGAAAGCAAGCGCTTCATCTTCCTGCCCCAACAGGCGGATAAACATTACAAGAGCTTCCGTTCTGGTGGCGGCACGTTCGAGCGCATAGCCTGAGCTGTCGCCCTTGAAAAGCCCCATAGTGTTCAGCGCATTTGCGGTGGAGTTATAGTCCGGCTCAGATGAAACAACCAGACTGTAAGGTCCGCTGAAAACCACCTGCATTGTCTCCGATTCAACAGTGAATCCGGTATTTTCCGAAGAAGACATGCAGCTTTGATTTGCGGGCAAATAGTCTCCGTCACCGACCAAAGTTCCGGCAGTGACGTTGGACAGGCTGCCAACAGCAAATCCTGTACCGGCCTCGACCACGAACGATGATCCCAGTGCAAGAGTAACCGCATCGCCTTTTTTCAGTCTGACAGAACCGGAAGTTTCGCGGTAACCGTCATTGTTCATGGCACGGCGCAGATTATATTGGGCAGCCAGCTGACCTGCCTTGTAAAATCCGTCCATATAGACGGAACCAAGTCCGGCATCTACATAGCTTTCCAGTTTACTTTCCACGTCCGGGATAAGTGTTCCCTCAAGATAACTCTGGGATATCACCGGATCCACAGCGGTAGATACCACCTGTGCGGCAGTCGTTTCTGCCGGCAACACTATCTCTGTGGCCGAACAGCCAATAACCAGTACGGCCGCCAGAATAATTGTTATAAGTTTTTTCATAGGAATAACCGTGTCTTTCTCGCGTCAGGCGAACCGACCGTCAGTTGTCCTCGCTTAAACGATAGCTGAGAGTAAGCAGACTGTCCAGCAGAACAACATTTTCGATGCGTACCGACGGATCGGAAATGCTGAGATCGCAGTTTGTAAAATTCCAGATGCCGCGTATACCTGCTTTTACCAGGGCTTCCGCACTGTCGTGAGCAACATGGGTAGGCACGGTAAGCACAGCAGCATCGGGTTTCATCGTCCTTACATATTCTTCCATATCCGCAACGTCCCGCACAAGGTATCCGTCAAGCTCGGTGCCTATAAGCGCAGGGTCGGCATCAAACACAGCTATAAGCTCAAAACCGCATTTTTTGAAATCAAAGTTCTTGATAAGCGCTCTTGCCAGATTGCCGCAGCCGACAACGATGGCCTTATGACCTTCGTTGATGCCAAGTATCTCCTGAATTTCAGAATGAAGCTTTTTTACATTATAGCCGTATCCCTGCTGGCCAAATTCGCCAAAGCAGCTGAAATCCTGCCTTATCTGGGAAGCTGTCAGTCCAAGTCTTGCAGCCAATGTATTGGACGATACTCTTACGCAGTTTGACTGATAAAGCTCGTCCACACAGCGGTAATAGCGCGGCATACGGAGTATGACCGGCGTTGCGATATTGCCGTTCTTTTTCATATTTGTACTATCCTTTGCCTTAGGGAGATTGTTAAATTTCTTTATAACTTAATAATAATACAGAATTGTTCGGCAAAAGTCAAACCTTCACGACATAAAATATGCAATTTCCAGAATTTTTGCATAGTTTGTGTCACTTATCCGCAAGCTGATCCAGTGTTCCGAAGGTATATCCCATATCCTCCCAGCGTGTCAGCAGTTCATCGAGGATATCGGCATTGGTCTGTGACGTCGAATGAAGCAGCACCACAGCGCCGTTATGTATGCGGGGAATAAGCTTGTCGAATGCCTCCTGCGCAGTTGGCTGATCGTCTTCATACCAGTCGACGTATGCCAGACTCCACAGCACGGTAGTATAGCCGAGAGTCTTTGCCAGTTCAAGATTGTCCTCGCTGTATTTTCCCTGAGGCGGACGATAATACTTGCTCATTTGCTGCCCCGTCACTTCCTCAAACACCTGTTCAAGTTTTATAAGTTCCTCGGCAAAGGCTTCTTTTGAAGTTATGTTTTCCATGTTGGGGTGGCTGTAGGTGTGGTTGCCGACGATATGCCCCTCTGAAATCATCCTTGTTACAAGTTCCGGGTTCTGTTCAACATAATTGCCCACAAGAAAGAAAGCTCCGGGCACATTATGCGCTTTCAGCGTGTCCAGTATTTTTTCGGTGCAGCCATTTTCATAACCCGCATCAAAAGTCAGGTATATTACCTTTTCCTCGCTGTCACCGCAGTAATACGCATCAAACTGCTTAAGCTGCTCAGATGTGGCGTTGCCCTGAGGAGTCTGACCTTCTTGATGAAAACTCAGCCCCCAGTTGGTCACTGCGGATGCAGTTACCGCTGATGCCGTCACCGCTTTCTGCTGCTCCAGCCGTGACAGCGGTATTGCTGCCAACAAAAGTGCTGCAACCAGCACTATCCCCGACCAGAATCTACTTTCATTTCTCCGATTTGTTTTCAACCGACACACCGTCCTTATTGATATTATGTAATAGTATATTGGACAGCCCATATCCCTTATGCCTGTTTTATGTTTACATAATGTTCATATTTTATTTAATTTCTGTACACCAATGTTTTTCGGGCTGTGGTATTATATGCTTGTCAGCAACGATAATCATTCTACTCCTTCTCTTTACATTCCATACACCCCCTCTTTAAACCATCTTCATTGGTTTGGACAAAAAAGGTCATCCCATCCCGGGATGACCTTTTTTGCTGTTTGGGGCAGCGGAAAATTTTTTCAAAAAAACAATAACAATAATGATTATTATTATTGACAAGTACAATTTTTTATGATAATATGGCATCACTGAAAGGGAAATAACCCGGAAGGAAGAAAGAAAAAGAGGTGAAGCATGGAAAAGAAACTCAGGCACTCACGGCAGCGTGAAATGATATGCGAGTATCTGATGTCAAGCTGTGACCACCCATCGGCAGAAATGATATTCGATGCCTTGCGTGAAAAACTGCCAAACATAAGTCTTGGCACCGTTTACCGAAATCTTAAATTACTGGAGGAAACGGGCCAAATAAGAAAAGTTACCACATATCAGAACACCGACAGATACGACGCCCGCAGCGAGGACCATGCTCACTTTGTTTGCAGCTGCTGCGGTTGTGTGAAGGATCTTGCTCCGTTGGATGCAGCTTCGGCGAGCAGCAGCTGCCATATCGATCCCGGAGACAAGGTCCAATGGATGAACGTAATTTTTGGCGGCACCTGTGCTGCCTGCATGAACCGATAAAAATAAAACATACTAAACCTGATATTTAAAAGGAGAATTTAACTATGTCATTGATCAATAAAGAAATTTCCGCTTTTTCCGTACAGGCTTTCCAGACCGGCGAATTCAAAACCGTTACCAAGGAAGACGTTCTTGGCAAATGGAGCGTATTCTTCTTCTATCCCGCAGACTTTACTTTTGTCTGCCCCACCGAGCTTGAAGACCTTGCAAACAAGTATGACGACTTCAAGAATCTGGGCTGCGAGATCTACTCCGTATCCACCGACTCCCATTTTGTCCACAAGGCTTGGCACGATGCTTCCGAGCGCATCAAGAAGATTCAGTATCCCATGCTGGCTGACCCCACCCACGCACTTTCCAAAGACTTTGAAGTCCTTATTGAAGCCGACGGCATGGCAGAACGCGGCACTTTTGTGGTCAACCCCGAAGGCAAAATCGCCGCCTACGAGGTCAGTGCGGGCAATGTAGGCAGAAACGCCGATGAACTTTTCAGAAAGGTCCAGGCTCTTCAGTTTGTAGCTGAGCACGGCGATGAAGTCTGCCCCGCCAAGTGGCAGCCCGGTGCCGAAACTCTGAAACCCAGCCTTGATCTGGTAGGTTTGCTGTAATCATGACCGCCCCCATCAAAATCGACACCAACAAGCTTTACGACGTAATAGTGGTTGGCGGTGGCCCTGCGGGGCTCACCGCCGCCCTGTACCTGGCTCGTGCCCGCTACCGGGTACTCGTCGTTGAAAAAGACCGTTTCGGCGGTCAGATAACCATTACATCCGAAGTGGTGAACTACCCCGGCGTGCTGAAAACCAGCGGCAGTGAGCTTACCGAGACCATGCGCAGTCAGGCTCAGAGCTTTGGTGCGGAGTTCCTGCTGGCAGATGTTGAAAGTCTCAGCATGGATGGCGACATCAAAACCGTAAAAACCAGCCGGGGAGAACTGCACTGCTTTGGCGTACTGCTGGCTACCGGTGCTCAGCCCCGCTCCGTAGGTTTCAAAGGCGAAGTCGAACATAAGGGACATGGTGTGGCTTACTGCGCCACATGTGACGGCGAATTTTTCACCGGCAAGGAAGTCTATGTCATTGGCGGAGGTTTTGCTGCCGCCGAGGAAAGCGTGTTCCTGACCAAGTTTGCCAGCCACGTCACCATTATTATCCGCAAAGATGATTTTGCCTGCGCCAAATCCACAGCCGATGCCGCAAGAAACCATGAAAAGATAACCGTTCTGACCAATACCGTCGTGGAGGAAGTTTCCGGCGAAAACGGTCTGAACTATATCAGATACAAAAATACCTCCACCGGCGAGGTCACTGAATATCGAGCCAAAGACGGCAACAGTTTTGGCGTTTTCGTATTTGCCGGATATGCTCCCGCCACCGAGCTTGCCAGGGGCATTGCCGAGATAAATGAGCAGGGATACATCATAACCGATGCAGCCCAGAAAACCACTGCTGACGGTCTGTATGCCGCAGGCGATGTGTGCGTAAAACCTCTTCGTCAGGTAGTCACCGCCGTTGGCGACGGTGCTATCGCCGCCACTGAGCTGGAAAAATACGCTGCCGCCATGCAGGAGAAAACCGGTCTGCGTCCCGCAGTTGCCGAAGCGCAGCCTGCCAAATCGGAACCCGATTCCGAAGCAAAAGAAACAGGCAATTCATCGGACAGCCTGTTCACTGCTGAAATGAAGGCTCAGCTGAATGCTGTGTTTTCCCGTATGTCTCAGCCCTTGGTGCTGAAGCTGTTTCTCGACAGCCGTGATGTGTCCGCTGAGCTGGAAGGTTACATGACTTCCCTTGCAGAGCTGACCGACAAACTTTCGGTCGAAGTTGCAGACAGGCAGGCATCTTCCGACACCGCTCCCTGTGTGCGCATCTGCTATACTGACGGTACAGAAACCGGTCTTGCCTTCCACGGCGTCCCCGGTGGGCATGAGTTTACCTCTTTCGTGCTTGGTCTTTACAACGCCGCAGGTCCCGGTCAATCTGTGGACGAGGACATTTCGCAGGATATCGCTTCCATCAGCAAGCCGCTGAACATGAAGATTCTCGTTTCTTTGTCCTGCACCATGTGCCCGGAGCTGGTTACTGCCGCTCAACGCATAGCATCTGCAAACAAACACATCACCGCAGAGGTTTTTGACATTAACCATTTCCCTGATATTAAGGATAAATACCGTATAATGAGCGTGCCCTGTCTTGTCATCAATGATTCCGAAGTCACTTTTGGCAAGAAGAACATTCGCCAACTCATGGATATTCTCCTTAAAATATAAGTATGTCCCCCAAAAAAAGACCGTCGTATCATTTCTGATACGACGGTCGCCTTATTTCAAATTCAGTTTTCCCGGAAGAACAGCACTCCGAGGCAAGCGGGACCGCAATGGCTGGATATGGTGCACCCTGCAGTGGATATCAGGACTTCTTTGAAGGGATGCAGCTGTTTTACAAGATCAACAACATTTGCCAGGATCTCATCGGGCACTCCGGAATGGGTAACGAATATCCTGTCGAGGCAGATATCGTTTCTGCCTTCAAGCCTGCCGCGAACATAGTCCAAAATGGACTTTTCCATTGTTCCTCGGTATTTTTTGCCTACCTGCATTTTACCGTCCGACACTTCGATCTCCGGTCTGAGCTTCATCAGATTGGCTCCAAGAGCGGCAACACCGCTGCAGCGTCCGCCTTTATGCAGGTATTCCAGAGTCTGCAGCACAAAGCTGACGTCCAGTCTTGTTTTCCTTTCGTCAAGAGCGGCGGCAATATCAGCTGCACTCATTCCCGCTTCCGCCATTTCACCGGCCAGCAGTACAAGGTGCCCGGAACCGGTGGACAGATTACGGCTGTCTACCACATATACGTTTCCCACCATCTCTGCCGCAATTTTTGCGTTCTGATGGCACGAAGACAGTTCGCTGGAGATATTGATATGCACCACCTGGCAACCCGTTTCCACGATTCTTCCAAATCGTTCCGTGTATTCTCCCACAGAAATGGCAGAGGTTTTGGGCAGCACTCCCGAGTTTTTCACATATTCAAACAGCTCCGGCGCCGTTACGTCCACGCTGTCGTATCTGAAGTCATCACCCATGCTGACACCAAGCGGAATAACCTCCACATCATGTTGAGCATACAATTCCGGTGTCAGGTCGCAGGTGGAATCGCAGGTCACTTTGACTTTCTTCATTTTCGCATCTCCTTTGTCAAGCTTTGCTCCGCGTATCCTGTGCGCATTATTATATATAATAATACAGTATATTATTAAGTTTGCAAACAATTTATTAACAATTAAGAAAAACAGCGGCAAAACTTAGCAAGTTTTGCCGCTGAAACAATCATTATTTCTTTTTCTTAAGAGAATCAACCACACCGCACAAAATACCGCCTATGGGGAAGGCTACCCAAGCCGGGTGCCACAATCCAAACAAAAATCCGCAAGCCAGAAAAACCGCTGTTGCAATGAGCATTATTGCGCCTGACCAGTCAGGGCCATTGCTGTTTTCCTGTTCCTTGTTGTAGTTTTCAACATTATACATATCCTTGATCATTGCAACATACACGATCATGCATACGCCGATATTGATGCACACCAGCATTCCGCAGGCGGAAACAGCCTCCGCCACAAAGAACACGGTATCAAGGAATATAAGTATCACGATACCGATGAGTATCATGGCAACACCGCCGGCAATACCGAAAGCGAAATGCTTATCAAAGCCGCTTTTTTCCTCTGCCGGGAACAAATCTGTTATGCAGGGGTTTTTCTTTTTGAAGTTGTCGGCAGCCAGGCCGCTGACAATAAACAGCGCCACCGCAGCGGCAATCAGCAGGAGCAGCAAAGCAGTCGCCATGATTTGGGTTGTCTCAGTTCCGAGATCCGAAAGGACTATCAGCGTCACGCCCAAAAGGATAAGGAAAACACCAAGGGTTATGGAACGGGCAAGCTTCATCTTAACACCGCAGTATCCGGCAAAAGCTGCCTCTTCTTCTGCGCTTATTTTGCTGACAGCAGCGGCTGAGTCCTCTCCCCTCACCAGTTCGTCCAGTGAGCAGTTAAACATCTCTGCCATGCGGATAAGCTTATCCAACTCAGGAAAAGTCTGACCCGATTCCCATTTGGAAACCGCCTGACGGGACACTTCCATCCGTTCGGCCAGTTCCTCCTGAGTAAATCCTGCATTTTTACGTATTCTTTGAAGGTTATCTGCAAAAGTCATATTCCTGCCTCCTTTATTTTCCGAAGACAATTTAACATTTTTCACGACTGATTTCCACCAACCTTCGCGTTCTATTTAGATTTTATCTGTCAACCCCAGGTTGCACAAGCGCATTTCCGGCATTTTCAACCTTAAAACTGCCTGTTTTTCTTCACCCGAATATCTTCGCCGAAAAAGAACAGAGTTGTATACTCACCCTCAATGCGGGACATTATCTGAGGCGTGTATCGTTCTTTCATTTCGTCCAGGGTCAAGTTGGTAGTCAGCAGAGTCTTTTTGTCTTTCATCAGTCTGGTGTTGATAATATTGTACAAGGCAGACACTGTGAACTGAGTCTTCATTTCTGTACCCAGATCGTCCAGGATCAGCAGGTCACAGCTCATCACCTGCTCAGTATATTCCTCTGCTTCTTCCGTGCTGCTGCCGAACTTCACCCGTTCAAAAGCATCGAGCACGTTGATGGTGGTATCGTACACCACAGACCAGCCATTATTGGAAACCTCACGAGCTATGCAAGCGGCAAGAAAAGTTTTACCAAGTCCTGTACTCCCCCGGAAGCAGATGTTGCCGGAGTCTTTACCGAAGTTCCCGGCATAACGGACGCACTGTTCGTAGATCAATTCCATGTTATCTCTGGCAGACACGCCGTAATCGGGATGCGGAACAGGACTGTAATAATCAATTCTGAAATTGTCAAAACTTTCGCTGCCAAGTTTAAGCAGGACAGACAGTTCTTTTATCTGCTGACGAGCGCAAAGCTCAGCAAGGCAGGTGCACATTCTGCTGCCCACATATCCCCTGTCGCCGCACTCGCTGCAGACAGGCTTGTCATCTGTATAATCTGCGGGATATCCGGCATCGGCCAGCAGCTTTGCACGCTGGCTTTGAAGCGCGATATTCTTAGCAGCCATGTTCTGGACAGCATCACTGTTATCGCTTTGAAACACAGCCATGGCAAGATCCATCATCTGTCGGCGAAGTTCTGCGTCTATCCTTCGAATTTGAGGTATCCTCTGATAGATCTCCGAAAGCCTGCGGTCAGCCTGAGCCTGACGAACACTTACTCTGTCAGCCAGAACGCTTTTTGCGGCAGCTATCGTCTTTCCGCTGTATGCCATGGTCTACTCACCTCTTGTCTTTTTCAGCATCTGCAGCCGCTGAACTGCGGCCTTTTCGTGTTCTCCCGCAGCTCCGGTGGCACCGGTGGCAGCGGGCTTTGCCGCTGCACTTCTGCCGCCTTTTGCAGGTTTATCTTTTTCAATAATGTCCTTCATGGTATGAAGCCCTTTTTCGTGCCATGAAAGGAGGATCTTGTTCATGTAGTTCCAATGGAGTTTGCCGGTATTCAAAACGGTGCGGTCATAGGCTTCACCTATTTCGTCAAGGCCAAACCCCATGCCGAGCCAGTTTTCGATGTAATCCTGCTCTGTATCCTTGAGGGTCTGTGCACTGATGCCCAGCAGCTTTTTTACCTCGCTGCTCTTTTCCCGTGCGGCAGAACATCTGCACAGATACTCAGTGGCTGCGTCCAGGGTGTTTATCCCCTTCTCCGACCAGATGTACCCCTCAGCCTCTATCTGCTTCATTGTTGGCAGACGGTTGCCTGAAGTACGCACTTTTTCCCGATCCACACAATGTGAAACCAGAATACTGATAACCTCAGGGGGAAGCATTATATCGGTATATATCCGTTTAAGAATGGTCATTTCCGAAGGCGAGAGAGTTTTTCCCAGTCTTCGCTGTGTGTCTCCCAACAGCATCTTGAACTCAGGGTCTGCCAGCTTCGGCTCAGGAAATTCAACCTGAGGTACCCTCGACCACTGCACAAGCCCCGCAGAATTGAGACTCATCAATGCAGCTTCAGTTTCCCCTTCAGTCATCTTCAATGCCGATGCAGCTGCAGATATCGAAAAATCTTCACTGTTGCGCAGTATGTATATGTATAAAAGTGCCGCTCTTCCATCGGCTCCGGCTATGAGCTTGTCTGCCGCATCGCCGCTTATGGTTATGCCTCCGCCTTCCGGCAGACGCAGCTTGTTCATCGCCATATCAATATCCTTTAACTATTTTTGTCCAAAGAATACATAATCGCCCCAGATGCCGGAGCGAACTTCCTCTTTTTATTATTATATTATTCCTGCACGGTTTTTGTCAATGACAATCGAAGTTTTGAAAAGCAGCGGCAGAACTCTCCTAATTGTAATAAAAACTTAACATTTTTCCTGCGTTTTCTGCTGTAATATTTAAAAAAGTGTGTTATAATATCTTTCCGAAACGGAGGTGGGGACTTGAAATCCACAGGCATTAAGCAGCTTGCCAAAAACAACAAAGCATATCACGAATACTTTATCGAAGAAAAATTCGAAGCCGGTATCGAGCTTTGCGGCACGGAGGTCAAGTCCATCCGTCAGGGTAAGGTAAACCTTAAGGAGTCATACTGCACCATCAAAGACGGTCAGCTCTATATCCGTCAGATGCACGTCAGCCCTTACGAAAAAGGCAACATCTTCAACCGTGACCCTGTGCGTCCCCGTCGTCTGCTGATGCACAAGCGGGAGATATTGAAACTCCATGCCAAGGTCAAGCAGGACGGCTATGCGCTTATACCCCTGTCCGTATATCTTAACGGCCCTTATGTCAAAATCGGTCTGGCTCTTGCCAAGGGCAAAAAGCTGTACGACAAGCGCGAAAGTGCAGCAAAAAAGGACGCTCAAAGAGAAATCGAAAGAAAAATGAAAACACATTAAGATAAAGGAGATTTTACAATGGCTGATTATCCCGTAGTAACTATCGAAATGGAAAACGGCGGCGTTATTACCGCTGAACTCTACCCCGAAATTGCACCCCAGTCTGTCTACAACTTCATTTCCCTGGCAAACAGCGGCTTCTATGACGGCAAGATCTTCCATCGCGTCATCGAAGGCTTCATGATCCAGGGCGGCTGCCCCAAGGGTACCGGTACCGGCGGCCCCGGATACCACATCAAGGGCGAGTTTGAAATCAACGGCGTTAAGAACGACCTGAGCCACACCCGTGGCGTTCTGTCCATGGCTCGTGCCAGCGATCCCGACTCCGCAGGCAGCCAGTTCTTCATTGTTCATGAAGACTCCACTTTCCTCGACAAGCAGTATGCTGCTTTCGGCAAGGTCATTTCCGGTATGGAAACCGTTGATGAGATCGCAACCACCCGCATGAACCCCATGAAGCGCGAGTGCCCCGCAAAGCCTCAGCGCATGGCCAAGGTCACCGTAGACACCAAGGGTGTGGATTATCCCGAACCCGAAAAGCTGGCCTGATTTATTTCGTTTATTATCCATGTGATAGGGGGCTCTCCCCTATCACATGATAAAATTACTTCTTCACTATTCACTATTACCTCTTGCCTCAAACGGGTCCCCGCAAAAGCACAGTTTTTGTGGGGAGAGGAGGAGCAACGGAGTGGTTCCTCAAGGTTTGCCTGCAAACCTTGACTGCCGCGCAGTTTGCGACGACGATGAGGGGGCGTACCGGTTTCGACGGGGACGCAGGTGCGGGAATAGCGGGCAGAGGCGCCCGGCCTCTTCAAAATGGGCAAATTATAAATTAAAGAACAACAACAGAACTGTTCTCGCTGCCGCCTAAGTGCCGCAGCTGTCCACCCCGGAAGGACCACGAGCCGGGCTTGGGCATGATTGAGTGGTGCCCGTGAGTGTGGAAAGCTTTGACCCCACCACGCATAATGAAGCTACTGACCCACTGAGAGTGACGTTTCTCGCTTTGGGAAGGGAATGTAAATAATCGTCTGCGCCCGGAGAAGTTCCCGAGGAAACGTTTTCGGACGGGGGTTCAATTCCCCCCGCCTCCACCAAAAACAAAACCACCCTTCATGGGTGGTTTTTGTTTTTTGGAGAAGTGGTGGCGCGAGAAGTCCCGTTGGAATTGCCGTCAGGCAATTTCGTGAGGTCAAGACGAGCATCGCGAGTCTTGACCTTGGGGTTACAATTCCCCCCGCCTCCACCATTCATTCCCACGTTCTGTGGAAAATTACAAAGTCACCTGCATGATTAAGCATTGCTTTTCATGCGGGTGCTTTGTTTTTTTGCAACCTCTTCCGGGCTATTTTTTGAAATTACAGTATGGGCAAACATTCCCCTCTGCCATCTTATTAAGGCAACGTGGAACACGGGAGACTTTGTGGTTTTCCCTTGTGATACAAGGGTTTTCCAACGGGGAACTTTTTGTCGAGCATAGCAGAAACACGAGGAACCATATAAACGATATTTGCGAATTAATAGATTATCACGGTTAAGTATGGTAAACTTTTACTAAAGGTATTACATAAGAATCGAACTTCATGCCATCCATGTCATTTGCGCGCTATTAACGGAAGGGGAATATACTGATGAGTCAAATACTCAACAAGAAACAAATGTCTGAGGAAGATATCAAGTTTCATTATATTACTCCAGCAATAACCTCATCCTGTCATTGCAACAACATCACAACTGTTATCCACCGGTGTTGACTGCAAAATGACCAAGCTGATTGTTCTCGACAAAATGATAGGTTCCATGACCGAGTTCAAGCAAATCATAGGTCGTGACACCAGACTCCTTGAAAAACGTGACAAAACGCACTTCATGGAACTTTAATTGTCAAGGGATATTTCACCCAATTTACAAAAAAGACACAAAGTGCGAGAAATCTCCCGAAAATAGGAGTCGTATTTCCCATTTGACATATAGCTTTCACTCAACAGTTATCAGACAAGTGTAAGAGGATGCCCCCTCTTTTATTATACCGAGGCAACAGAAACAGCCCTGACATTCGGGTGTCAGGGCTGTTCTGTCTCGCAGAGCGCACATACGGGTTTTACCTCGTATAGAAGTGCGCCCTTGTAAACAATGGATTCTTTAGCTTGTCGCTTACTTATCGTTCAGCGCACGGTACAGGAAGGTCACGATCTGTGCGCGGGTACAATCAGCATCGGGGCTGAAAGTAGTTGCGGAGGTGCCGTTGGTAACCTTTTCTTCCACTGCCCACAGAACTGCATCCACATAGTACGCATCTGCAGCAACGTCAGTGAAGGGGTTCGCGCCGATAACTTCGGGAGACTTCTGTGCACGCCACAGGAAGGTCACGATCTGTGCACGGGTGCAGTCAGCATCGGGAGAGAAGGTGGTATCGGAAGTACCCTTGGTGATCCCGTTTTCCACGGCCCACAGCACTGCATCATAGTAGTAGCTGCCTGCTGCCACATCCACGAAGGGCATCACGTCCGTCTCAGGTTCGGGAGAACCGGCGGCACGCCACAGGAAGGTCACAGCCTGGGCGCGGGTACAGGTCATGTCGGGAGAGAAGTGAACGGCATCGGTACCCTTGGTGATCTCGTTCTCCACAGCCCAAAGCACAGCATCGTAGTAGTAAGCATCCGTGGGGACATCCACGAAGTAGTTGAGCATGGTGTTGTCCTCCATGAAGGCGGCCTCCACGGTGACATCGGATGCTGGCATCTTGAAGGTGTACTCGCCGTTGCCCTTATTGGTCAGCGCGATCTTGTTGCCATCCTTATCAGTAACCGTCAGCGTTTCCAGCGTGTAGCCCTTGTCAGCTTCCACAGTCAGGGTGACGGTGGTGCCGCCGGATGCGGTCTTGCGGCTGGAGGCAACCTTGCCGTGGGCAGCAGCCTCAACGGTAATGTCGTAATAAGTGGGAATCACGATGATGCCACCGCCTGTATGAAGTTTTTCAAAGCATACATCACAGAAACCGTCGCTATCCGCGTCTGCATGGCCGACAGGCTTAACATATGTGTCACGATAGGCTTCGCCGCAGGAACACATGTGTTCTGTATATCCCCATTTCGTACAGGTCGGAGCTACAACAACTGCACTATAGCTGTGAACATGATCGCTGCCAACGGCAGGAATTTCCACAGATGCTTTCTTATGCTGACAGTTCACGCATTCCTCATGTTTCGAACCGTCTTCGGTTGCTGTTGCCGCTTTGTCGATGACCCACTTATAATTATGACCTGTGGCGGAGATCACAACACTGTTGAGATCGGTGATTTCTGAGGTTCCCATCTTGGTGGTGAACATTTTGCCGCAGGAGCAGATGTAATAAGCGGTATTGCCGTCTTCTGTACAGGTTGCCGGTTTAGCCACAACAGGTGTTAACATGTGCGTATGAGACGAGCCCACATTTTCGGTTATGACAAAATATGCGCTGGCCTCTCCA
>SVKU01000027.1 GCA_015068245.1 Oscillospiraceae bacterium
AACATAGTTGGTGTTGATTACGGTGAGGGTCCACCTGTTCCCATTCCGAACACAGAAGTTAAGCTCACTTGTGCCCACGATACTTGGCTGGCGACGGCCCGGGAAAATAGGTAACGCCAACACTCCTCAATAGCTCAGTCGGTAGAGCATGCGGCTGTTAACCGCAGGGTCGTTGGTTCGAGTCCAACTTGGGGAGCCATAAAGAGCAAGTCGACGGACTTGCTCTTTTTTTATTATGCAGCACCTCGGTTTTTCAGCATAAAAGACGTTAAATACCAGTAATTTATAGTTGACAAAGCACCTGCTTTGTTATATAATGATTGAGCGCCTTTGAGGGCTGCATTTTGGGCCTTTAGCTCAGTTGGTTAGAGCATCCGGCTCATAACCGGACGGTCCTGGGTTCGAGTCCCCGAAGGCCCACCAATTTTATAGGGGTATAGCTCAGCTGGTAGAGCGGCGGTCTCCAAAACCGTAGGCCGAGGGTTCGATCCCTTCTGCCCCTGCCAAAAATCGACAGGTTTTACCTGTCGATTTTTCATTTGTGCCGCAAGGCACAACATCATTTGCGTATATACGCAACATCGTTTCCTGCTGTTATTCACCGCTATAGTTTTAAATCACAAATGAACGATGTTGCGCTTAGCGCAAATGTTGTACTTCGTAATGAGTTTACGTCGGTGACGTAAATGAAGTTGTGCTTCGCACAAACGTCATTATGCTGCTCTATTGAGCACATCAAGTAATTGCTTATTACAACCGAAAGGTCGGTGAGTTATGAAGGAAGACAAATTGGGAGATCTTTCAATGGAATTGTCTGTTGACGTTTTGCAGTTAACTAAATAATTGCGCGCAAAGCGTGAGACTGTTATTTCAAATCAGGTTGCTAGAAGCGCAACGAGTATTTGTGCAAATATCGCTGAGAGTAAATACGCTCATGGACGTGCTGATTTTATTGCAAAACTGGAAATATCACTCAAAGAAGCTAATGAAACAAGTAAATGGCTTGAGATGCTTTGGAGAAGTGATTACATTGATGAAACAAAATATCATCTCCTTAATAGAAAATGTTCAACTATAAGGTTCTTGCTTGTGAAATCCATTACGACAGCGAAAGGTAATCTCAGCAAGTCGAAAAATAGTAGATAGATAGTTGATAGAATTAATTTATTTAATTTTTATTTGTTAATAAATATTTGATTACGGAGAATTCAAAATGAAACACTCTAAAAAACTCTTATCTCTGTTACTTGCTCTGATCTTGTCATTCTCTCTCACTGCCTGCGGCGGAGACTTTGAAGCTGCCGTCGAAACGGCCGGAGAGATAATTGAGGTAGTAGATCAGGTTGCTCAGACAGTTGAATCCTTTGAAGATACAGGTGAGTCTGATACGGTTCAAACAGAGGCTGAACCGATAATTGAAAGTACAGATGCTCCTGTTGAACCCGAACAAGAAATTGCCGAAGAAGCTGCTGCACCTGCCATCGACGAGGACGGCTGGTATTACAGTAAAGATGATGTTGCACTGTACATTCACACATTTGGACGCCTGCCTGACAACTATATTACCAAAAACGAAGCTCGAGACCTCGGTTGGGAAGGCGGCAGTGTTGAACGTTATCTTGAAGGCGCAGCCATCGGCGGAGACAGGTTTGGTAACTATGAGGGACTGTTGCCTAAAGGTCATAACTATACCGAATGTGATATTGACACCAATGGTCAAAGCTCACGCGGTGCAAAACGTATTATTTTCTCAGATGATGGCTTGATCTACTATACCGATGACCATTATGAGTCCTTTGAACTGCTTTACGGCGAGGAATAAGATATGGAAACTATTATTCTTGACGGTGCCTGTATGACCTGCAGGGAAGATACTCACGCTTATATTGCAAATGCGCTGAGCTTTCCTGTGTACTATGGCAAAAACCTTGATGCGCTGGCTGACTGCCTTTCCGAGTTGCCCGGTAAGATTACAATTATTTTGGAAAACTCCTGTGCTATGCATGAGAATCTCGGCAACTATGCCAATAGTATCCTGGCGGTTTTTGATGAAATCAGTGCCATGCCAAATTCTTTCGATTTTGTTTTGAAAGTTGATTAAATTAAACCTCGATACGGATACTTCCGTATCGAGGTTTACACTTTGTTGCAATGTTTACATAACTTAATCAGTGGTTATCATCAGATGTGAAAAATCTACGATTAAGTAAACAAAATACTTTCTTGGCATATAATGGAGCAAAGCGATGCTTGTGGCAGAATTTGGATTTCAAAAATATAGGTACAATTTGAGAAATTACGCAACAAAAAAGGAAAAAATCCGTCTTATGTATTGAAGGACAATGTATGCCCGAAAACATGTCGTTGAAAGACATTTTCGTGTGAGCTTTAGTAGATGTGTAACATCTGATTATGGTATCCGCAAGAACTGACTGTTCGGATATTAATTCCGTTTGCTACCGTCGTTGCATCTGATAAACAAATACGGGTGAGAATGACGAAGTTCACAATTTACATGGCCATTTACAATCAGTTTACATAAAGGAGTTGGTTATTGTAACATAAATGTAATATAAAAAGTCGAAATGACACATTCTTTTTCTTGCTAATAATGGCGAATCGTGGTACAATGATACCGAATATATTGTGGTGAAGTGGGAGGTTTATTCAATTAACGAAAACAAATATGCATTTCATATGTGTGGACGGTAAATTTGATATGCCGCCCCAAACACCAAATTCTAAAATTTTATGCGAATATAAAGGAAAGGATTGAGAATATGAAAAAGTTCAATAGACTTCTCAGCGTGTTGCTCGTAGTTGTTATGCTGGCAGGTCTGATGACAATTGCTGCCAGTGCAACTTCACAGAATGCTTCTTTTACTATTAACACTGGTGTGGCAAATATGCCTGTTGCTTTGTCTGTTAATAGTTGGAAAGACGGCGCATTTGCAATTGTAAAAACTGATAGTGGAATTACAGGTGCAGATGGAAGCTATACTTTTAGCTTTACCCATGATTTCAAGGTTGGCGATTACGTCCTTATGGCAGCTACTTCTGCTACTGCTTATACTGTTAGCGGATCTGGTGGAAGTAACACTAACTGGGAAAGCGCAAATAAGAAACATTCCATCACCTCTGACAGCGGAAGTGTGTCCGGAACTCTTACTTTGACTGGTGCTACTTTGGTTGAGAATACTACTCCCAGTACTGAGCCCAGCACTACTCCCAGTACTGAGCCCAGCGCTACTCCCAGTACTGAGCCCAGCACTACTCCCAGTGCTGAGCCCAGCGCTACTCCCAGTACTGAACCCAGCACTACTCCCAGTGAATCTCAGCCTAGTGTTCCCAGTGAACCCACTCAGCCCACTCAGCCCACTCAGCCCGTAACTGGTGAAGGCGTGTTTACCATCAAGACTGTGTCCGGTGATCCTGCAGCTCCCGTTAGTGGCGTACCTGTAAGACTTGTTGTTCAGAAGTGGGAAAATGGAGATTTTACTTCCATCTACTCTGATGTTGTAAATACTTCCGATGGTCAGGCTGTTATTACTTACAGTGGCGGTCTTGTAGCGAGTAATCGTGTTTATGCTCAGGTTTTGGATTCTACTGGCAAGTGGACACAGACCGGTATAACCCTTGACAGCTTTGGTGCTGGTTGCAGCAGAAATGCTCAGGAAGGCAACGAATACATTTGTGATATTGTTGGAACTGCTGGAATTACTGCTACTTTCACCTTGAGCGTTAAGGATAATACACCGCCCGCGCCTCCTGTCCCTCCTGCTGAGCCAGAAATCAAAGAGGTTTCCGTTTCCCTCAGCTCCATCGTTGACAAGAGACTGGTTCTGAAAGACAGCCTGCCCTTCAGATTTGAAGAAACTTTCAACGCTGTTGTATATGCCCAGTCCAACCCCAACGCTAAGAGACCCGGCGGCATGCCCGGCCCCGGCGGTCGTCCCGGCATGATGCCCGGCAGACCTTATCCTGATGGATATGTTAACTACAGAAACCTTGAGTACGTTGCAACTCTGGAAGTTTCTGTGGCTAAGATGAAGAACGATCCTTTCTTCAAATATCCCATGTACTATAGAATCCCCGATTTCAGATGGAACAAGACCCTTACCAAGGACTTCACTCCTGTTGCCGGTTCCGACATTACTGCACTGACCTTTACCGAACCCGGCACTTACACCTACTTTGTTAAGGAACTTGCCGGCAAGACCAGATTCATGTCTTACGACACTGAATGGAAAAAGGTTGTAATTTCCGTTACTGAGGTTGACGGCGTTCTGAAGGCTTCTGTCAAGACTGCTGTTATCACCAACGTTTACGACAAGAGTGCCAACTTTGACGCTGATGCCAACAGCTCCGTAACTCTGACCAAGGTCGACTCCGTTGACAAGACCAAGGTTCTGCAGGGTGCAAAGTTCAAGCTGTATCAGGAAGGCAAGTATAAGGATTACGAATACTACAACACCTACACCACCAACTACAACGGCGAGATCGAGATCTACAACCTGGCTCCCGGCGATTACTACTTCATCGAAGTAGCTGCTCCCGTTGGCTATGAGCTGGACGACAGCAAGATCGAGTTCACCATTGGCAAAACCACCAAGACCAACGACGTTGAGCTGACCGTTACCAACAAGAAGATCAACGTCTTCACCGAAGAACACTTTGCTTACATCGTAGGTTACGAAGACGGCACCGTACGTCCTCAGAACAACATCACCCGTGCTGAGGCTGCTACCATCCTCTTCCGCCTGCTGAACGATGACGTTCGTTCCAAGTACTGGGATACCGCCAGCAGCTATGCTGACGTTTCCGTAAATGCATGGTACAACAACGCTGTTGCTACCCTGGAAAACATGGGCGTTCTCGAAGCCGGAGCCAACTATCGTCCCAACGATTACATCACCCGTGCCGAACTGGTGTTCATGATCACCAACTTCTACGACATGGCTGAACTGGATATCGAAGGCATTGCCATTACCGATATTTCCGGCCACGTTTACGAAGCTGCCATCAAGCAGGCTGCAGCAATGGGTTGGGTCAAGGGCTACACCGACGGCTCCTTCAACCCCGATGCAAACATCACCCGCGCCGAAGCCATGACCATGATCAACCGCGTCCTTTGCCGTGCTGTTGAAGAAAGAGGCATGTGCGCCGGTATGAAGACCTTCATCGACAACCCCGTAAGTGCATGGTACTATGAAGATGTTCAGGAAGCTACCAACTCCCACACCTACACCAGAACCACCACTCTCGTTGAAGGCTATGACTTCTACTATGAATCCTGGGGCTCCATCGAAGCTAACCGTGACTGGGCAGCTCTGGAAGCCACTTGGGCAAAGTAAGTAATAAATAATCGACCACCCTTGGGAACTGTCCCAAGGGTGGTTTTGCGTGTCAGAATATCCGATGGACTATTCTGACACGAGTTTTTGCAGTTTACTGCAGCCGAGTTTTGGCAAAGCCAAAACTTTCGAAGTCAGCTTTGCTGACTATAGGCACATCAAACCCCAGTTTCACAGGGGTTTTCGCACGTTTACAAACTAAGCAGAGAAATTTCCGGTATGCAAATGCAACGCATTTGCATGAGCTGCACGGAATATTCTTATTGGACTTTTTACGCTGACTTTGTCAGCGAACTCTACGAGGTTTTTGACTGCTTCGCCCCCATTGGGACAGTTCCAAAGGGGCACCATTAGCATAATAAAGCCGCCTTGCCGAGCATACCCGCAGCACTCGGCAAGACGGCTCAGGTCAGAGCATCTGACCCGGGTCAGCTAATCTGACCTATTGCAGAAACGTGGAACTTTGGGGGTCAATGAAAGGAAAGTCAAGGAATACTGGAAAGAAATTCAGAGACACCACGCTTCCGAAGTTCACAAAGTCAACACATTTACAACACAAATATATCACAAAGAAACTTCGATTGCAATAGGAAAATAATAATTAATAGCTGTAAAAACATAGTTTTTACAGCTAATGTCATAAAGTTAAAAGAAAGCTGTCATTTCGAACCGAGCGAAAGCGAGGGAGAAATCCCCTTCTTAAGACGGGGATCTCTCCGCCGTGACCGGCAAAGCCGGTCACGGCGTTCGAGATGACGGCTTATCTTAATGGCATTGGTTTTTCAGCTCATCTTCTTATTTAAACAATGACGTTTTTATCAGCGCATTATACAACAGTAATCCGAGAACCCCACAGGATACGATTTCGCCCAGCCCGACGGTGATAAAGAAGTACCGGTAGCTGCCTTCGAACGCATAAACATACTGCAGCACAAAGGGCACGATAATGGCGTTTGATAAAATGGGAAACAGGGGAGCGATCCACTTGTTTTTCGCCAGCTTCCATGTGCCCAGAGCACCGATAAGCGTTGCCAGTGACCCGAACACCACGTCCCATGGTGCGCAGCCGGTCAAAAGATTTGCCAGCACACAGCCCACAAACAGACCCGGTACTGCGGCGGGCGTAAACATGGGCAGAATGGTCAATGCTTCGCTCAGTCTGACCTGAATCACTCCGCTGGCAAGGCCGAGAGCGTTGGCAAGCAGTGTCAGTGCCACATACAGTGCAGCAATTACTGACCCGTAGGTCAGAAACCTTGTTTTGTTATTCATTTTTATTCTCCTTAGTTTTGATTAAGGTGAGGATGGTTTCGAACTCACCGTAAGGATACAACGCAACGCATTGTGAGCGTGTCAAAGAACCTTCGACGTGTCATTCCGAGCAAAAACCACTGTGCGGTTTTTGCGATATGTCAACGCAAAGCGATGACATGCGAATCCGTACTCTCCTGCTGGACAGGTAAAAGTATGAACGGATTGCCACGTCGCTTCGCTCCTCGCAATGACATTGACGGTATTTTTTTGACAGACTGACAACGCAACGCATTGTTGCCTCAAAGAATAGTACAATATTTTTTCCACCTTTGCAACCGTTTGACTTGAATGTATGGAAAAATTGATGTATTATCTAATACAATGAATAGAAATCTTGGAGGCAAACATGAACAAAGTTTACGTTCCCGAAGGATACAAAAGCGTGCTTTCGGTTTATGATACACAGCGTGCAATTGAGCTTATCAAAGAGACTTTCCAGAAGAATCTGCGCACCGCCCTTAACCTCAAGCGTGTGTCTGCTCCCTTGTTTGTCAGCGCAGATACGGGCTTGAATGATGACCTTAACGGTGTTGAACGTGCGGTAGATTTTGATGTTCCCGCAGTCGGCGGAAAGCATTTTCAGGTTGTTCATTCCCTGGCAAAGTGGAAGCGTCTTGCGTTGAAACGCTATGAGTTCTATGTGGGCAATGGCCTTTATACCGACATGAATGCCATTCGCCGTGATGAAGACGTGCTGGATAATATCCACTCTGTCTATGTTGACCAGTGGGACTGGGAGAAGATCATTGCACCCGAAGACAGAAATGTTGAATACCTTAAAGAAACTGTCCGTCGTATTGTCAGTGCCATATGCATCACCTGTGACGAACTGATGTGGGAGTTTCCTGTGCTCAAAACCCGCCTTTGCCGTGATGTCACATTTGTAACCTCCCAGGAACTTGAGGATATGTATCCCGACCTTACTCCCAATCAGAGGGAATACGAGTTCTCAAAAGAACATAAGACCATTTTTATTATGCAGATAGGCAAAACTCTTCGCTCCGGCAATAAGCACGACGGCAGAGCTCCCGACTATGATGACTGGGATCTGAACGGCGATATCATCTTCTACAATGAAGTTCTTGACCGTGCTTTTGAGGTATCCTCAATGGGTATCCGGGTGAACGAAGAGAGCCTTGCACGTCAGCTGAAGATTGCAGGCTGCGAGCATCGCAGCGAGCTGATGTATCACCGAATGCTGCTCAACGGTGAGCTGCCATTGACCATCGGTGGTGGTATCGGTCAGAGCCGCCTGTGCATGCTGCTTATGGGCTGCGCCCACATCGGTGAGGTTCAGTCCGGCGTCTGGGACGACGAAACAAAAGAAGTTTGCGAAAAGGCAGGCATCTTCCTGCTGTAATGAAAAAAACCGACTTTAGGAGGTTGCGAAAAGGGATTTTCGCAACCTCCAATGATATTTTCCCTGACGGGAAAGTGATATATTTCCTCCGTAAATGTGAAATATTGCTGACGCAATGTGATATATGCCTGCGGCATGTTGATGTATCACTTCGTGATGATTTGAATTTTTAAAGGACGATATCCGAGGATATCGTCCTTTACATCAGTATTTTCGCAGTAAATATATCACAGGCGAAGCCTATTTCACACGCCATCGGCGTATATCACAGATTTGCTTCGCAAATCTATATCTCTGGGAGTTGGTCATATCCCTATGACCAACTCCCTCTTGTCGGGGATTTTTAAATTAGAGTACCTTTGCCAGGAAGCTTTGCAGACGCTCGCTTTGGGGATTGTCGAAAAGCTCATTGGGGGTGTTTTCTTCGATTATCTTACCGCTGTCCATGAAGATGACACGGTCGCCAACTTCACGGGCAAAGCCCATTTCGTGGGTAACGACCACCATGGTCATACCGTCATGGGCGAGGGATTTCATAACTTCAAGAACCTCGCCTACCATTTCCGGGTCAAGGGCGGAGGTGGGTTCATCAAACAGCATAACTTCCGGCTCCATGCAAAGGGCACGCACAATGGCGATACGCTGTTTCTGACCGCCGGAAAGCTGGCTGGGATAAGCGTTGGCACGGTCGGCAAGACCGACACGCTCCAGCAGAGCCATGGCTTTGGCTTCGGCCTCGGCTTTGGATTTTTTCAAAAGTTTCATGGGTGCCAGAGTCATGTTTTTCAAAATGGTCATGTGGGGGAACAGGTTGAAGTGCTGGAACACCATGCCCATGCGCTGACGATGGATATTGATATTGCACTTGGGATCGGTGATATTGGCGCCGTCAAAAAGTATCTGGCCGCCGGTGGGAACCTCCAGCAGGTTCAGACACCGCAGGAAAGTGGACTTACCGCTGCCGGAAGGGCCGATAACAACAACGACTTCGCCTCTTTTGATTTCGGCACTTACGCCGTCCAGAGCTTTGATCTCGCCGCCCTTGAAGTGCTTTTCCAGATTGGAAACATTAATAAGAGTATCAGTGATCACTGTTTCTCAGTCTCCTTTCAAGCTTGTTCACCAGCCATGAGAAGAACATGACCATTATCAGATATATCGCAGCGCATGCTATCAGAGGCATAAAGGCGTCAAAGGTACGGCCGCGGATAATATCTGCACCCTTTGTGAGGTCCTGCAGGGCGATATAGCCGGAAACGGAGGTTTCCTTAAGCAGGACTATGAACTCGTTGCCCAGGGCAGGCAGAACGTTTTTAAAAGCCTGAGGAATGATAATATATATCATGGTCTGAGTGAAGTTAAGCCCCAGACTGCGGCCGGCTTCGGTCTGACCGTTGTCAATGGACATGATGCCGCTTCGAACGATCTCTGCAACGTAGGCACCGGAGTTGATGCCGAAAGCAATAACGGCAACAAACACCTTGTTGTTGGACGATACAAAGATAATAAAGTATGCAATAAGCAGCTGAACGACAACGGGGGTGCCTCGAATGACGGTAAGGTAGATCTGGCAAAGGGCGTTTGCGATCTTCATCAGTACCCAACCGGGGCCTTTGCGCATATTTTCAATGTTTTTGTCGTGGGTGGAGCGGATGATGGCAATTACAAAGCCGATAACGAGACCTATCAGCAGTGCAAAGAAAGTGACCTTAAGGGTAACACCAAGACCGTCCCACATGTATTTCCAGCGGTTATCGTCTATAAAGTTGAGTATGAACTTGGCTTTTTGAGTTTCAAACCATTCGTTCATGGCAGCAGCTCCTATTCTGATTTAAAAACTTTAAAGGGCGGCACGGGAAAGTGCCGCCCTTTATGTGCTTGTTGAATTATTCGGCGGGGATGTACTTGGCAACGATGGAAGCGATGGTGCCGTCGGCAGTCAGAGCTTCCAGAGCGGCGTTGATGTCGGCCAGCAGCTGTTCGTTTTCCTTGGCAACAGCGATGGCGTAATCTTCAACGGCGTAGGAAGTTTCGAGGATAACAAGACCTTCGTTGGCAGCGACAAAGCTCTTTGCGGGCTCGTTGTCGATGATGACGCAGTCGATCTTGCCGGTTACCAGAGCCTGAACGGCGTCGGCACCTTTGGAGTAACGCTCAACAAGGTCATCGCCGAAATCGTCGGTGGCATAGATATCACCGGTTGTATCCTGCTGAACACCTACGGTGTAAGCAGCGCCTTCGGCGTACAGATCGTCAACGGTGGTGATGGGGCTGCCTTCTTTAACGATGATAGCCTGGATGCCGGTGGCATAGGTGTTGGAGAAGTTGATGGACTGCAGACGTTCTTCGGTAACGGTCATGCCGGCCATGCCGATGGCTACCTTACCGGACTGAACAGCAGCGATGATGGAACCGAATTCCATGTCTTCGATCTGCAGGGTCATGCCCATCTTTTCGGCAACGGCAGCAGCGATCTCAGCGTCGATACCGACGATCTGCTCGTTTTCGTAGTACTCATAGGGAGGGAATGCGGCGTTGGTGGCCATGGTCAGCACAGCAGCGTCGTCGGCGGGAGCGGCTTCTTCAGCAGCGGGAGCTTCCTCAGCGGGAGCTTCGGCTTCGTTGGAAGAACAGGCAACCAGAGCAAGCAGCATCATGGCGGCCAGCAGCAGAGCAATAAGTTTCTTCATGGTTTGATAACCTCCAAATTGATTTATCATTTATGTAATGAATTATAATACATTCATACTTGAATTTCAATGTATATTTTTCCAAAATTGCGCATTTTTATGGAAAAATTTTGACTGATATGTAAAAGTGGCAGAAATTACGCCTGTTATTCGCCGCTGTGGAAGTATATAATCGTAGTTAAGGAGAGTGAAGGCCAATGAGCATAGAAAGAATTGAACGCATCAGCGGCGGCAAACTGGCTTTGGTGGTCAGCCGCAGCGAACTGGAAACGGATCACGGACTTGATATGGAAAAGGCTCACGCACTGGCAGAGGCGGCTTTTGAAAAAAACGGACTTGTTATTGACGGCAGGCTGCATATGGAACTGGAGGCTTTCACCGGCGCGGGTACGGTACTCATATTTGCCAGCATATTGGACGATGATTATTATGCCTGCCGGTTTGACAGCTTTGACGATCTGGCAGATGCTGCAAGGTTATTGGATATGACAGATCCCGAGGTCGAGCTGCTTGCCTGTAACGGAAGCTACATAGCAGTATGCGCCCACCCGTTTCCATATGGTATCAGTGAATTTGGGGTTCAATACAGTCTGCAGCTTTCCCAGAAAGCGTGGCTGGAGGAACATGGAAAGCTCTTGAGCCGTGATATTTTCAGACAGTTAAAAGCCAATAATCAGAAGCAGTGATTAATTGCGTTCTGTGCTGACGCAAAGGCTCTGATCCCTGATATCTGAAACCTGCCCCCTGTGAAAAATAAGCTGTATGAACGCAAGACGCTCATACAGCTTATTTTTCATTATTACAGACCGAACAGAGCCAGCAGCTTCTGCCAGAAGGTCAGGGGCTGAACTTCCTCATCGGCAGATGCAGGGGATTCAATGGCGACGGCTTCTGTCCTCATAACAAACTGCACGGATTCAACGGCGGTGTTTTCCTCAGAGGTGAAGGAGCAGATTTCACCGGGCTGGGACACCAGTTCATCGGTAATGCCGCTTATGCTGTCGGCAATGGTTTGGTCAAGACCGTCGGTGGAGCTGCGCATAAGAGCGGTACCGACTTTATATTCGGAAACACCTGCGGAAAGCTGTTTTGCGCTGTCTGCCAGCTGTTTTGCACCGGATGCAAGCTCGTCCGTACCCCTGGCCAGTTCGGAGGTGCCTTTTGAAAGCTCGGAAACACCGGCGCTGTACTGGCTCATGCCTGCCGAGAGCTGCGCAATACCGCCGGCGACTTCGCTTACGCCATCGGTGTAGGCCTTTACGCCGTTATAGAACTGAACAACGCCGTCAAGCTGAGCTTTGACCCGGTCGATCTGGCTGCTCATGGTGGGCATGGCTTTTTTGAAGGTGGCAAGGATCCCGCTGTAATTCTCGGGAGTGAGGCTGAATTCCGTACCATAGGCAGCGGCAGCTTCGGAAAGCTCGGCGTTGACTGCACTGAATGTGGAATCCATGATGGCTTTTGCGCCCTCTGCGATGGAGGCTCCGCTGCTGCCGAGAGTGTTCAGACCGTAGCTTGCAGCACCAATTCCCGCAGAAAGTTCTGCGGCTCCGTCGGCAAGGTCGCCAACACCGCTGTTGACCTGCTTTACGGCATCGGAGATCTGACCGACACCGTCGGAGTATTCGCCAACTCCTGCCGCATAGGCAGCCATGCCTGCGTTGATCTGACCGGCACCGTCGTCAAGCTGAGCAATACCGTCGCTGAGCTGAGCAAACTGAGAAGAAAATTCTTCGGTCACAGCAGAAAGGTCAAAGCTTTCGAGATAAGAGCCCATGTCCATTCTGACACCGGCGATGGTGATGGAGCCCATTTCAAAATCTACCACATCAGCAGTGACGGTAAATTCGCCTTCGCTGCCTGCCATGCCCACAAAGTTGATTATCTTATCGTTGCCGGAGGCGGCAACGGTACCTGCGGGAGCTTCAATGTGGGAGCAAAGTGCGGTGTCCAGGGTGACGCTTATCTGCAGGGTGTAGTCCTCAAAGAATGTGCCTGAGGCATTCTCGTTTTTGGTGGTGAGGATCTTCAGTTCCATGGCACCGGACTTGCCTGCGGGGGAATCTGTCTTTTCGCCGTCGAACCAATACTCGATGGCGATATTCCAAGGCAGTTCGGCGTTGTCCATATTGCCCTGATACCAGAACATGCCCTTTTCGGCCTCGACGCTTATTGTATTGCCGGAATGGTTTATTTCGCTTCCGTTGGTCAGGTTCACGACCGAGGAGTACTGACCGTGGTCGGTAACAACTGTATCTTCGTCAAGCTCAAAGGAGTTGACAACATATACGCCGCTGACGCTGCCGTCGGTACTGAGAGATGCATAAACCACTTCTTCCTTTGCCAAAGGCTCGGATACGGAGGCAGATGCGGTGAAGGTACACAGCAGCAGGGCGAACACAAGTGCTGCTGCGGCTGCTTTTTTGCTTTTATATTTCATTTTAATTCTCCTTGTCTTTTTGGAAGAAGTTGCATTTTAGCGTGGTTTTGGCTATGACCTTATCAAAAATGTACAGCAGCCCGGGCAGCAGTATAAGTGCCAGCGCAGCAGACATCAGGGTGCCTCGGCAAAGAACACTTCCGAAACCCTTGATAATGCCGTTGGTGGACGATGCACCCAGAGCGTAGCCGGCGGCTGCCAGTATGATGGCGGGAGACATAATAGACGGAGCTGCCAGCTCGGAGGATTTCATCAATGCAGGACCTTTTGCCATAGTTTTGCGGAAATCCATAAAGTATTCGGTAAACAAAATGGCATAGTCTATGGTAGCGCCCAGCTGCACGGTGTTGACCACCAGATAGGCAAGGTAGGGCAGTTTGGTGTCGGAAAAATAGACAAGACCAAGGTTTATCCAGATGGCTGACTGAATGGTCAGCAGCAGGATAAAGGGTAAAGACAGGGATTTGAAAGTCAGCAGGATTATCAGGCCAACGGAAATAAGAGCCAGTATGCTGACAAGGGCGTTGTCTTTGATGACCGTAGTTCGCATATCGTAGTTGTTTACGTTGGTGCCGCAAAGGTGATAATCAGCACCGTAATACGAGGCCGATATCTCACGAACCTTTTCCACAAGGGCAAAGGCTTCGTCACCCTCATCACGGACGGCGGCTGTGATAATAATTCGGCTGTACATATCGCTCAGCAGCTGAGAGGATTCGGATTCATCGAGAAAATCAGAGGGGATAGCACTGCCTACGGTTTCGGTGTAGGAATTGACGGAGGTTATTTTGTCCAGCTTTCTGATGTCTGAGCACAGAGCGGCTTCGCTGCCGAAGTCGCCTCTGGGCACCATCAGCACCATGAAGGCGTTGCGGCCGAACACGGAGTTTATAAGGTCCGTATCCTCACCCAGCTGAGAGCCTTCGTTCATTCCCTCTGTGCCGTAGGTGAAGTCCAGATTGCTTTGGGCAAGATAGGCGGGGATAAGCAGAACGATGACCAGTATCAGTGCAGGTATTTTCAGCTTTGAAGTGAAGCTGCCGAATTTTTTGAAAGACGGAAGGAAAGAACGGTGAGCAGTTTTGTCAAGAGCTTTCAGCATGCTCATGGTGATGGCGGGCAGCAGTATCATGGCGGTGGCAACGCTGAGGAAAATGCCCTTTGCAAGCACAATGCCAAGGTCGGGGCCGATCTTGAAATCCATGAACACAAGAACTATAAAGCCTGCAAAGGTGGTGGCTGCACTGGCAATGACGGTGGAGGCCATTTTCTGAACGGCGCCCTGCATGGCGGTTTCTGCGTCCTGACCTGCCCGACGATTGCGGTTAAAGGTACTCAGCAGGAAGATGACATAGTCCATGGATACTGCCAGCTGCAGCACCGGGCCGATGCTCTGGGTAAGAAAACTGATCTCACCCAGCAGCTTGTTGGTGCCGTAGTTCAGTACGATGGATACGATGATGACAATGATGAACAGCAGCGGCTCCAGCCATGAATTGGTGGTCAATAGCAGGATAACAAGAATGATAGGAGCCAGCAGAAGTATGGCTTTGCCAACTTCGGTGACAACAGTCATCTGGGCTGCTGCGCTGTCTGCTACGTCGCCGCTGATGGCGGCAGTATCGCCAACGGTGCTGCGCACGGCTTTTATGGCGTCCACCTGGTTGATGTGATCTCCGACGGTTACCTGATACAGGGCTCCGCCATCTTTGTAAAAGCCTTCCACGGTGGCGGTATCAGCCATTTCCAGAGGCTGACGAATGTCGATGGAATCGTCCAGCCACATGACTCCGATGACTCCGGTAGTGTCCAGCAGTTTCTGCTTGTATTCCAGAGCCTGCGGTATGGTCACATTGGGTATGTACACCCTGAGGTTTGGTGTTGCGGCTTCAAACTGGTCGTACATGGTGTTCAGCGCCACGGTGGACTCAGCATTGTCCGGCAGGTAGTCTGCCAGATGGTAGTTGACTTCCACAGTGAGCGAAAGCAAGCCGCAAATGACCGTCAAAACTGTAAAAACAGCAATGACGGCCTTACGATGGGCAATTATCATGCGGGTAAGTTTTTGCATTTGTTGATATTCCTTACATAATTAGAATGACGCATTTTTGAATATGCTTCCCCCGTTGCTGTCTATGCCCACAAAAAGAGGCATATCCCTGATGGTGAAGCGTTTGACCGATTCACAGCCGAGGTCGGCAAAAGCTATCTCTTCCGCATCGGTGATGCACCCTGCCAGCAGGGCACCGGCTCCTCCCACGGCGCACAGGTACAGAGCACCGTTGCGCTTAAAGGCATCGCAGACAGCCGGGCTTCTGTCGCCCTTGCCGATGATGGCGGCCAGACCAAGGTCAAGCAGCCGGGGAGTGTATGGATCCATGCGGGAAGATGTGGTCGGACCGCAGGAACCCACGGGGTGGCCGTTTTTTGCGGGAGTGGGACCTGCGTAGAATATGACCGAGCCCTCAATGGGAAAGGGAAGGGGATCACCGTTGTCCAGCAGTTCCATAAACCGTTTATGGGCGGCATCACGGGCAGTGTATACGGTGCCGCTGAGAAGTATTCTGTCGCCGGCTTTGAGGTTGGCGGAAGCAAGATCACGGGTATTAAGCCTTATTTCAGACATGGATACCTCTCTTATCTGGGATAGTATATCTTGATGGAGGCCAGCAGTTCCTTATTCTCGGGAGACTCAACCAGAATTTCGGGAGCTTCTTCTGCTGAAGCTTCCACGCAAATTTCCTCGGATTCCGCTTCGGGCTTGATGGAGTCGAGCAGATTTGCGACTGCGTTCTTAGGAGTTTTCACCACCGGTACGGTGACAGCTGTGGTGCTGTGAACCGGCTTTGCCGCAGGCTCTTCCACAGGGGCAGGTTCACTGACCTCGGGGGTGACAGTCAGTTCTTTCAGCAATGCCTCAAGCCCGTCCTTTTCGGCGGTCAGCGCTTCGATGGAAGCTCTTGCTGTCTTGAGGCGCTGCTCCATCTCCAGAAGCATACCGCTCAGCTCGTCGTTTCTGGCGCTGAGGCTGCTGTTATCCTCCTGCAGCTGCTTTATCTGTTGATTGTATTCGGCGGAAGACGATTCTATGTAAGCGGCAACGTCCTTGCGTTTGAAACCGCCCAAAGCCGAGGTTCGGAACTTGTGGTGGATCATATTATTATCCATAACAGGACCTCCAAATTATTCTAATATCTCAATTCTATATTATAACATACTATATGTGACAAAACAATAAATCTTTCGCTAATTCTTTTGGTTAAAACGGGATTTATGCTATTGACAGAAATAGCGTGAAATGGTAAAATAGCGTGAAGTTCAAAAAAGGAGTATGGCAATTGAAAAATCTCGTTTTGCAAGACATCAACATATTCCAGTCCGAAGCCTTCATCAAGGGTACCGTAGCCGTTGAGGAAGGCTGTATTTCCGCTTTCACCGCAAGTGTTTCTTCCGACAGTGGAAATGTTTTCAAATTTGATAATGCTTTTGTTTTTCCCGGTTTCGCTGATGTTCATGTGCATCTCCGTGAGCCGGGTTTTTCGTATAAAGAGACAATAGAGGCCGGTACCGCAGCAGCTGCCGCAGGTGGTTATACTGCGGTCTGTTCCATGCCGAACCTTGACCCTGTGCCCGATTGCAGGGAACATCTGCAGAAGCAGCTCGATATGATACGCAGGGGCGCAAAGGTAAGGGTTCTGCCGTACGGTGCCATTACCGTTGGCGAAAAGGGCGAAAAGCTTGCCGATATGGACGCTATGGCAGCCGATGTTGTGGCCTTTTCGGATGATGGCAAGGGCGTTCAGAGCACAGAAATGATGCGTGCTGCCATGATAAAGGCCAAAAGCTTGAACAAGCTCATCGTTGCCCACTGTGAGGACGAAAGCTATCTGCCGTCCCCGGAAAGCGAATGGCGTCAGCTGGAGCGGGATCTTCAGCTGGTCAGGGAAACAGGCTGCGGATACCATATGTGCCATATGTCCACCCGTCAGTCCCTTGAGCTTATCAGAAAGGCAAAGGCCGAAGGACTTGATGTCACCTGCGAAACAGCACCCCATTATCTTCTGTTGGACAACAGCATGATCGAAGATGACGGACGATTCAAAATGAATCCGCCCATCGGAACTGCCGAAGATCGTGAGGCTCTGCTGCAGGGGCTGAAAGACGGAGTCATAGATATGATAGCCACCGACCATGCGCCCCACAGCGCAGAAGAAAAGTCACGGGGATTTGCAGGAAGTCTCAACGGAATCACCGGTCTGGAGGCTGCTTTCCCCGCCCTTTACACGGGATTGGTCGAAAGTGGGATTATTACGTTAACCAAGTTGATTGAGCTTATGAGCATAAATCCCCGAAAAAGATTCGGAATTCCGGGAGAATTTGCTGTACATAAACCTGCTGATTTTACTGTGTTCGATTTGAGTGAAGAATATTATGTAAACAGCAATACATTTCTGTCAAAAGGAAAAAGCACTCCCTTCGACGGCATGGCGGTCAGGGGCAAATGCCTGATGACCGTGTGTGACGGCCGAATCGTTTGGATGAGCGAAGACATTAAGAAGTAAAAAACCTGAAAGGATGAGATAGATATGCCGAAGAGAACAGACATTAAGAAAATACTTGTTATCGGTTCCGGACCGATAGTTATTGGACAGGCTGCAGAGTTCGACTACGCCGGAACCCAGGCCTGCATCGCCCTGAAAGAGGAAGGCTATGAAGTGGTTCTGGTAAACTCCAACCCTGCCACCATCATGACCGACACCTCCATGGCCGATAAAGTATATATGGAGCCCCTTACCCTTGAATATGTGGCAAAGATCCTGCGTTACGAGCGCCCCGATGCCATTGTCCCCGGCATCGGCGGTCAGACCGGTCTTAACCTTGCCATGCAGCTGCGCCGCAAAGGCATTCTTGACGAATGCCAGGTGGAGCTGCTGGGAACCAAGGCCGAGAGCATTGAAGCTGCTGAAGACCGTGAGCTGTTCAAGGAACTTTGCGAAAGCATTGGCGAGCCTGTGCTCCAGTCGATCGTTACCCACTCCATCGAAGAAGGTGTTGAGGCTGCTGCCAGCATAGGTTACCCCGTTGTTCTCCGTCCTGCATTCACCCTCGGCGGCACCGGCGGCGGCTTTGCCGACAACGAGCAGGAACTGCGTGAGATAATGAAAAACGCCATCGCTCTGTCTCCCGTGGGACAGGTGCTGGTCGAAAAGAGCGTTAAGGGCTGGAAAGAGATCGAGTTTGAAGTCATGCGCGATAATGCCGACAATGTTATTGCCATCTGCGATATGGAAAATGTCGACCCCGTAGGCGTACATACAGGTGACTCCATGGTCGTTGCTCCCTGCCAGACTCTCAATCAGGCAGACCTCGCCATGCTCCGTGAAAGTGCCCTTAAGATCATTCGTGCCCTGAAAATTGCCGGCGGCTGCAACGTCCAGTATGCGCTGAACCCCAATTCTTCCGAATACTATCTTATCGAAGTCAACCCCCGAGTATCCCGTTCTTCCGCTCTGGCATCAAAGGCCAGCGGTTACCCCATCGCAAGAGTTACCGCCAAGATCGCCGTTGGCATGAATCTTGACGAAATAATGATCACCGACAGAAACGGTCTGTTTAATCCTTCACTGGGTTATACCGTTCTGAAAATGTCCCGTTTCCCCTTCGACAAGTTTGCCGAAGCCTCCAACAAGCTTGGCACTCAGATGAAGGCTACAGGCGAAGTCATGAGCATCGGCAAAACCATGGAAGAAAGCATGCTCAAGGCCGTCCGTTCACTGGAAACCGGCGTGTGCCATTTCTACCTGCCCAAGTTCGACAGCTGGACAAAGGAAGAACTTCTGGAGTATGTCCGGGAAGGCACCGAGGACCGTTACCATGCGATTGCTCAGCTGTACCGCCTTGGCGCATCTACTGAAGAAGTTTTCAAGGCAACTGCCATAACCTCTTTCTTCCTTGACAAAATAAAGAACATCGTTGAAATGGAAAAAACTGTGGCAGAAAAGCCCTTTGACGCAGCAGTCCTCAAGGCTGCCAAAGAAATGGGCTTTGGCGACAAGTATATTGCTCAGCTGTGGAAAGTCCCTGAGGTCGACGTGTGGAACTTCCGCCGTGAACAGGGAATACGCCCCGAATACCTGATGATAGACACCTGCGCCAAGGACGAAAACAGTTACATTCCCTATCTGTATTCTTCCTACAACGGCAGCTCGAGAGATTTTGTTTCCGACAATAAGAAGATCATCGTTCTCGGTTCCGGCCCCATACGTATCGGTCAGGGCATCGAGTTTGACTATTCCACCGTTCATGCCGTTCAGTCCATCAGACGTTTCGGCTATGAATCCATCATTATCAACAACAACCCCGAAACTGTTTCTACCGACTATACCTGCTCCGATAAGCTGTATTTCGAGCCGCTGACGGTTGAAAACGTCATGGACGTTATCGAGCTTGAAAAGCCTGTTGGTGTTATCGCCTCTCTCGGTGGTCAGACAGCCATAAACCTGGCAGACGAACTGGCAAAGCGTGGCGTAAACCTTATCGGTACCGGCGTTGAAGCCATCGAAAGAGCCGAAAACCGTGACTCCTTTGAAAAGATCATGGAGCAGCTGGAAATTCCCCAGCCCAAGGGTCAGGCGGTTACCAACATCGAAGACGGTGTTGCCGCCGCTGCTGAGATCGGATATCCCGTTCTGGTACGTCCCAGCTATGTTCTGGGCGGTCGTGCCATGCAGATAGTCAACGACGAAAAGGCACTGCGTACCTATCTGAACACCGCTGTTCAGATAAATGTTGACCAGCCCGTTCTGGTAGACAAATATATCTCCGGCCGTGAGCTGGAGGTGGACGCCGTATGCGACGGTATGGACGTTTTCATTCCCGGTATCATGGAACATGTCGAGCGTACAGGTATCCATTCCGGCGACAGCATCAGCGTTTATCCCACATTCTCCGTCAGCGACAAGGCAAAGGGAACAATTCTTGAATACACCAAGAAACTGGGCATCGGAATCGGCATCGTTGGTCTGTTCAACATTCAGTTTATCGTGGATAAGAACGACGACGTTTATGTCATCGAGGTCAACCCCCGTTCCAGCCGTACCGTACCTTTCCTGTCAAAAGCCACCGGCTGGCCCATTGCCGATATTGCCACCTACTGCATACTGGGCAAGAGCCTGAAGGAACAGGGCATATTCAGGATATATCCCGACGAGAAGGATCGCTGGTATGTCAAGGTTCCCGCCTTCTCCTTTGCAAAGCTGAGAGGTATGGATACATATCTGTCTCCCGAAATGAAGTCCACCGGCGAGGTCATCGGTTACGATAAGCGTTTCAACCGCGCACTGTATAAGGCTTTGCAGGCTTCCGGTCTGAAGGTTATGAACTACGGCACCGTTCTGGCTACCATCGCCAACAGCGACAAGGAAGAAGCTCTGCCCCTTATCAAGCGGTTCTACGACCTGGGCTTCAACATCGAAGCCACTGCAGGCACCGCAAGGTTCCTCAAGGAACACGGTATCCGTACCCGTGAAAGAGCCAAGCTCTCCGAGGGCAGCGACGAGATCCTGGACAGCATCCGCAAGGGTCACGTTACCTACGTTATCAATACCCGTGAGATCGGTCACGCCAGCCAGATGAGCGACGGCGTTGAGATCCGCCGCTGCGCTGTTGAGAACAATGTAAACATTTTCACCTCTCTGGATACTGTCCGTGTTCTGCTGGACGTTCTTGAGGAGACCACCATCACCATCTCCACCATTGATGGTTAAGATTAGAGGAATATAAATGAAACAAGGTATTTTCACCGTTGCTTCAAATAAGAATATAGCCGCAAATACCTGGGAAATGGTTCTGCTGGGGGACACCTCCGGCATAACCGCTCCCGGCCAGTTCGTCAACATTCAGCTGGACGGTATGTTTCTGCGCCGCCCCATTTCCGTATGCCATTGGGAAGAGGGAAGTCTGACCATTGTTTATAAGGCTGTGGGCAGGGGTACTGAACACATGACCTCCCTTGGCACCGGTGCCGGGCTTGATGTCCTTACAGGCCTCGGCAACGGATACGACCTGACCAAATGCGGCGAAAAGATACTGCTTATCGGCGGCGGAGCGGGTGTTGCTCCCATGTTTGGGCTGTGCGAAGCTCTTGCAAAGTCCGGCAAACAGATAAAAGTTATCCTTGGCTTCAACACCGCCGACGAGGTTTATTATGCCGAAAAGTTCGAAAAACTTGGTGCTGACACTGTGATAACCACGGTTGACGGCAGCCTTGGAGTTCAGGGTTTTGTCACCGCTGCCATGGATTGCGACTATGATTATTTCTGCACCTGCGGCCCTGAGCCTATGCTTAAAGCTGTCTATGCTGCGTCGAAAACCTCGGGGCAGATGAGCTTTGAAGAGCGCATGGGCTGCGGTTTCGGTGCCTGCGTTGGCTGCACCTGCGAAACCAAATACGGCCACAAACGCATTTGCAAAGATGGCCCGGTGCTGGAAAAGGAGGAAATAATATGGTAGATATGAAAACCTCCCTTTGCGGTCTTGAACTGGACAATCCGGTTATTCCTGCCAGCGGCACCTTTGGCTACGGTTACGAGTTTGCCGAGCTTTACGACATAAACTGCCTTGGTTCCTTTTCTTTCAAGGGAACCACCAGGGAACCCCGTTACGGCAACCCAACCCCCAGAATAGCGGAAGCGGATTTCGGCCTTGTTAACTCTGTCGGTCTGCAAAACCCGGGAATACACAGTGTCATCAATGATGAATTACCTAAACTTGCCAAGGTATTCAACAAAAAAGTGGTTGCCAACATCAGTGGATTTTCCATCGACGAATATGTGTACTGCTGCGAACTGATAGACAAAGAGGAGCAGGTGGGTATCATCGAAGTAAATATCAGCTGCCCCAATGTTCATGGCGGCGGTATGGCGTTCGGTACCGACCCGAAGATGGCAGCAGCAGTGACCAAAGCTGTTAAGGCAGTTACCACCAAGCCGGTGGTCATGAAGCTGTCTCCCAACGTGACCGATATTGTGGCAGTCGCCAAAGCCTGCGAAGAAGCAGGAGCAGACGGCCTGAGCCTTATCAATACCATTGCTGCCATGCGTATAGATTTGAAAAAGAAAAAGCCCATTCTTGCCAATGTAACCGGCGGACTTTCCGGACCCGCTGTTTTCCCGGTGGCTTTGCGTATGGTCTGGCAGGTTTATGAAGCCGTTAATATTCCCATTATCGGCATGGGCGGTGTTTCTTCCGCCGAAAATGTGATAGAAATGATGCTGGCGGGCGCAGCCGCCGTTCAGGTGGGCGCAGCCAACCTGCGTGACCCCTGGGTATGCAAAAAGATAGTTGACGAACTTCCTGCCGTGATGGCAAAACTGGGCATAACCGACCTGAGAGGAATTATAGGAGGAGCTCATGGGTAAAGATGTAATAATCGCCTGCGACTTTGCGGGCAAAGAACAGACACTGGCGTTTCTGGACAAACTGGGCAGCAAAAGACCCTTCGTAAAGATCGGTATGGAGCTGTATTACGCCGAGGGTCCCGATATTGTTAAGACTCTGAAACAGCGTGGCCACAGAATTTTTCTTGACCTGAAGCTGCATGATATACCCAACACCGTAAAGAAATCCATGGCTGTGCTTAAAAATCTGGGTGTTGATATGGTCAATGTCCATGCAGCAGGCGCAAAATCCATGATGGAAGGCGCAAGAGAAGGACTGGGGCACGATGCACTGCTCATCGCCGTAACTCAGCTGACCTCCACTTCCCAGACAGTGATGGAAAACGAGATCCTCATCACCCGTCCTCTGGAACAGGTGGTCATGGATTATGCAAAGCTGGCAAAGGATGCCGGTCTTGACGGCGTTGTCTGCTCGCCCAACGAAGCGGGTGCAGTCCACGCTCACTGCGGCGACAGCTTCCTTACCGTAACTCCCGGTATCCGTTTCCCCGGCGGAGATGTGGGCGACCAGGTTCGCGTTACCAGCCCCGCTCAGGCAAAACTGCTCGGCAGCGATTACATAGTTGTCGGCCGCCCCATTACTGCGGCTGCCGATCCCGTCGAAGCATACGAACGCTGCATTAATGAATTTTGTAAATAAAAGAGGTAAAAAATAAATGGACGAGATCAAAGTATTGATAGCAAAAGGTCTGCTGAGCATCGGCGCCGTTTTCCTGCGTCCCGAAGAGCCCTTTACATGGGCCAGCGGCATCAAAAGCCCTGTATATTGCGACAACCGCCTTACTCTGACAGATATCGCAGTCAGAAGCGATGTGGAATACTCTCTGGCAGACGTTATCCGCAAGGAATATCCCGACTGTGAAGTGCTTATGGGCACCTCCACCGCCGGTATCGCTCACGCTGCCATCACTGCCCACATTCTGTCCAAGCCTATGGGCTATGTCCGTGGCGGTGCCAAGGATCACGGCAGAAAGAACGCCATCGAAGGCAAACTGGAACCCGGTCAGAAAGTCGTTGTCGTGGAAGACCTTATCTCCACTGCAGGCAGCTGTGTTGAAGTTGTTGAGATCCTCCGTGCAGCCGGTGCCGATGTGCTGGGTGTGGTCAGCATTTTCACCTACGGCATGAAGAAAGGCCTTGAACGCCTTGCCGCTGCCAACGTAAAGAACGTCAGCCTGACTGACTTCGATACCGTGGCAAAGGTCGCAGCCGAAGAAGGCTACATCGCTCAGGAAGATATTCAGAGACTTATTGCTTTCAGAGAAAATCCCTCTGATGAAAGTTGGATTACAAACAAATAGTTTGTAATCCATCGAGCCTTTGGGCTTTCGGTCAAGAATGACCGACCGAATCATGCTTCGCAAAACCGCCCAAAACTCGGCGCAAATAACCAAACCAAACACACTGCACTAAGAAAGGAAGGGAAAGATGAAAGACCTTATTGACATTCTCGACCTTACAACTCAGGAGATAGACGAGCTTATCGCAACTGCTGAGGACATAATCGAAAACCCTGCAAAATACAGCGAAAAATGCCGGGGCAAAAAGCTGGCAACACTGTTTTACGAGCCTTCAACCCGTACACGCCTTAGCTTTGAAGCCGCCATGTACGAACTGGGCGGAAACGTGCTTGGTTTTTCCGAAGCCAACTCCAGCTCCGCTGCCAAGGGCGAAAGCGTTGCTGACACAGCCCGCACCGTAAGCTGCTTTGCAGATATAATCGCCATGCGCCATCCCAAAGAGGGCGCACCGCTTGTGGCCTCCATGGCAGCTTCGATTCCCGTTATCAACGCAGGTGACGGCGGACACAATCACCCCACCCAGACCCTGACCGACCTGCTGACCATCAAGCGTGAAAAAGGCAGACTGGGCAAAATGGTGGTAGGCTGCTGCGGCGACCTTAAATTCGGACGCACAGTCCACTCCCTTATCGGTGCCATGTCCAGATACGAAGGCGTAGAGTTTTACCTTATCTCCCCCGAAGAACTGGTAATTCCCGAAAATGTCCGCACCGATATCCTTGAAAAAGGTAATATAAAGTTTGTGGAAACCCGCAGCCTTGAAGATGCAATGCCTCATCTGGACGTGCTGTATATGACCCGTGTTCAGCGTGAACGCTTTTTCAACGAGGCAGACTATATCCGTCTTAAAGACAGCTTTATCCTCACTCCCGATAAGCTGACCACAGCAAAAGAGGATCTGTCTATCCTCCATCCGCTGCCCAGAGTCAACGAGATTTCCACCGCCATCGATTCCGACCCCAGAGCCTGCTATTTCCGCCAGGTGCTGTGCGGCAAGTATATCAGAATGGCACTTATCATGAAATTGCTGGGGGTAGAATAATGATAATAGGAACCATTGTAAACGGCGTCGTTATTGACCACATTCCTGCCGGCAGAGGTATGGAGATTTACAGATATCTCGGACTTGAAGAACTTGACTGCGAGGTTGCGCTCATCAAAAACGCTCCCAGTGTCAAGATGGGCAAAAAGGATATCGTCAAAGTCAGCGATGTTATCGACCTTGATTACGATATTCTGGGCTTTATCGATCCCAAGATAACGGTTAACATAATACAGAACGGTGAAAAGGTGAGGAAGATCCGTCCTCAGCCTCCCGAGCGCATAACCGGCATACTCAAATGCAAAAATCCCCGCTGCATCACCTTTGATGAGCAGGAACTGCCTCAGGTATTCCGACTGACCGACCGGGAAAACCTGACCTATCGCTGCCTGTACTGCGATACAAAGAACAGCTGACAAAAAGCGTCACAAAATGTTGACTCCGAAATAATCATCTGCTAATATACAGAAGTTAGGACAGGTGCCTTACGGTACCTGCCCTGATTTTTGCGAAGGAGACGGAAGATGGAAAATAACAAAACCCTTGTAAATGACCTGACCACCGGTCCGGTTTTCAAAAAGCTTATTCTGTTTGCGCTGCCTATGATGCTTGCAAACCTGCTGCAGGCTGTCTATTCCATGGTGGATATGATAATCGTAGGTCAGTTTGTAGGTGCCGCAGGTCTTTCGGCTGTCGGTATCGGCGGACAGGTGACCATGATAATGCTGAATATGTGCACCGGGTTTACATACGGCGGTCAGATACTCATATCTCAGCAGATAGGTAAACGAGCGCATCATCCTCGGCAAAATAAATGCCGGGGATATTCCAGTTATCCTCGGCAGACCAGTTTGCCATCTTACGGATCATATCCACCACAGCGGCGGCACTAATCTTGATCTGGTATTTCTGTTCGCCCTCCGGCTTGGAGAACGGCACTGCGTTCGGTGCATCCTCCTTGCAGCCACGGATGGCGAACTGCTTGTCCTTCGGGTTAATCAGCACCTGGATGCACGGAGCAAAGTGCAGCTCGGCAGCGGTCTGGTTGTTGAACTTCAGGACATTGCCGGTGATGGTGGCAACGGAAGCGGAACGGGTCTTAATGAGGTCGATGACAGTGAATTTTTCCAAAATAGACATAATAGGTTACTCCTTTTCAATCATAAAATTTTCGTCCTCCAACACAGGTGAAGTGACGATTTCGGTCGGTAGGGACAGCTTTTCCATAATGCTGTCCACATCTTCTGGTTCCCATTTGGGGTCGGCAATGATAAAGCCTGCCAGGGGGCCTTTAACCACAATCCGTGGTTTGCACTTCCTGGTTTGCCTTCTGGTATATCGCCGTTCTTTGCGGATTTGCTGTACCAACAGCCAGTCACTCTTTTCAATGATGGGTTCGTGATGACCCTCAATGAAATATTGTGTTTCCAAACCGTTGTTTTTGACGCTCTTGTGTGTAAAGAAGTCTATCGTTACTGTTTTTTGACACAGGGCATCACCGCAATACTTCTCGTTGCGGAGAATGCCGAGGACGCTGCCGGAACTCCATGTCGATAGACCCTTTACAGTCAGAATGCCGCTCTTTGTCAGCAAGTCTGCAATCTGGGTGGAGGAATAGCCCTCCAGATAAAGACTGTAGATGGTTCGTACCACATCGGCTTCGTCCTCATCAATCTCCCAATCGTGGCCCTTATAGCCGAGGAGAGACCAGTTAGGGTAAATGCCCAAGCCCTGGGCTCGGCGGCGTTTGAATGACCATTTCAGGCTGTTGGACTTCTGTTCGGATTCGCTCTGGGCTACAAGGCTCAATACGGTAATGACCATATCGCTGCTCCGATCCAGAGTGTTCAGCTTTTCCGTTTCAAAGTACACGCCCACAGGAGGGTCGAGTTTGCGGAGCATAAAGATGTAGTTCAGACTGTCCAGGACATTACGGGCAAAACGGCTGACCTGCTTGGTGATGATCAGATCGATTTCACCGGCCTTGCATTTCTCTATCATTTCAAGAAAATGCTCACGATGCAGAACCGAAGTGCCGGAAATGCCCTCGTCCGCAAAGATGCCTGCAAACTCCCACTCTGGATTCTCTTGAATCATTTTCGTGTAGTTCTGCACCTGCAACTCATAACTGCTTGCCTGGTTGTCCTCTTCGGTACTTACACGGCAATAGG
>SVKU01000028.1 GCA_015068245.1 Oscillospiraceae bacterium
TCGTCATTGAAAAGAGCAAAAAATGCGGCGGCAACACCTGGTATGCCGGCGGTTTCCGTGTCCACTATTCCAAGCTGCTGGCTGAAGCCGGCGAGCCCGACAAGCGCATGGAAGATATCCGCAAGTTTATGATAGACACCCTGTGGGCCGAAGATCATCACCTTGTTTACAACGTATATCACGCCACCGAGCATCTTTGCGACTGGATGCGTGAAAAATGCGGCTGCGAAGACAACTTTGTTGTAGGCACCACTCCCTGGGGCGGCAAGGGACTGATGGTCAACACCGAAGGCGCACCCAAGTTCAAACGTCCCGACACCTCTATCGGACCCGGTGGCGGCGGCAGCTTTATGGTTTGGAAAATGCTTGAAATGTGCAGGCAGTTCGGCGTTGAGATCCTCACCGAACACGCTGCAACCAAGCTCATCACAGACGAATCCGGCGCAGTTACCGGCGTTCTGGCTTCCGACCCCGGCGGTGAAACCGAGATAAGTTGCAAGGTCTGCATTATGTCAACCGGATGCTTCTCGCACGACCCCGAGCTGCAGAAGATGGCCAACCCCACTTCCGCTATGGAAGGCGAACCTATCCACTATTTCTCCGTTCCCACCTGTACAGGTGATGGTATCAAGATGGCTCGAGCCATCGGCGCAGACATTGACTACAAGAACATGAAGGCACTGGCTCTTGGACCTGCTCACCATCCCTTTGGCTTTGCAGGCGTTTGCATCAGCCGTGAAAACGAGGTCATGTTCGTCAATGCCGACGGCAAGCGTTGGGCAAACGAGACTGACAACACCATGGTTCTGCGTCATCGTTTCCTCGAGCAGCCCAAGTTCATCAACTGGGCTGTGTGCGACAGCAACATTGCCAAAATCACCACCGACCGCCTTATTCAGATGCGCCGTGACGGAGACGCAGGCGTTGCTCTGTTCAAGAACTACCTCAACGAAATTGAGGAAGAATCACAGCTGGATATGCCCACCAAAAAGGCAGATACCCTTGAGGAACTGGCCGAGCTTATGGGTGTACCTGTTGATACCTTTGTGGCCGAGGTCAAGCGTTACAACGAGTTCTGCCGTACCGGCAATGATACCGACTTCTTCAAGGCTCCCGAGTTCATGGTGCCCATTGAGAAGCCTCCCTTCTACGCTTTCTTTGGCAAACGATTCCAGGAAAATGCTGCAGGCGGCATGAAGATAAACTCCGATCTGCAGGTACTTGACACCGAAGGCAAGCCCATCAAGGGACTGTATGCCACCGGCGACAACTGCCGTGGTGTTCTTATCGGCGGCGACGTAGGTACCGACTATGTTGAACGCATGATCTCTGCCTGCACCTTTGCCTGCGCCAGCGGATATATGGCAGGCGAAAACGTGGTCAAGTATCTTGACGCATAAATCCGTTTCCAGTAAAATATATCCGAAAAGATATATTGAAAGGAAAGAAAACTATGATTCAAAACGAAGTTATTAAAGCCATACTCGAACGCCGCAGCATCCGTGGCTACACCGACCAGCCCCTGACCGACGAACAGCTGGATACCGTTCTGGAATGTGCCGTATGGGCTCCCTCCGGAATGAACCAGCAGACTTCCATTTATGTTGCTGTCCGTGATAAGGAACTGCTGAAACAGCTTGCCGAGGACGATAAGAAGTTTGGCAGCTTTGGCCCTCCTCCCGGTATGAAAATGCCGGACATGAAGCCCGAAGATATGCCCGGCGGTGTCCCCGGTGGACCCGGCGGTCCCATGGGTGAACGTAAGCTTGGATACGGCGCTCCCTGCGTTATCCTCGTTTTCAACAAGGCAGACAGCCGTCACCAGATCGACCCTGCTCTTGGCGAGGAAAACATCTGCATCGCAGCTCATTCCATAGGTCTTGGCACCTGTATCCTCGGCGGCATGGGCGCATTTGATGATGAAGCCAACGCCAAGCTGTGGATGGAGCGTCTCGGCGTTCCCGAAGGCTATAAGCACATTACTTCCATCGCCATCGGCTATCCCGCAAAGCCCGGTGATCCCAAGCCCAGAAAAGACGGACGTAAGATAATCAAATAATTTTTAAGCCCGGTTCGTTACGAACCGGGCTTGTTTTATTGTTGTTTGAAACGACAGCCAACTGTTAACTGTTTAACTGTCTTTCCAGTTTGCGCTGCTCTGACTTTTCACGCTGCTCAGCCAGCATCATGTCTTTAACTTTCATCAGCCGTGATGTGTTTCCCCGCTCGTTTTCTTCCAGCTTCATGGTGATATACTTGATGTTGGTCTGCATTTCCGGGATCATGATATATTCCAGCGCATTTACTCTGCGGCGGGTTTTCTCTATCTCCCCCGCCAGCAGCTGGGCTGTTTTCTCCAGTTCCGCAAGATGCAGCATTTTTTCAAACACAGGTGACAAATGAGTCAGTGCCATGTCAAGCTCACCCGACGTTTCGGCAAAACCGTAAGGATAGATGTCGGATGGATCATTGTTGGTTGTTTTAAAGGTGTATTGCGGAACATGGACACTCATGATATTTTTCATGGTCATTTCCGTTTCCACCGACTGTTTTGGATACATCAGCGACTGCTGAAGCATTTCCGGCGACATTACTGCAGATGCCACCGTAAATGCAGCGTTGGCTTTTTCAAGGCTTTGTTCAACCTCTGTCCTGAGTTCACGGCAAAGGCGCACCACGTCAAGGAACTGTTTCATCAGTTCGTCACGTTTGTCCTTCAGCAGCTTATAGCCTCGGCTGGCTGTTTTCAGTCTGGATTTGAGCCTGGTAAGCTCCATTCTAGTGGGGTTGATCGTTTTGGTTGCCATAGGCTAGCCCTCATCTGACGGCAGATACCTGTCGATATATTCCGGCTTTATCCTTTTCAGTTCGCTTTTCGGCAGTATCTTCAAAAGCTGCCAGCCCAGATCAAGAGTTTCCTCAATGGTGCGATTGGTGTCGTTGCCTTGGTTTACATAACGATTCTCAAACTCTGTGGCAAATTTTGCATACAGCAGATCCGTTTCAGACAGAGCCGACTCGCCCAGAATAGTCATCAGTTCTGCGGCGTCCTTACCGGAGGAGTAGGCGGCAAACAGCTGGTTCATAGTGCCGCTGTGGTCTTCACGGGTCTTTCCTTCACCGATCCCCTTGTCTTTAAGACGGGACAATGAGGGAAGAACATCAATGGGCGGAGTAATGCCCTTGCGGTAAAGCTCACGGGACAGGATGACCTGACCTTCGGTAATGTAGCCCGTAAGGTCGGGGATGGGGTGGGTCTTATCGTCCTCCGGCATAGTAAGAATGGGTATCATGGTTATTGAACCTGCTTTGCCAAGGCGTCGTCCGGCACGTTCGTACATGGTGGCAAGGTCGGTATACAGGTAGCCGGGATAACCACGGCGTCCCGGCACCTCCTTGCGGGCTGCACTGACCTCACGGAGAGCCTCAGCATAGTTGGTGATGTCGGTGATGATGACCAGAACGTGCATATCTTTTTCAAAAGCCAGGTATTCGGCGGCAGTCAGAGCCATTCTGGGCGTGGCAATACGCTCAATGGCAGGGTCGTTTGCAAGGTTGGTGAACAGAACCGTTCGGTCGATAGCTCCTGTACGACGAAAGTCCCGAACGAAGTATTCGGATTCCTCAAAGGTGATACCCACGGCCGCAAATACAACAGCGAAATTTGAATCTGAGCCAAGCACCTTTGCCTGCCGGGCTATCTGTGCTGCCAGTGCTGCATGGGGCAGCCCCGAACCTGAGAAAATCGGCAGTTTCTGACCACGGACAAGGGTGTTCAGCCCGTCTATTGCAGAAACTCCTGTCTGTATAAATTCGTTGGGATAGTCCCGGGCTGCGGGATTCATGGGCAGACCGTTGATATCCATGTAAGCCTCCGGCAGAATATCGGGACCGCCGTCAATGGGGTTACCCATGCCGTCAAACACTCGGCCAAGCATATCGCCGGACACTCCAAGGCGCAGGCTGTGACCAAGAAAACGCACTTTGCTCTTTGCAAGGTTGATGCCGGAAGAGCTGTCGAACAGCTGAACAAGAGCATCTGTGCCTTCTATTTCCAGCACTTTGCAGCGGCGCACCTCACCGTTGGGCAGTTCGATTTCGCCCAGTTCGTCATAAGCGACACCTTCGACGCCTTTAACAAGCATAAGAGGTCCGGAAACCTCGGAAATGGTTTTGTACTCTTTTATCATATCTCAGTCACACCTGCCTTTTGACGAATCTCGTTTATGCTGTTTTCCATTTCTGCAACAATATCCGCATAAACGGCGGGATATTCTTCCACAGGCACACTTTTTGCACGACCGATGGGTTCACGCTGGGGTATATTCAAAAGCGGCTCCAGCTCCACACCTTCAGACAGTGCTTTGCGGCACAGTTCATCGTAGGTCTTTATCATACTCAGCAGTCTGAACTGGCGGTCGAAGGACGAATACCAGTCAATATCCGTAAAAGAGTTCTGCTGCAAAAAGTCCTCACGGATCATCTTTGCCGTTTCAAGAGTAAGCCTGTCTTCTGCGCCGAGAGAGTCTTTGCCTACCAGTTTCACTATCTCTTCCAGCGACGATTCCTCCTGCAGTATAAGCATCGCCCAGTCACGGTTTGTCATAAACGCCTCGTTCACGTTTTCAGAAAACCACGGGCTGAGGGTATCTGTGTACAGGCTGTAACTGTTGAGCCAGTTGATAGCCGGAAAATGGCGTGCATAGGCAAGGGAGCTGTCCAGGCCCCAGAAAACCTTAACGATACGCATGGTTGCCTGGGAGACAGGCTCTGAGGTGTCGCCTCCGGGAGGTGAAACAGCGCCGATGGCTGTCAGTGAGCCAAAGCGTTCCTCGCTGCCAAGGCAGCTGACACAGCCGGCTCGTTCATAGAACTGGGCAAGGCGTGATGCCAGATATGCAGGGTAGCCTTCTTCACCGGGCATTTCTTCCAATCGGCCTGACATTTCACGCAATGCTTCCGCCCAGCGTGAAGTGGAGTCGGCAATAACAGCCACATCATATCCCATGTCACGGAAGTATTCCGCAATAGTTATGCCCGTATAAATAGATGCTTCCCGGGCGGCAACAGGCATATCGGAGGTGTTGGCGATAAGGACGGTACGCTTCATGATGGAATCTCCCGTGCGGGGGTCAACCAGTTCGGGAAACTCCCGAAGAACGTCTGTCATCTCGTTTCCACGTTCACCGCAGCCGATGTACACCACAAGGTCAACGTCTGACCATTTTGCCAGCTGATGCTGGATTACGGTCTTGCCGCTGCCAAAGGGACCGGGAACACAGGCAGTGCCGCCCTTTGCCACAGGGAACATGGTGTCTATTATTCTCTGGCCGGAACACAGGGGTACGTCCGGAGAAATCTTTCTTTTGTATGGTCTGCCGCTGCGGACCCCCCATTTCTGCATCATGGTCAGGTTCCTGATATCGCCTTTATCGGTTTTGACGGTACAGACAGTCTCCTCAACGGTGAACTCACCGCCTGTGATGGATTCCACTATGCCCTCCACACCTTTTGGCACCATAATACGATGCTCCAAAACCGTGGTTTCCTGCACAACACCGATGATATCTCCGGGAACAACTCTCTGTCCCACCGTGGCTCTGGGTTCAAACTGCCACTTTTTTTCCCGGTCTATGGAAGGCACGTCGACACCTCTGGAAATTGTATGACCTGTAAGAGCCATGATTTTTTCCAAAGGTCGCTGAATGCCATCGTATATCATCTCTATCATGCCCGGCCCCAGTTCCACAGACAGCGGATCTCCGGTGGTCTCAACCTCCGCACCGGGAGCAAGACCGGATGTTTCTTCGTAAACCTGAATGGAGGCTGCATCGCCTCTCATTTCAATGACTTCGCCGATAAGCCGCTGAGGGCCCACACGGACAACGTCAAACATATTGGCTTCGGCCAGACCCTCTGCTACCACAAGCGGTCCCGAAACCTTGATGACCCTGCCTTTTGACATTGGATCAGTCCTTTCTGATTAAATTATATCTGCGCCAACAGCCCGCTCCACATAGTCCTTCAGTGCAGCCATGGCGGTGCCTCTGCTGCCCTCTTTGCCGGGAATAAGTATTATTGCGGGCTTTACGCTGTCTGAGTATTTCTTGACTTCGTCTGATATTTCTTCGGCGCAGGATTCTGTAATGTAGATTATGGCGTAGTCCTGACGAGCCATTTCGGTCAGACTGCGCCCGGCCTCTTCAGGGCTATCGGGAATAACCGTTTCCAGTCCCAGGGCCCGGAATCCCAGCACACTTTCCCGATCGCCCATTACGGCTATTTTATACATAACTGTCACGCAGCCTTTCTCTGATTTCGTCGCCCGGTATGCCGGCAGCTTTGCCTGCAATGATAGTTCTGACTGCTGTTAATTCAGCCTCTTTTGCGGCAAGATATGCCACTACAACCGCATCTCCAAAAGGAACATACCCGGCAGATTTCAGATATCCCATAAGTGCATTGCCGCACTCACGTTCAAAAGCAGTCATGTCATCGTCCGAAACCGATGCAGCCTGCTCAAATATGCTTCCCGAGAAAACCTCCGCCATCGATTCACCTGCAAGTGCTTTTGAAATCAGGCTGTCGAAACCGATATTTCCGCCTTCCATCAGCGCAGAACCCATAAGCTCAGGCCCTTTGTTCATTCTTCGTATGCGGACAATGGTGCGCAGGTTGGCAGAGTCTGTCATCGCTCTGAAATATCCCTGCAAAAAGCTGCTGCCGCTTAAATCGGCTGTCTTTCCCATTTGAACGTAACACGCTTTATCCAAAGCCATGTCGCACAGCTGAGGGTCACCTGTTGACGCCAGGATCTCCCGTGCCTGTTCTGCGGCATATGCCATATCCTTTGGCAGCACACGCAGGTCATTCAGTTCAAAGGCATCTGCAACACTTTTTGCACTCACCCGACCGACATAAGAAAGCATATGACCGACATTCGCTCCCAACGCCTTGCCCTTTACAAGGGTTTTCAGATTGTGATAATCGTATTTGATTCTGAAAAAGTCAACAAGCTCAGGCGTGGGAGATGCGCTGTAAAGGTCATTGAAAACGCTTATCTGCTCCTCGGCCAGCATTTTTTCGTAATCTCCGTCCGTCGGTTCCATATATCCGCACTCATAGAGCACCCTCAAAGCATCGTTCACGGAACGTGCCTCGATCATGCGCTCTCTCCTTTCTTTGTTAAGGAGGCGCACTTCCATGACCCGTATTCGGGCGGATATCTGCAAATAATCGGTGTCTTTAATTCGGGGCATTGTTCATTCCCCCTTTAACCAAACAGAACCTTTGCAGTTTCTGCTGCACCCTCAACACGCTGAGCGTTTATAAGGGTCTCAAAGGAACAGTTTGTTTCGATATCACCGTCTGACAGGTAAAATCCGCCTCTTATATCACGGGTGTTGTCAGACAGTGTAAGCAAAGCAGTTTTTCCCTCAGCCGCCAGCATTTTATTGGCAAGTTCCACCACCTGCAAACCGATATTTTGCCTGTCAAGCGGGTTCATTACCACAGATTCTCTGCCGGTTGATGATGCTTTGACAGCCAGTTTTGCCAAAAACTCCGTTTTCTGCGGATATGAACAAAGCATATCCATGGCAAGGTCATAGGCACTGTCCAGCATTTTCTGTTTAGACGCAAGAATAAGCTTTTTTGCCTCGGATTCTGCCGAACCGGCAAGCCGCAAGCAGCGTTCCTCCGCCGACTTTTTGCTTTCCGCAACGGCTATTTCATACTCACGCTTTGCAGACTGCTCACCGGAAATGACCGTCTGCTCAGCCTGTGCTTTTGCCCGCTCCAGTATCCGGGCGCACTGTTCCCGGCTGTCTGCTTCTATTCTTGCAACGATTTTTTCAATTCCGTTCATATTATCGCGACCTTAAAACTGCAGTCCGTTGATCATAAGGAAGGTGACCAGCAGAGAAAGAATAGCGTAGAACTCAACCATGACGCAAAGGAGGATTCCCTTTGACCAATCGTCCGGCTTCTTTGCAAGAATGTTTATGGATGCCGCTGCTACCCTGCCCTGAGCAATGGCCGAAAGCAATCCGCCCAAAGCCATGGGCAGGCAAGCAAAGAAAATCTGCCATCCCTGGAAAACCGACAGATCCATCAAATTGCCGCCAAGAAGGCCGATTTTATTGACGGCCAAAAACCATGCAACAAGGCCATACAGTCCCTGGGTGCCCGGAAGCACCTGAAGTATCATTGCTTTACCAAACTTTGAAGGGTCTTCAGCTATAAGTCCGCTGGCAGCTTCGCCTGTAATGCCTGTTCCTTTTGCACTGCCCACACAGCTGAGACCGACCGCAAGGCCTGACCCCAACAGCGCAAGAGCTATCCCGCCAAATGAATCCAAAAATGTCATTTTATATTTCCTCCTTGATTATTTCGGTATATTTCGTTTTGTAGGTCAACGGCGCAAAGGCTCTGCCGCCGTCCTTGTAGAACTTTCCAAAAAACTCCAGGTACTGCAGTCTTGCCGCATGGACATATGTGCCGATAATGTTGATGCCCATGTTGAAAGCATGACCAATTAGGAACACAACGATAAACACGATGATGCTGCCGCTGAGACTTCCCAGCACATTGACAACGCTGGCAATAACACTGGATGCCAAAAGCAGCGCCATAAGTCTTGTATAGGACAAAATATCGCCAAGATAGCTTGTGATGTCATACAAGCTGGCAATTCCTCCTATAAGCTTTCCCACAAATGTAGGTTTTTGTCTGCCTTGAGTCAGAATCAGCGCAGCCACACCTGCTATGCACACCCACCAGGTGATGCCCAGTGCGCCAAGTGCGATACCTGCAAACAGCAGCCACCATGACCCTACGTCAAACAGGGCGTCCATGGCTCTGCCGTCTTTTATAAGCAATACGGCGTTGATGGCCATACCGCAAATAATGTGAAACACACCCAATGCCAGAGAAGCCACAAGCATCACCATAGGTTCCTCCAACGGGTCTATAAGGCTCCACAACTGCACCTGTTCGATGTTCAGCAGGTCGCAAAGCACCGGGACGGCATCTCCGAAAAAGCTTCCGAACAGTATGCCCCAGAAGATGGTTGTAATACCACACAAGGTTGCAAGCCGCATCATCTGACCGATCGTGCCACGAGGCTTGAACTTCTTTGTAATTACGAGCGACAACACAGTAAGCACAATTCCGTAGCCGATATCTGCATACATAAGACCAAAGAACATGGTGAAAAAAGGAAAAATCAGCGGGTTGGGATCCACGCCGTCGTAAGCCGGCAGTGAGTACATCTCAGTTACCATATTCAACGGTTCGGTAAGCCGATTGCTCTTAAGTTTAACGGGAACGTCATCACCCTCCTTGGGGTCAGTCAGTTCATATGCGCAATCGTATCCGCTCAGCACTCTCTCAACCTTATCGAGCATCGGTACAGTTACCCATCCCTCAAGGAAAAAGCTCTTTGGGGTTGCAAGAAGCCGTTCGGTGGTTTGTTCACGCAATGTATCCTGATAAAGCCGTTCATAAGCCAACTTCAGATCATTGCGGAATACTCCGAAGTCAGAAACTCTCTCCACTGACAGCCGACGTTTTTCGGCATATTCCAACAAGCTTTTCTCAACGAAGAGGATATTTTCCTCCGCAGTTCCTTCGAATCCCCGCAAAGGTGCCGCCGACCAGCCAAAGGTTCTGAGGGTATTGACCGCTTCATCTTCCATGCTGCGGTGAACCAGAAGCACCATATAGTGCTGCTCACGATCGGTAGAGGACAGGTACAGTTCCGATTCCGGCACTGCTTCGGCAAGCCGTTTTTTCAGACTGTCAAAATTTATTCCCGAAGGGCAGACGCCAAATTTCACGGCAACGGAATCGGTACCGTCTGTATCCAGCGGAACATCCACATTTCTCCACGGAATGAGTGATAATTTTGCACCCTCAGCTTTGGATTCCAAGGACGCAGAGTTTCTTATCTCCGCTTCCAGTTCCAGTATCTCACCGGCCTTGCCCAAAGCTGCGTTCAACAGCTGTTCGTCAAACAGTGCCGCTTCTGTATACTCGGGTCGTGGTGCAAACAGCGGTGTTTTTACGGGAGCGTATGTGTCCAGCACTTTCAGTGCATTGCTGATTATTTCCAGCCAATTGACGGCGCTGTCATCGGCTTTGCAAAGCGTTACATACTCTTTCCAGTCTGGTTCCAACACTTTCAGTTCCTGAGATGATATCTCAACGCAGCCAAGACTTTGCAGCTTTTTCATCAGTCCGTTTCTGTCCTCATTTAAGGCAATCAGCTGCAATTTTTTCATTTTTACTATTGCCATCAGCCGTTCACTATCCTTTCGACAATGAGTCCGGCAGCTGTTTCAAGCCGCGATTTGGCTTTCGATTCCAGCATTTCACAATCGGAAACAGTTTTGGCAAGCACTGCCTGCTTATGAGCTTCGGCCTGTTCTTCGGCAGCTTCCAGCAGCCTTTTGTTCTCTGCCTGTGCCATTTTTCGATACTTATCTGCCAGTTCTTTACTTTTGGACGCTGCATCACCGATGACAGCCCTTGCCTGCGCTCCGGCTTTTTCAAGGTTTTCACTCGCTCTGGTCTCCGCTTCCGTTATAATTCTGATGGATTCCAGTGACATCATATCACCGCCTTTTATTCTTATTTTGCAATTTTTATTTACCAAAAATTCATTTTCTAGTATATACCATTAATAATCAAAAATAAAGGGGTTTGTTAATTTATTGCTAATATTTTTTCCGTTCCTGTTATTGTATTCAAAATTTTCACAAACAGTTCCTCCGCTCCCCCTTCCATTTTCACATTTCGAACAAAATAATCAAAAAGAAAACAGGAAACGACAAAACACGCTTTGTCGTTTCCTGCCGGGAACAGTAACCAGTATTTGCAATTTTTCTTTCATTTTTCAGTCAAGTAATACAGTTTTCCACCTATTACCCGGGGCATAATCTTTTTGCTGTCGCAAAGGAACTCCACGAAGCAGCGGATATTGCGCTCGTAAACTCTGAAATTGTAAACATCAACGTCCTGCCGCAGATTGAACTCCAGAATCACCTTTTCGATGATATCTTCCATTGTCATCGGTTTGTCTATCAGTCTGAGTATACGGTCTGAACGGTTGTCGAAACACTTTTCGTTCATGTCGATAAGGTTGGAAATATCAGCAACAATTCCGCCGTGAGCAAGAACATAGCTTTCCGCTTTGATGCCACTGAGTTTTTTTCGGGTCGCCTTGTCCAGAACTGCAGCAAATGTATATGGGATCTTGGCAAATTTACATTCCTTTTCCGAAAGCAGAGCGTCTGACAAGTACAGCACCTTATCCGGGGTCATCACGCAGATCTGATCCATGGTATGACCCGGTGCATGGATAATGCCGAACTCATGTCCCTCAATTTCGACCGAGGTGCAGTCAGCGTCCAGCAAATGATCGGCTTTAAACAGAATATGGGGGAAAAACTTTTCGATTTCAGTAATACAAAACAGGCTGTACCGCAATTTCAGATTGGCAGCGTTCTCAATGCAGCCTGCTTCAAAATGGGGCATATATATCTTTGCTCCACGCTGCTGATAATATTGATTTGTTCCAAGATGGTCGGGGTGAGCATGGGTGGAGATTATGGCTGCAACCTCAAAGGGTTCAAGCAGCGAAATGAGTTCGCCGCGTTTAGGGTCGGTGTCGAGTCCGCTGTCCATGAGGATTATACGGCGGTCGTCCAGCTTGTAGAAAGGCACGTTTATGCTTTTATCTTCAAGGCAATATGTATTTCCGGAGATATGTTTAATATTCATGGCAGCACCTTCAAGGTCAGTTTTATTTGATGAATGTAATATATCAAAAGTTTGGCTGCTTCGCAACAGATTGACTCCTGCGTTTGTTCTTATTACACATGTTCACTTTCATAATCGGAAGAAATCATATTTATATTGTGCCGGAATACAATAACCTTGCTTTTTAGTTCCATAAAACGCAAATAATCCTTGACATGGCTTTAAATTTTATAGTATAATACAAGGCGTTGCAATGCGAACTGCGGTCCCTGGTCTCCGGCAGACCATACCGTTATGGTTTTGATTTGAATTCAGGAGGTGTTAGACCATGCTTCGTACCTATCAGCCCAAGAAGAGACAGCGTTCCAAAGAACACGGCTTCCGCAAGAGAATGAAGACCGCCAACGGCCGCAAGGTGCTCGCCCGCCGTCGTGCCAAAGGCAGATATAAGCTCTCCTACTAATTTGATTTTAATAAGCCACGCTTTTTCAGGGGTGAACGGTTACGTTCGCCCCTGCTGAGCATATAGCATGTTTTTTGCATGTCCAATTTGTTTAGGAGGCAAGCGTGAAGTATTCCATTTCTCTTAAAGAAAACCGCGATTTCAGGCGGCTTTATTCCAAAGGCCGCAGCAAAGCTTCTTCCCGTATGGTGGTCTATTGCCGGAAGAATCGTCTGGGGAAGAATCGTATAGGCATCACCGTCAGTACAAAACTGGGCTGCGCCGTTAAGCGCAACCGCATTCGCCGCCGTATGCGTGAAGCCTATCGTCTTAACGAAGAGCGTTTCGAGCCGGGTAACGATATTGTTATCGTTGTTCGCGGCAAAGCTATGGATTCCGAGTTTTCGGAACTTACCCAAACACTTCTGCAAATGTCAGGCGCTCTTGGGCTTTTAAAGCCCGACCCCGCTGAGGAGGAGACTTTATGAAAAGGGTCCTTCTGGCACTTATCCGGTTTTACCGGAAACACATTTCACCCGCCTTTCCCCCGTCCTGCCGTTTTACTCCAACCTGTTCACAGTACGCCCTTGAGGCGATAGAAAAATACGGCGCGGGAAAAGGTTCGTGGCTGGCAGTGAAGCGGCTTATCCGGTGCAACCCCTTTAACAAAGGGGATATCTACGACCCCGTACCGTGATGCTTCACACAATTCACTTGGAGGTAATCTTTTGAATCCAATCGTATGTGCCGGTGTTTTCAACACCATCATTACCAAGCCATTTTCATGGCTGCTGCGCGAACTGTATTTTTTCTGCGGCAACTATGGCCTTGCGATAATCCTCTTTACGGTTGTCGTTAAACTGGTTCTTCTCTATTTCGGTATCAAGAGTAAGGCCAGTACCATGAAGACCTCCCGTCTTCAGCCCAAGCTTAAAGCCCTTGAAGCTAAATATCCCGATGATAAAACCAAGTATCAGATGGAGATGAGCAAGCTCTACAAGGAAGAGGGCATCAACCCCTTCACAGGCTGTCTGTGGACCCTTATTCCCTTCCCCTTCCTCATCGGTCTGTACGGCGTTCTGCGTCAGCCCCTGACCAACCTGATGAAGCTGAGTGCGGAACAGATCGCAACTATTCAGAACACTCTGACAAATCTTGGTGTTACCATCGAGGCCACCAACGAATATTACGTTGAAATGGAAGTGGCCGGACATATCCATCAGTATTTCGACCAGATCAAGGCAGTCGTTCCCCAGGTTATTGACATCGACTTCAGTTTCCTTGGCATGAACCTTGCCGAAACTCCCCAGTTCATGGAAACCATCAGAACCATCGGCGGCGGTTTCCAGGGCATGGACGGTGTTGCCATCTGGGCTATGCTGGGTCTGTTCCTGCTGCCTTTCCTGTCCGGTTTGATGAACTTCCTTTCTTCCTGGATCATGCAGAAGCAGAACAGCTCTGTTATCTCCAACGATAAGGGCGAACGTGACAACGACCTTGCCGCCGCTTCCATGAGCTCCATGAAGACCATGCTGTACATGATGCCTCTTATGAGCGTTTACATCGGCTTTATCTGCCCCGCCGGTCTTTGCGTTTACTGGACCGCCAGCTCTGCTCTGGGTCTTGTGCAGGACGTTATCCTGACCAAGTTCCTGCGCAAAAAGTACGATGCCGAAGATGCTGTCAAGGCTGAGATCGCTGCTCAGAAAGCTGCCGAGGAAGCCGAAAGAGAAGCTAAGAGAGCCGAATACAGAAAAGCTCATCCCAACGAAAAGAACCCCAACACCAGCAAGAGAAAAATCAAAAATCAGATCAAAGCTGCTGAGATCGACGTTCCCGAAGGTCGTCTGTCCGAGGAAGAGATCGAAGAGGTCAAGGCAAAGAAGGAAGAAGCCGCTCTCAAGGCTTCCGGACTGTATCACGGCGAGCATGCACGTCCCCACGCCAGAGGCCGCAACTACGATCCCAACCGCTTTAAAACTCAGTCAGAACCCGAACCTCAGACCGAAGTCACCGAAGAGACTGAAGCCGAGGCCAACAACGAATAATATAAGGAGTGCCTTATCAGAATGATAAAATCCATCGAAGCAACCGGCAAGACCATAGATGCCGCTATTGAGGCAGGCCTTGTCGAGCTTGGTATGACTCGTGACGAAGTTTCCGTTGAAGTTCTGGAAAATCCCAAGTCCGGATTTCTTGGTTTCGGCGCTGTTCCTGCAAAGGTACTGCTGTCCTACGAGGTTATCGAAACCAAGGACGAAAAGGTGGTCCAGTTCATCACAGGTCTGCTGCGTCACATGGGTTCCGACGCTGAACCCGAAATCGTATCCAAGACCGAAAAGAACATTGAAGTCCATCTCAAGGGTGAAAACCTCGGCATGCTTATCGGCCGCAGAGGCGACACTCTGGACGCTATCCAGCATCTGACCAACTATTCCGTCAACCGTGGCGAGGACAAGCGTATCCGTGTCACCGTTGACGCCGAAAACTACCGTGCAAAGCGTGAGGAATCCCTCCAGCGTCTCGCCACCAAGGTGGCAGGCAAGGTAGTCAAGTACAGAAAGAACATCACTCTCGAAGCCATGAACGCCTTTGAACGTCATGTTATCCACGCAACCCTGCAGGATTACGAGGACGTTACCACCTACTCCACCGGCACCGAACCCAACCGCCGTGTGGTCGTGGCCTACAGCAAGTATAAATCTGTACCTGAGAAAAAGTAATGAACCACCCCCATCGGGTATCCGATGGGGGTTAGTTATTTCAGCCTCGGTGCGTAATTGGCGGAACGACGAGGACGTCGTTCCCTACAGCAAATGTGTGTCTGTACCTGAGAAAAAGTAACAAAACAAGCCCTGTCGGCAAATTGCCGACAGGGCTTATTTTTACGACAGAACTATATCTGCCGATTCGTCAACTCGGGTGAAATAACGATAAAGGAATGTTACTATCTGGCCTCTTGTGCAGGTATCATTGGGGCTGAATGTGGTGGCAGAGGTGCCGGTGGTTATGCCCTCCTCCACCGCCCATGCTACGGCTTCGGCATACTCATCAGATCCACTGATGTCGGTGAAATTACTGACCACTGCCGTATCGGGCATACCTTCAAGTTTCCACAGATACATTACAACATCGCTGCGGCGGCAATCGTCATCGGGCACAATTTTTTCGGCAAGTCCGCTTTGCAGTGCCCACAAAAGAGCCTTGTAATAATACTGATCCTTTACTCCCGCAAAGGTGACAACATCACTTTCATCGGGTCTGGGACTTCCTGCTGCACGCCACAGGAAAGTAAGTATCTGAGCCTGAGTGCAGGTATCGTCGGGTGAGAATGTGGTTGCGGTGGTGCCGGTGGTTATGCCCTTTTGAACTGCCCAGATAACAGGCTGTTCGCAATAGTATCCCGGGCGGATATCGGTAAAGCCTGTGGGAGAAGCGGTAGCTTCGGGAGCCGCATCGCTCTTTTCCCAATCGGCGAGGTATGTAAACCCGGTGTCAGTATTCCCTCTAATTTTGATGCTGCCGTCATTGCTGTATCGGAGCTTGTCGAGGTCAAGGGTGATCGTCCACTCGGAGGGTGTGACCTTTCTGGGCTTATAGCCAAAGCTGTCCGGGAAACCGGCGGGATACTCAACTTCGCCCACACCGTAGGATGTTCCCGAAACCGTTTTGACATACACCATTATGTTTTCACCATCGCCCCACTGCCACACAGTACCGTCGGAGTCAATGGCACGGATCTCACCGTCACCGAACCACATGGTTTCAACATCCGAAAGGATCTTTGTGGGTCTGCTGTTGGTTATTGGGTATGCCAAGACGCCGTCCGATGGTCTGCCGACATACTTAATGTTGCCTGTCCCGTCATACTGTCCGCCGTTACCCAACTGACCGTTCATATTGGAGCCCCAGCTCCAGAGATCACCGCTTTCGGTGCAGACAAAATAGGAGCCGTTGTAGTGCCAGACCTTTTCACCATCGTAAAATTCAAGGACGTATTCGGTTTGCGACTGAGCACCTCTTACACTGCGGACTTCATTGTCCCTTATGTAACACCCGTCGGCACTGACATCGGACACATTTGTATCGATCTGAGTTATTCTATAATCAGAAAGAACAGGGTCTCCGTTCATGAGCGCAAAAGCAGGCTCTATATCGGAAAGAACACCGTCTTTGCTTAAAACAGAAAAGTTGTACATTCCGTTTTCTGCAAGCTTTACAATTCCGTCCATAATTTTTACGGGACCGAACACATCGTCACGGCCATAGTTGAACTTATATCCCCAGACGGAACCGTCCTGCTTGAGAACCATAAGCTTATTGCCGCTGCCGGCTATCATTTTAACGCCGGACATAAGCTCTCTGCTTACAGAAGCGTTTTTATATACAAATTTTGTTTCGTCGTAATCAAAATAGTGCAGCCGCAAGGTACCGCTTTTATCAACAAGGGCATAGGCCTTATCCCCTGTTGAAAGGACGGCAGCCTTCCCCTCTTCAGGCACAAATGTTGATGCCGCTTCCGCATTTTCGCAAGCCAAAGGTGCGGCGACCAGCATCAGAGCCAGAATTAGTGACAGAAACCTTTTCATTTTCAGCCCTCCATATAGTGATATTCAGTTTACATAATTTTATCACATCACACCGGCTTCGTCAATAATTTGAATTAGTTACCATATTACCCAAGCACATCAAACACATTTTTCATAATATCACCGACTTTGCGCAGCTCAAGATTCTTGCGTTCAAAACAACGCAAAGAAAACACCTCGTCAGTGTCTTCAATATCAATATTTCCTCTTTCATTTACCGGATCGATAATCGTTTCGCAGCCATCATCTGCGCAAAGCACAAGTAAGGGATACGCTCCTCCCGTTGAAATAAGGCCGAATGACAGTTTTTCATCAATAATTCTTTTAAAGCATGCTGTTAATACTTCTTCGCCGTTTACGAGATAAGTGCCGTTAGCGTAATGACCCTCAGAATCGGGACTGAGGGACAAATTGAGAACTGCCCGGATCTCATCGTTGTCAAACAAGAAATACAAATAGCTGCTATAAGAATCAGTTTCGGCATCTGTGATCAAATACGCTTGACTGATATACATTTCTTCGTCAATGCGACACGCGGACGTCTGGGGGATCAGGTATTCAGCCAACACTTCGTCAGAAGGCGGAACAGGTTCATCAGGTATTCCCTTTGAAAACTCATACTGCTCAAGTATCCTGTCAATATCATCATAAACAACTTTCCGGTGCCTGCCAAACGAGAACAGGAAGCCGTATAGCTCTCCGTTTAAATACACACCTCTATCCTGTAAAAGATACAATTCAACCTTCACGCCGTGTGTCAGATGAAAGACAACTTTTCGGCGCGAACCGCCTGCTGTTGGTTCGTAACCTTTTCTAATGAACGGGCGGTTCAGTGCTTTTACAAGCTTGCTTATATCGTTGCTGTCGGTAACGGTTGTCCACAAAGCTTCGGAATCATCATCGAGGTAATATATATCCTGACTGATTTCGATTTTTTGTACGTCATTGGCGTTGATCTTCAATAGTTTTCCCAAGGTCGGCATCGCAAATATCAGCACAACCACAAGCAAAATGAGGAAACCGATAATTATTATTCTTGACTTTTTCATAGGATGCCTTCCTTTCAAGATGTGTTTTCCTCATTTTACCATAGAGCGAAAAATTGTGCAATAGCGCATGATTTGCACAATGTTACAATGCCGGATTCGTTAGGAACGGTCAAGACCGTTCCCTACCATTACAGGTGAAAGAATTGCGTATCAAGATGAGGGATTTCCGGGGCAGCAAAGCCCCCCTCGCAGAATTGCGAAGCAATTCTGTAATCCAACGTCTTCGATAACATTCGAAATGACAGCAACCCCTAATACCTAAATCCTATATCCTAACCCTATAACAAAAAAGGTCTGCCGCAGCAGACCTTTTTTGTTATTTACTTCATCAGCAGAGCCATGACGGCTTTCTGAGCGTGGAGTCGGTTTTCGGCTTCGTCGAAAATCTCATCAGCGTGGGCTTCAAAAACTTCGGCAGTGATCTCTTCACCTCTGTGAGCCGGCAGACAGTGCTGGACCATGCAGTCCTTGGCAGCCAAAGCCATCAGGTCGTCGTCTACGCAGTAGCCTTTAAAGGCGATCTTTCTCTTTTCGGCTTCACCCTCCTGACCCATGGATGCCCAAACGTCGGTTACGATGCAGTTGGCACCCTTGGCAGCTTCCTTGGGGTCACGGCACAGCTCAAACTTGGCATCGGTAACAGTTTCTGCGAAATCCAGAACTTCGGGATCGGGGTCATAGCCCTCGGGACAAGCAACGGAAACGTCCATACCCATTTTCAGACCGCCGACGATAAGGGAGTTTGCCATATTGTTGCCGTCGCCGATGTAACACAGCTTGGCACCCTCAAGAACGGTCATGCGTTCACGCATGGTCATCAAGTCGGCCAGCACCTGACAGGGATGGCAGAAGTCGGTAAGGCCGTTGATAACGGGGATTGATGCGTATTCAGCCAGCTTTTCCACCTCTTCCTGATCGAAGGTTCTTATCATAATACCATCGCAGTAACGGGACAGAACACGGGCGGTGTCTTCAACAGGTTCGCCTCTGCCCACCTGAGAATGGGAGCTGGACAGGAACAGAGCATGACCGCCCAGCTGATACATACCGGTTTCAAAGGAAACACGGGTACGGGTGGAGTTTTTGCTGAATATCATGGCAAGGGTCTTGCCCTGTAAAACATTGTGGGGACGACCGTTTTTAAGGTCGTATTTCATCTGGTCGGCAGTGTCGAGAATTTCGATTATCTCTTCCTTGGAAAGATCAAGAAGTTTCAGAAGATCCTTTTTCATTTCTGTTCCTCCATTACTTTGGCGAAGATTGCAAGACCTTCGTCGATTTCTTCATAGGTTATGGTCAGCGGCGGCAGGAAGCGGATGGCTTCCTTGCCGGCAGTAAGGCTCAAAAGTCCGGCTTCGTCCAGCTTTGCAGCAATTTCCTTGTTGCTCAGACCTGCCAGCACAACACCCAGCATCATACCCATGCCACGAACACAAACAATATTGGGATGGTTAAGAGCCTCGATTTTCTCCTTTATATAATTGCCCTTGGCAGTGACTTCTGCGATTGTTTCATCATCAAGAATATCCAGCACCGCCTGTGCAGCTGCGCAGCATATGGGGTTGCCGCCAAAGGTGGTGGCGTGGGTGGCAGCGGTGAAAACGTCCTTTGTCTTTTCGCCAACCATGAATCCGCCCAAAGGCAGACCGCCTGCTATGCCCTTTGCAAAGCTGACAGCGTCCGGTTTCAAACCAAACTGCTGGAAGCAGAACAGGCTGCCGGTACGTCCCACACCTGTCTGAACTTCGTCGATAATAAGCAGAACATCGTTCTTTTCGCAGTATTCGGCGACTTTTTCAACAAATTCCTTTTCCAGAGGAAGAACACCGCCTTCACCCTGAACAAGCTCCATCATAATGGCGCAGACGCTGTCGTCCACCACGTTCATCAAACCCTCGAAATCGTTGGCCGGAGCATATTTGAATCCCTCGGTAAAGGGGAAGAAATAGTTATGGAACACGTCCTGTCCGGTGGCTGCCAGGGTAGAAATGGTGCGGCCGTGGAAAGAGTTTATGAGGGTGACCACGGTGCTGCGTCCCATGCCGTATTTGTCGAAGCTGTATTTGCGGGCAAGTTTGATAACGCCTTCGTTGGATTCTGCACCGGAGTTGGCAAAGAAAACGCGGTTCATGCCTGTGCGCTCACACATGGTCTGCGCCAGCTTTATGTACGGTTCGGAATAGAAGATGTTGGATATGTGCCCCAGCTTTGCTGCCTGGGCAGCTATGGCTTCCTGCCAAACTTTATTGTTGTAGCCAACGCTGTTTACGCCGATGCCGGAAGCAAAGTCGATATATTTTTTACCTTCAAAATCCCACAAGGTCGCTCCTTCGCCCTTTTCAATGGCGATAGGATTGCGGGCATAGGACTGTACTACATACTGATTGTCCAAAGTAATAAGTTCCTGAGTAGTCATTTTATACTCTCCTTTTCAGTTATGTGGTCATTGACCACTCCGGTCATGGCTTTGAGTTTTTCTGAAACCTGACCCCTGATCCCTGATCCCTGCATCGTGCAAAGCACGATGGCTCAATGAATCATGGTACCGACACCGCTGTCGGACAGAAGTTCGATAAGTATGGAATGTTTGATGCGTCCGTCAATAATGTGGGCGCTTTTTACACCGCTGCGAACGGCTTCAACACAGCATTCAAGTTTTGGTATCATGCCGCCTTTGATTATTCCCTCTTTAACAAGAGCAGGCACCTCAGATGCGCGAACGGAGTTGATAAGGCTGTTTTCGTCATTTACGTCGCGCAGCAAACCACGGATATCAGTAAGCAGTATGATTTTTTCGGCTTGAAGCGCACTGGCAATTTTTGCGGCAGCGGTGTCTGCGTTGATGTTGTAGCTGCCGGAATGATCGGCTGCCTGAGCTACGGTGGAAATAACGGGTATATAGCCGTTTTCCAGAGCCGCAGTGATGGGTTCGGTATTGATATCGGTTATCTCGCCCACAAGGCCGTATTCCTCGCTGAGCTGGACAGCCTTTATCATGCCGCCGTCTATGCCGCAAAGCCCCAACGCTTTGCCGCCCAAGTCGATTATACGGGACACAAGTTCCTTATTCAGTTTGCCGCAAAGAACCATCTGGACGATATCCATTGTCTCCTGATCGGTATAACGCAGACCGTTGACAAACTTGGATTCCTTGCCAACCTTGTTCAGCATTTCATTTATCTCCGGTCCGCCGCCATGGACGACCACGACTTTGATGCCAACAAGGGACAGCAGAACAATATCCGAAATAACTGCCGATCGCAATTCGTCACTGATCATGGCGTTGCCGCCGTATTTTACGACTACTGTTTTATTGTTGAACCGCTGGATATAAGGCAGTGCTTCGTTCAGCACTGTTGCCCGGTCGATAACTGAATAGGACATGATGATACCTCGTGTAATTTCATGGAATTTTCCATCACAAGATGGGGATTCCTCCGCCGATTCAGGTCAGCAAAGCTGACCTTTGGCATTCGGAATGACAGAGTGATTTGATTAGCTTCTGTAATCGCCGTTGATGCGGACGTAATCATAAGTCAGATCACAACCCCAGGCGGTAGCTTCGTGGGTGCCTTCGTTGAGGTTTATCTCAATAGTGACCTCGTTCTGAGAAAGGATAGCCTTTGCCTTGTCTTCGTCGAAGTTCTGGCCGTCACCCTGCTTGCAGACCACGATCTCGCCTGCTGCGGAAGCAAATGCAATATCAACGTATTCGGGTCGGAACGGAGCCTTGGAATAACCCATGGCGCAAAGTACACGACCCCAGTTGGCATCGGAGCCAAACATGGCTGCCTTGACAAGGCTGGATTTGATAACTTCCATGGCGATACGTTCTGCGCTGTCATCACTGCGGGAGTTATAAACATGGCAGGTCACCAGCTTTGTTGCACCTTCGCCGTCTCTGGCGATGGCTTTGGCAAAATGCTCGTTGACCTCTTTCAGTGCTGCCAGGAACACCTGATAATTGTCGTCCTTCCATTCGATAAGGGGGTTTTCAGCCATGCCGTTGGCCATAATAACGCACATATCGTTGGTGGAGGTGTCGCCGTCTACCGATACTCTGTTATAGGTGACCTTAACGGTTTCTGCCAGAGCTTCGTGAAGAAGTTCGGGAGTGATGGCGCAGTCGGTGGTGATGAACGCCAGCATGGTACCCATATTGGGGTGGATCATGCCGGAGCCTTTGGCGATACCGCCCATGGTAACGGTCTTACCTCCGATATTGAACTCCACTGCAAATTCCTTGGACACGGTATCGGTGGTCATAATTGCCACTGCGGCTTCATGTGAACCGTCTTCCGACAGGGACTGCACCAGCTCGGGCATGACTTTCTCGACTTTGGAAATATCGAAAGGTACACCTATAACACCTGTGGAGGCTACGATAACATCTTCGGGAATAATGCCCAGATGCTCGGCTGCCAGTTCGCACATACGCTCTACGCTCTCATGGCTGTTGTGGGCAAAGGCATTGGCGTTGCCGGAGTTGGCGATAATGGCTTTTGCCACACCGTCTTCCAGATGCTCCATGGTAACGTAAATGGGAGCAGCTTTTACACGATTGAGAGTATATACACCTGCTGCCGCTGCTTCACATTCGGAAACGATAAGGCACAGGTCGTTTTTCTTTTTGCTCTTGATGGCAGCCTTTACGCCGCCTGCTTTATAACCTTTTGCAGCTGTAACGCCGCCGGAAATCTGTTTCATAGTATTAGCTCCTTCATATTCCGATGGTCTCGTCAAGACCAAGGCATATATTCATGTTCTGCACCGCTGCGCCGGAAGCACCCTTACCAAGGTTGTCAAACCGGGATACCACTTCCAACCTCTCCCCTTCGCCAAAGACGAAAATCTGAAGCAGGTTGGAATCCACCACGGCATTGGTTTCAAGGAAGCCTCCCTCAGGCTGACCTTCGGGCATTATCTCGATGAGCTGCTGACCTGCATAAAACTCAGCATAAGCTTTTCTGATATCGCCTGCGGTATATGCCTTTGTAAGCTGACCCAGATGGAGGGGTACTGTGGTGGCCATACCTCTCGGAAAATCCGCAACCACGGGGTTGAAGATGGGTTCATGGTCGATGCAGCTTTGCTTTTTCATCTCGGGCAAATGCTTATGGTTCAGACCAAGGCCGTACTGGCGGGGGCTGAACAGCGCAAAGTCTCTTTCTTCGGCTTCGTACTGAGCTATCATCTTTTTTCCTCCGCCGGAATAACCGGTGATGGAGTGGCATGTAAGATAAGCGTCAGCTGGCAGGATACCCATTTTTACCAGCGGATACACCAGAGAAATGAATCCTGTTGCATGGCAGCCGGGGTTGGAGATGTATTGATATGTTTCGATTTTTCTGCGATGTTCAGCAGACAGTTCCGCAAATCCGTAAGCCCAGTTGTCGGCGGTTCTGTGGGCAGTGGAAGCATCTATTATACGGGTGTGATCATTAGTGACCAATTTTACCGCTTCCCTTGCAGCACTGTCCGGCAGACAGAGAAACACAACGTCTGCCATGTTCATCAGCCTTCCCCGCTCCGTTTCGTCTTTGCGAAGCTCGGCTGATATGGGAATTATCTCTATATCACTGCGGTTTTCCAGCATGGAATCTATTCTGAGACCCGTGGTGCCTTCACGACCGTCAATAAATACCTTATACATTTGCGCTCATTCTTTCATCTACAAATTGCTGAATGTATGCCATCTGCTTTATTACCTGTTCGGCAGAAGGTCCGCCCTCGCTCTTACGTTCGTTGACACAGGTCTTGAGCATCAGGGCATCGTAAATATCGGCATCGAACTTGTCGCACACGGCACGGAAGTCTTTCAGAGTAAGGGTTTCAAGGGTTTCACCCATCTTGATACATGAGGAAACAAGGCGACCGACGATCATGTAAGCATCACGGAATGCCATACCTTTTTTGACCAGATAGTCTGCACAGTCGGTTGCGTTGATAAAGCCGGCAGATGCGGCGTTTGCCATGTTCTTTGGTTTTACGGTAAGTGTATCCAGCATGGCTGCGAAAACAGGCAGGCAAAGCTTAACGGTGTCGATTATATCGAACAGGGGCTCCTTGTCTTCCTGCATATCCTTGTTGTATGCAAGGGGCAGAGCCTTCATAACCGTCAGCAAGGTTACCAGATCGCCGTAAACACGGCCGGTCTTGCCGCGGACAAGCTCTGCAACGTCGGGATTCTTCTTCTGTGGCATGATGGAAGAGCCGGTGGAATAGGCATCGTCAAGCTCAGCGTAACGGAATTCCCAGGAGCACCACATGATTATCTCTTCGGAGAATCTTGAAAGGTGCATCATCAGAATGGAGCAGGCAGATGCAAACTCAATAGCGAAGTCACGGTCGGACACGCCGTCGATGGAGTTCTGGGTGATGCGCTTGAAGCCAAGTTCTTCGGCAACGTAGCGGCGGTCGATATTATAGGTGGTGCCTGCCAGTGCGCCGGAACCAAGGGGCAGTTCGTCCATGCGTTCAAGGCAGTCCTCAAGGCGGAGAACGTCACGGCGGAGCATATTGGCGTAAGCCATCATGTAGTGAGCAAAGGTTGTGGGCTGTGCTCTCTGCAAATGGGTATAGCCGGGCATAACAGTGTCAAGGTTGCCCTCGGCCTTTTTCAGCAATACCTTTTCAAGATCGAGAATGAGATTGATGATCTCGGGGATCTCCCGTTTCATATACAGTCGGATATCCACCGCAACCTGGTCGTTACGGCTCCTGGCTGTGTGCAGACGCTTACCGGTGGTGCCGATGCGTTCGGTAAGCAGGCGTTCCACATTCATGTGGATATCTTCGCTCTCAAGAGAGAACTCGACTTTATCGCCGTCGATGTCTTCAAGTATGGCTCTCAGACCTTCGACTATGGCAGCAGACTCCCCAGGGTCGATTATCCCCTGACGGCCCAGCATCTTTGCGTGGGCTATGGAGCCGGTGATATCTTCTTTATACAATCTGGCATCAAAAAGAATGGACGAGTTGAAATCGTTTACCAGAGTGTCTGTTTCTTTCTGGAATCTTCCAGCCCAAAGTTTCATAAGTTTATTCCTCACTATTAGTACGTTATGGCACCTGCAGATCAGGTGCCACAACGCCTGTATGATTTGATTTTATTTGCCGGTCAGCATAGCCTTGACCTTGATGGGCAGGCCGTAAAGGTTGATGAAGCCTTCGGAATCTTTCTGGTTATAGTCGGATTCGCCAAAGGTAGCAACTTCTTCGCTGTACAGGCTGTAGGGTGACCATACACCAACATTGACAACATTGCCTTTATAAAGCTTCAGCTTAACGTCACCGGTAACGGTTTCCTGAGTTTTGTCTACAAATGCAGACAGGGCTTCACGGGCGGTGGTGTACCACAGGCCGTTATAAACCATGTCGGCAAAATCAACAGCCAGCTTGCTCTTGAGATGCAGGGTATCCTTGTCGAGGCAGATGGTTTCGAGGGTTTCGTGAGCCTTGTAGAGAATGGTGCCGCCGGGGGTTTCGTAAACACCTCTGGACTTCATACCAACCAGACGGTTTTCAACCATGTCGATGATGCCTACACCGTTAGCTCCGCCCAGTTCGTTGAGTTTCTCGATGAGGTCAACAGAATTCATCTTTTCGCCGTCTATCGCTACGGGTACACCCTTTTCAAAGGAGATGGTCACATAAGTGGGAACATCGGGAGCGGACTCGGGAGTTACTCCCAGTTCGAGGATCTCTTCATACTTGGGCTCGTTGCCGGGATCTTCAAGGTCAAGGCCTTCATGGCTCAGGTGCCACAGGTTCTTATCCTTGGAATAGCTGGTCTCACGGCTGACCTTCAGGGGGATATTGTGTGCTTCGGCGTAATCTATTTCTTCGTCTCTGGATTTGATATCCCACTCACGCCAGGGAGCGATAATGGTCATATTGGGAGCATATGCCTTGATAGCCAGTTCGAAACGTACCTGGTCGTTGCCTTTGCCTGTGCAGCCGTGGCAGATAGCGTCTGCGCCTTCTTCCAGAGCGATCTCAACGATACGCTTTGCGATGATGGGACGTGCAAAAGAGGTGCCCAGCAGATACTGACCTTCGTATTTTGCACCGGCTTTCATGGTGGGGATAATATACTCGTCAACAAATTCCTGCTTCAAATCGGCTATGTAAAGCTTGGAAGCACCGGTCTTGAGTGCCTTTTCTTCAAGGCCGTCCAGTTCGCTTTTCTGACCGACGTCGCCGGAAACGGCAATGACTTCGCAGCCATAGTTTTCTTTCAGCCAGGGAATAATGATAGAGGTATCAAGACCGCCGGAATAGGCAAGAACGCATTTCTTTATCTGTTTTTTCATTGTTCAACACTCCATTGATTTTATTTATAGTGTTTGCCGTTTTTTATCTTGACTACATAATAGCACTATTTACCAGCAGATTCAAGTTAAATATTGCATAATAATTCACACTTGTTGCCATTTTATTTGGTTTTTATCACAATTTATTCATCGTATTCGCATTTTAATGCATAATTTTCAAGCCATTTGCATATAAAATGGTTCCCGGCAGCCAAAAGGCTGCCGGGAAGGTAATTCTTATGCATTTAGTTTATCTTTCGAGATATCTTGCGTAGGCACCTTCATAGATCTCGGTAAGTCTGTCGAGACCCATGGCTTCGATGCTGGAGCAATACTCTGCCCAGGTATCGTCGTTCAGAGGCATTTCGCCGGTCATGAATGCCAGCAGGTCGGTATTGACCTTGGTGGAAATGTCGGTTGCAACGGAAGTGATCTCTTCGCTTTCGTCAACAGTCATAGATACGGGAGGCAGACTGATGTACTGGCAAGCGTCGGGATCATAGCTCAGCCAGGTGTTCTTGGCTGCAATAACAGCTTCGCTGCGAATGGGAACTTCACGGTCGACAAGGTTGAATATGGGACCTTCGTCGATGACGTACTTGCTGGAGTTGCCAACACCGTTTTCGTCGCGCTGGGCCATCAGAGGCAGCAGCTGGGGTTCGCCGTTTACCAGTTCGTAGCTTTCGCCTTCGTTCCAGCCGTAGTTGGAAACTTTGATGCCTTCGTCACTGAACAGCCAGTCGAGGAACTGGAGAATCTTTTCGGGTTCTTCGCAGGTTGCTGCAACGCAGGTGTTCTTCATGGAAGAGGTGCGGAGCTTGGAATACTCATAGTTGGCAGCTCTTTCTTTACGAATACCTATATTTCTTGCTGTTTCTAAAGCATCTATATTTGCAGCCACAAACAAAAATTCCCAGCCATATTTTTCTTCTTGTCTAGAAATC